>NZ_LT635546.1:385415-714389 GCF_900120125.1 Gemella massiliensis
ATGCTTTAGAGGGGATACATCCACAGTGTAAGCATGTACCGCCAACTTTATTTTTTTCAAAGAGAGTAACTTTTTTCCCAAGTTGTGCAAGACGAATAGCAGCCACATATCCACCGGGGCCTCCACCTATAACGATTGTTTCTAATTCTTGAATAAAATTTCCAACTACCATACTTATCCCTCCACCAATAATAATTCAGGATTAGCTAAGTATTCTTTAATTGTATTTAATGCACGTTGTGCTGTACCGCCATCTATTATACGATGATCAAATGAGAATGATAGTTTTAACATAGGAACAAGTTTTGGTTGTTTGTTTTCATCGGGAATAAATGTTTCTTCAAAACGTCCAAAACCTAAAATTGCCACTTCCGGTTGATTAATAATTGGAGTTGCCCATACTCCGCTGGTAGCGATTGATCCAACATTAGTTATAGTCATTGATCCATCAGTTTGAACGTCACGGCCCAATTTACCTGCATGTGCTAATTCTGTGTTTTTTTCCAGTTCACGAGCTATAGTAAATAAACTCTTATGGTTGGTATCTTTAATATTTGGAACAAATAATCCATGTTGAGTATCCGTAGCTACACCAACATTAATATAGTTCTTATAAATAATTTCCTGTTTTTCATTATCAATAGAAACATTCAATTCCGGGAATTTTGTCAATGTAGCGGCAACAGCTTTAATAAAATATGCCGTATATGTTAATTTTATTTCTCTATCTTGAGCGAGTGGTTTTATTGAATTTCTATGCTCTACCAATCGTTCAACATTAACTTGATCCAACACTGTTACATGAGGAGAAATTGTCTTACTTGAAACCATTGCTTTGGCAATTACTTTACGAATACCGGACATCGGAACACGTGTGATGCGTTCTTTATGCGTAGGAATAGTAGAAATTTGTGGCTGTATATCTTCTTGAGCAGCAGGTTTTATATCTTCAATAACGGCTTCCGGACTAATATCTACTATTGAATGTTTATCTATTGTTACTTGGTTAGTGCCGCTTAAATAATTATCAATATCTTTAATTGTAACTAGCCCACGTCTACCGGTTGGGGATACTAAGCGTATATCTACACCTTTTTCGCGTGCATATTTTCTAACACGAGGAATGGCTAACAAACGGATATCAATATCATTATTATTTTCTTTTTTAGATGATACCGGAGTAGGAATATTTATTTTTTCTTCTGTATTACTTTGTTTTTCTTTTGGGGAATCATTAGGTACATGTTCAGTTTCTATATCAACGATAACCGAACCTACCTTAGCAATATCTCCTTCTTTTGCATATATTGTTTTAATAGTACCGGTGACAGGTGATGGTAAACCGATAACAGCTTTATCACTTTGTATTTCTACTAAAATATCGTCTTCTTTGACCGTTTCACCTTCTTTGAATCCCCATAATATAATTTCACTTTCATGTAATCCTTCACCGCTATCCGGTAAAATAAATGAATAAATCATAATTTTCCCTCCTTTCAACTAAAAATCGTATATTTCCTTAGCTTTTGCTATAATATCTTCCGGAGTAGGTAGCCAGTAATCTTCTGCTAAACCGAACGCAAATGTTGTATCCGGTGATGTAACACGACCAACAGGAGCATCTAAATACATAAATGCACGTTCAGCAATTTCAGATAACAGTTGACCTGCAACCCCTGCCTGACGTTGTGATTCTTGAACAACTATGACACGACCGGTTTTTTTCACGGAGGTGATAACAGTTTCCATATCAATAGGAGATACTGTACGTAAATCAACAACTTCTACTGAAATACCTTGTTTTTCCAATTCTTCAGCTGCTTGCAAGCTGTAATGAACCATTAATCCATAAGTGATAATAGACACATCAGTACCTTTTCTTACAACACTTGCTTTGTCTAATGGAACACGATAAGCTTCTTCCGGAACGTCGCCTTTAATTGAACGATACATTTTCAGATGTTCTAAAAAAACAACAGGGTCGTTACTTTCGATGGCAGAAATCAGCAAGCCTTTTGCATCATAGGGGTTGCTTGGCACAACAACACGTAATCCGGGGATTTGTGCTAATAAACCGTCTAAGCTATCAGAGTGTAATTCCGGAGTATGTACAGGACCTCCAAAAGTGGAACGGATAGTTACCGGCATATTACGAGTATTTCCTGAACGATATCTAAAACGTGATAATTGAGAGTAAACTGCATCAAATCCTTCTAAAATAAAACTTAAAAACTGAATTTCAGGAATGGGTCTAAATCCTTCTGCGGCAAGCCCTATAGATAATCCTAAAATTCCTGACTCTGCAAGTGGGGTATCAAGAACACGTTTATCACCATATTTTGCTTGCAAACCGTCTGTGATACGGAACACGCCACCATTTTTACCTACATCTTCTCCAAAGATAATAGTTTTATCATCGGTTGCTAATTTATAATCTAATGCTTCTGTTACAGCTTGTGCAATAGTTTTTTCAGTCATGTTATCCCGCCTCCCTTTGTTTATAAATTTCAATTTGTTCTTTAATATTTTGAGTCGGTACTTCGAACATATACTCTAAGAATGTTGATATTTTTTGTTTTTCCGCTTTGTTAATGTTAACCATAGCTTCTTTAATTTGACGTTTTACATCTTCAACAGTTTCTTCTTCCATCGTTTCGTTCCATAATCCTTTTTTCGCAAGATATTTTCTTAATCTTATAAGCGGATCTTTTTTTTGCCATTCGGCTACTTCTTCATCACTACGATAACGAGTAGGATCATCTGACATGGTATGTGGTCCTAAACGGTACGTATATGCTTCTATTAATACCGGCCCATTCTCAATGGCATATTCACGTGCTTTTAATACAGCAGAATACATTGTCAGCGGATCCATTCCGTCTACTTTAATACAAGCGATACCGGCAGCAACACCTTTTTGTGCAAAGGTAAGTGCTTTTGTTTGTTTTGATGTTGGAGTTGAAATACCGTAACCGTTATTTTGTAGAATAGTTATTAATGGCGCATTATAAACACCTGCAAAATTTAAACCTTCGTAGAAATCTCCTTGCGATGAACCGCCATCACCACAAAATGCTAATACAACATTTTTTTCACCTTTTAAACGTTTACCGAATGCTACCCCGGTCGCATGTGGCATTTGACCACCTACGATAACTTGTGGAGAAAATGCAGTAATGCTTTCTGGATATTGATTTGATCTAATATGACCTTTATACCATAAAAATGCTTGTTCAAGAGTTAGTCCACGTAATAATAACGGAGGAATATCACGGTAGGTAGGTACTAAAAAATCATTATCCTGTAACGCAAATGTCGTAGCAAGCTGACTTGCTTCTTGACCACCGGCAGGCGGATAATTACCTAATGCACCTTGTCGATTAAGAATAATGACGCGTTCGTCATATGTTCTTCCGAAAATCAATACTTTCATCAATTCAACAAGCTTTTCATCACTTACATCAGGAAATAAATCGGGATTAACAATTTCTCCATCTTCATTTAAAACCTGATACATTGGAAACAGTTTCGCTGCTTGTGTGATTGAATCTTCAAAAGCAAAAGTTCCTTTGTTTACAATTTTCATAATGCTCACTCCTTTGTTATATTTGAAAACGATTCCTTATATCTTTATTATATTTTATTTATATAAAAATTTCTAATTGCATTTTTTAATATAAGTATTAATAAAATTAATAGTTCTTATAATTAAAAATATATTATATATTAGGTCTAAGAAGTGTTATATATAAATAGACAGTTAAATATTTTTAAAAAATTTAATATTTATATGTATTAAATTTTCTTAACTTAATAGATAAAATTTATACTTTATGGATATATTTTTTAACATGTTTAATTTCCTTGTTTAACATATGTATCTTTTGTGCCTAAAATTTATACTTTTTCCATTAGTTGTTTTAAGTAATATAATTATAAAAAATGTTATTGAGGTATATGAAATTTATTTTTTAAATAATTATAAAACGATAAAAATTTTAGTTTCTAGTATTTTTAATTTCTTCCTAAATATTAGTATTCTTTTGTATTATTGTTTTTCTGAAAAGAAAACGGTTTATTTGTTATAATATAGTTGAATAGTTTATGAAGGAATTGACAAATGATGAAAATTTAAGAATAATCGCTAAACAAATAGGTAGAAATTTTGTAATGCAAGTTTTTATTAGTGAATTAAGAAAAGATGAGAGAGCAAAGGTCTATAAATGGCAAGAGTTGGTTGATAAAGTAAACTCTATAAATACAAATAATATAGGTGTTAATATTTCTGGGCTGAGTGTTTTCAGTGAGGTTGTTCCGGAAAGTGAAATAAGTATTAAAGGGGCAGCATCAGCAGTTTATGATTTTGCAGCCTCACGTACTGAAAGGTTCTACTTACATTCTAAGGAACATAATTCTCATGAAGAATTAGGGATTGGACATGAAAAATTATCAGAAAGACTTTATTGGTCGTTTGCAGCAGTTCAAGATCCAAAAGGTCTTGATGCAGGGGTAACACAAAATAAAGAAATTTATATTATAGAGTATAGATTTTTTTAAAAAATGCATTTTACCTAAATACTTGAGATTTTTTAAGTTTAAATTTATAATAAAATAATTAAAGATGGAGTGTGAAAAAATGTACGCATACATAAAAGGAAATATAGCGGAAATAAATCCTACTAATATAATAATTGAAAATAATGGTATTGGTTATGAAATTATTGTAGCCAATCCTTATGAATATAAACTTAATAGTGAAATGACAGTTTACATTAATCAGCAGGTAAGGGAAGATTCAAATACATTGTACGGTTTTTTAAGTAAAGAACAAAAAAAAGTATTTTTGTTATTACTAAAAGTAAAAGGTGTTGGTCCGAAAAGTGCTTTAGCTATTCTTGCCGGTGCGACAAGTGATGAAATTATTTCAGCAATAGAAAAACAAGATGTCGTTTACTTAATGAAATTTCCGGGAGTTGGCAAAAAATCAGCACAACAAATTATTTTGGATCTACAAGGGAAAATAGATTTTAATGTAGCAAATTCAAAAATATCAACAACAGATATTTATTTAAAAGATGCGTTACTAGCGTTGGAAGCATTAGGATACAGTAAACGAGAATTAACAAAAATTGAAAAAAAACTCTCTACATTTGGATACGACGGTGTTGACGAATATGTAAAACAAGGATTAAAATTATTAATGAGTGTTTAGGAGAATAATATGGAAGAAAGAATAGTTTCTGCCGGACAAAATAGCGGAGAAGAAAGAGAAGAACAGTCTTTGCGTCCAAAATTTTTAAGCCAGTACATAGGACAAAATCAAATAAAAGATAATTTAAAAATATTTATTGAAGCGGCAAAATTACGTGATGAAGTATTGGATCATTGTTTGTTGTACGGTCCTCCCGGGCTTGGGAAAACAACGTTAGCAACGATTATTGCTAATGAAATGGGCGTAAATATAAAATATACCTCCGGACCGGCAATAGAAAAATCCGGAGATCTTGCAGCAATTCTTACCAGTTTAGAACCCGGTGATGTATTATTTATTGACGAAATACATCGTATTAGCCGTTCAATAGAAGAAATACTTTATTCTGCAATGGAAGATTTTTATTTAGATATTGTAATTGGAAAAGGAGATGAATCACGCAGTATTCGTATTGATTTGCCGCCATTTACTTTGGTTGGAGCTACAACACGTGCAGGAGCGTTAACTGCTCCGTTAAGAGATCGTTTTGGAGTACATTGTCGTTTAGAATTTTACAATATTGATGACTTACAACACATAATAAACAGAACCGCAGCTATTTTCGATTGCCAAATTGATGAGCAAAGCGGTTATGAGATTGCTATGCGATCACGAGGAACACCACGTATAGCAAATAGACTTCTTAAGCGAGTTAGAGATTTTGCTCAGGTAAAAAATGATGGAACTATAACACAAGACTTAGCAATAAATTCACTTGATTTACTTCAAGTTGATGCAAAAGGGCTTGATAGTGTTGATTATAAAATCCTTGAGTGTTTAGTAAAACGTTACGACGGGAGGGCGGTTGGATTAGAAACAATAGCCGTGACGATAGGAGAAGAAAGCATTACAATAGAAGATGTTTATGAACCGTATCTGGTAAAAGAAGGATTTATAGAAAGAACTCCACGAGGACGTCGTGCAACAATTAAAGCGTATAAACATTTGAATATAGAATATAAACAGTAGTTTTATATTATTAAATTTCCGTTATAATAGACATTTTTAAAAATGTCCGTTAAAATGGAAATTTTTTATAGTATATGATATAATAATTTTAAAAGAGGTGGTTAAATTGTATATAGCAATAATAGGAGATATTATAGCATCAAAGAAAATAATAGATAGGGATACTGCTCAAAAAAAATTATATACTTTATTAGATAAAATTAATATTAAATATAAAGAACAATTATATTCTCCATTTACAATAACGGCAGGTGATGAATTTCAAGCCTTATTTATACCTAATACTTATATATTTCAGATAATAGATGAGATTTCATTGGCTTTTATGCCGTATGAAATACGATTCGGTATCGGTGTAGGAACAATGTTAACCAAAATTGACAGAACCATAAGTATAGGTTCAGATGGACCGGCTTATTGGCGAGCACGTAAAGCAATTAATTTTATACATTCTAATAATGATTATGGAATGAACAGAATAGCTGTTTCCATAGAGAACAAAGCTACGGAAGAAGTAATTAACACTATACTTTCTGCTTGTGCTTTTATTCAATCAAAGTGGATAAAAACACAGCGAATAATCTTAAAACAACTAATTATTGAAAATAATTACAGTGAATATTTTTCAAATAAAAATTTAGCTAAATCATTGGAACTAACACCAAGTGCATTTAATAAAAGATTGAAAGCAAGTGGTATAAAAATTTATCTACGTAATAAAAATATTGCAATGAATATGTTACTTAATGAAACGAGGGAGGAATAGTAAACATGAATATTTTTTTCTTAGGTATATCAAATATGTTATTATATAACCCTATAGTATTAATTACATTATTAGTACATATATTATCGGATTTTCAGTTTCAAAGTGAAAAAATATCATCGCTAAAAACAACTAAATTAACATATTTACTTAAGCATCTAATAATTGTAGGATTACCACTTATACTATTGGTTATTATTTTCCCGATAAATATAACGTATTTTTTACTGGTATGGCTTAGTCATATAATAATAGATAGCATGAAATATAGTTTAAACACATACATTAGTAAAAATAAATTGGAACGCATAGCATTTGTAATTGATCAAATATTTCATATATGTTGCATTGTGTGTTTATATTATTTAGTTGGTTTTAATGATGAAAAATTAAATTCAGTTGGCAATATTTTACGTCTTATACTGTTTTTTGCTATATTAGGAAAACCTATTAATATTGTTTTTAAAATACTATTCTCTAAATATCAAGTTGTAGAAAATAATTCAGGTACTATTGCGGGGGCGGGAGCAATAATCGGCGTCTTAGAACGATATATTATCGGAATATGTGTATTATTAGGTCAATATGCATCAATTGGATTAATATTTGCAGCAAAATCAGTGGCACGTTATAATAAAATATCGGAAAACCAATCATTTGCTGAATATTATTTAATCGGTTCGCTATTTAGTATAATTTGCGTCTTGGTTACTCATATCGTTTTATTTATGCTATAATATTAATTGCTTGAACAAGATTGTAATAAATTTACGAATTTATAGAAAGGTTTTACATGATAGATAGTAAACAATTTATAAACACACGGCATAAAAATCAAAAAATAAATTATGATAATATACTAAAAAAACTTATTGAAGAATGGAAAAAAATTAATTTTAGACCTAAGATACTTATTCATTCATGTTGTGCTCCATGTAGTACATATGTGCTTGAATATTTATCCGAATTTAGTGATATAACTATTTTCTTTTCTAATTCAAATATTCATCCTAAAGAAGAGTATGTTAAACGAATGTTGGTTCAAAAAGATTTTGTAGAAAAATTTAATAAACGTAATAAAACTAAAATAACATTTCTAGCTGATGAATATGCACCGAGTAAATTTATAAAAGCTGTTAAAGGACATGAAGAGGATAGAGAAGGTGGAGAAAGATGTCATATTTGTTATGAAATGCGTCTTGATACTTCAGCATTAAAAGCATTAGAATTAGGTTATGATTATTTCGCATCGGCACTAACTATCAGTCCAAAGAAAAATGCACAGGTAATTAATGAAACGGGTTATATTCTTCAAGAAAAAGTTTCTATTTATTATTTACCATCAGATTTTAAAAAAAATAATGGATATAAACGCTCTGTAGAAATGTGTAATGACTACAATATATATCGTCAATGCTACTGTGGATGTGTTTTTGCAGCAACAGATCAAGGTATTAACTTGAGAGAAATTAATCAGAATGCAAAAGAATTTAACAGAAATCATGAAGATTACGAACGTTTTAAGTCATTAATTAAAGTGGGAGGTAAGTTAATATAAAGATTTAATAGATGTGGTTTAGTTAAAAACTAAAAATTCTAATAGAATTTACTGATTACCAGATGGAGGAAGTTGTTCATTAGATTTGGGAAAAGTTTTTAATAAGTATTATATAATTAATATATAATTTATTTAATAAAATTATATAAATATTTCATTTTCATTCTATTTTCATAAAATATTACATACGTATAAAATAATCTAATGAAACTGTTATCTTTACTGGATATTAAAAGAAAAATTGCAATTGTAACTTTATATAAAATACTTGTAAATATTGTTTTCATGTGGTATTATGTGTCTGTAAATATTTTTTTAAATCAAAGGAGAATATAACTATGGTACAAAAAGAATTTAAAGTAATTGATGAAACAGGAATTCATGCCAGACCGGCCACTTTATTAGTCCAAGCCGCTTCTAAATTCCAATCTAATATTGAGTTGGAGTACAATGGACGTAAAGTAAACTTAAAATCAATCATGGGTGTTATGAGCCTTGGTGTCGGTAAAGATGCCGATATAGTAATTTATGCTGATGGATCTGATGAGACAGAAGCATTAGCTGTAATAGAAGAAACAATGAAGAAAGAAGGATTAGCATAAGATGTTACAACTAAAAGGTATAGCAGCTTCTCAAGGTATATCTTTTGCTAAAGCGTATATATTAGTAGAACCTAATTTAACAGTAAAAGAAATTAAAATTCAAGATGTAGATGCTGAAATTAAACGTTTTGAAAATGCAATTGAAGTATCAAAAAAAGAATTAACGATTATTAAGGAAAAAGCATTAGAAAATCTTGGTGCGGACAAAGCTGCTATCTTTGAGGCTCACCTGTTAATTTTAGAAGATCCTGAGTTTATGGGAACTGTTAAAACTGATATTGAGTCAAAAGTAATTAATGCGGAATATGCATTAAAAGAAACAAGCGATATGTTTGTTTCCATGTTTGAGGCTATGGATAATGAATATATGAAAGAACGTGCTGCGGATATTCGTGATGTTTCCAAACGTATTTTGGCGCATCTGTTAGGAGAAGATTTGCCTAATCCAAGCCTTATTGATGAAGAAGTGATTATTATTGCAGAAGACTTGACGCCGTCGGATACTGCACAATTAAATAAACAGTTTGTAAAAGGTTTTGCAACTAATATCGGCGGGCGTACTTCGCACTCCGCTATTATGGCACGTTCATTAGAGATACCGGCTGTTGTAGGTACTAGTACGATTACTGAAGAAGTAAAAAATGGCGATATTTTAATTCTTGACGGATTGGATGGTATGGTACTGGTGAATCCGGATGACGTTACCATGGCTGAATATAAAGAAAAACATGCTAAATTTGAAGCTAAAAAAGCGGAGTGGGCTAAGTTGGTGACCGAAAAATCTGTTACAAAAGATGGTCATGAAGTTATTTTAGCTGCCAATATCGGTACTCCAGCCGACTTAGATGGTGTAAATAATAACGGAGGAGAGGCTGTCGGTTTATATCGTACAGAGTTTTTATATATGGGACGTGATCAACTGCCAACAGAAGAAGAGCAGTTTGAAGCGTACAAATCCGTTTTAGAAGGAATGGGAGATAGATCGGTTGTTGTGCGTACTCTTGACATAGGTGGAGATAAAGAACTGCCTTACTTGGATCTTCCTAAAGAAATGAATCCATTCCTAGGTTTTAGAGCGATTAGATTGTGCTTAGAAGAAAAGGATTTATTTAGAACTCAATTAAGAGCGTTATTACGTGCATCTGTTTATGGAAAATTATGTGTAATGTTTCCTATGATTGCAACTATTCAGGAATTTCGTTCGGCTAAAGCATTATTCTTAGAAGAAAAAGAAAAATTAGTTGCAGAAGGTGTTGCAGTAAGTAATAACATTGAATTAGGTATCATGGTTGAAATTCCATCAACAGCTGTTATTGCAGATGTTTTTGCAAAAGAAGTGGACTTCTTTTCAATCGGAACCAACGATCTTGTGCAATATACAATGGCGGCAGATCGTATGAGCGAAAAAGTATCTTATTTATATCAACCCTACAATCCTGCTATTTTACGCCTTGTAAAAAATGTTATTGAAGCATCTCACAAGGAAGGTAAATGGACCGGTATGTGTGGAGAAATGGCAGGCGATAGTTTGGCAATTCCGCTGCTTTTAGGTATCGAATTAGATGAATTTTCAATGTCGGCAACATCAATACTTCAGGCAAGAAGTCAAATTAAAAACTTATCATTAGATAAAATGAAAGAATTAGTTAATAAAGCAATTAATTGCTCAACAACAGAAGAAGTATTAGTTCTAGTTGAAGAATATACTAAATAGCAAGATTAAGAAACTCATAGTTTATGTTTAAACTGTGAGTTTTAAATTTATATACTTTAATTATTAATAAATATAATAAATAAATTTTTTTATTTTTTCTCATAAATATCAAAGTTTATGATATAATTAATTTAAAATAATAAGGAGATTTATAAGGATATGTTTATAGTGGAAGTTTGTGCAAATAGTGTTCGTGATTGTTTAATATCTCAGACGGAGGGAGCAGGAAGAATTGAACTCGTTGGTGCAACAAATATAGGAGGATTAACTCCGACAACAACAACGCTTGATATGGCACTTGAGCGGGGAGTTACCATTCCTATAATATGTATGGTAAGACCCCGTGGGGGAGGATTTTGTTATACAGAATTAGAGAAAGAACAAATGTTTAGAGAAGCGAGAGAATTATTAAAACACGGTGCCAGCGGTATTGCGTTTGGATTTTTAACAGAAGATAGAAGGATAGATTGGCAAGCAACTGAAAAAATGATAGAGCTATGTGATTCGTTTGGAGCGGAGAGCGTTTTTCATCGTGCATATGATGTTGCAAAAAATCCGGAACACAATATTCAAAGACTGGTAGGGTTAGGTTGTACCAGAATTTTAACCAGCGGATTAGGAGAAACAGTGGAGCAAGGAGCTAGTATGCTACGTTATCTTCAAGAAAAATATGGTCGTCATATAGAAATTTTAGCGGGTGCCGGTGTTAATTCAAATAACATAAAGAGTATAGTAGAACAAACGGGTGTAACACAAATTCACGGAACATTTAAAACTTGGGGGATAGATCCTACAACAACCGGAGAAAAAGTTTCCTATATTTATAGTAATGAAGGTCATTATGAAGAAACAAGTCCGGAAGTATTAAATAGGGTAGTAGAACTTTTACAAGAACAATAAAGGGTCTTTAGGGAGAATATTATGAAAGTAGATAAAGATGAAATAATTGTTTTTTTAAAACAAAATAGTAAAACAATGCTTTGGGCTCTAACAATCAGTATTATTTTAGTTTGTGGAGCGGTTTACTTTTTGGGAGGTAGCAAAACTGAAGATTATAGTGATACAAACTTTGCAAAAGAAGCTAAGGAAATATCACAAGAAAAAACTTCAGAAGTTTCAAAAAAGATTTTTGTTGATGTAAAAGGTGCTGTTAAAAAACCGGGAGTGTACGAAACAACAAATGAAAAAAGAATAAAAGATATTATTGATGAAGCCGGCGGATTATTAGAGGGTGCAGATACTTCAAATATTAATCTTAGTCAAAAACTAAAAGATCAAATGGTTATTAATATACTCAAAAAAGGTGAAAAATCGAAAAATAAGGATAATTCAACAGATAATTTTCAAAATGAAAATAAAGAAATAATTAATATCAATACAGCCGATAAAGATCAACTCATGAAAATTTCCGGAGTAGGAAAAACAAAAGCGGAAGCGATAATTTCTTATCGTGAAAAAAATGGAGAATTTAAAAATAAAGAAGAAATAACAAAAGTAAAAGGTATAGGGAAAGCAACCTACGAAAAAATAAAAGAAAATATAGAGGTATAAAAGTTATGGAAAGAATTAGTTGGGATGAATATTTTATGGCACAAAGCCATCTCTTATCACTTCGTTCTACTTGTAGTAGATTAGCGGTTGGTGCAACAATAGTAAAAGATAAAAGAATAGTATCCGGCGGATATAATGGATCTATAAAAGGGGATGAACATTGTATTGATGTTGGTTGTAAAGTAGTAGAAGGTCATTGTGTGAGAACCATTCATGCGGAAATTAATGCGATCCTTCAATGTTCTAAATTTGGCGTTGGAACAGAAGGCGCAACTATTTATGTGACACATTTTCCATGTTTAAACTGTACAAAATCAATTATTCAAGCTGGTATTAAAGAAATTTGTTATGCAAATGATTATAGAAATAATGAATATGCAAAAGAATTATTAGAAAAATCAGGTGTTATAGTTCGTAAGGTGGATTATGACGTTCAAGCGGTAGTAGAAAGGTTATTAAATAAAGAATAATGTTTTATTTACAATTAGTTTTACTAGCGTTAATAGGTATATTATTAAACTATAATATACAAATCGCTTTAATGCTAACGGCTATTTTTCTGATAATACTTATGAAAAATAAAAATTTAAACGCTAGGAAAACTATCTGTTGTTTGATAGTCTTCTTAGTGTTCTTTGTGCGTGGTGTGCATATTCAAAAAACAAATATTACTCATCTTAATAATTCAAATTCTCAAGAAATTATGCTAAATGTAGATGATATGGTAGCTATTAATGGTAATTATTTAAAGGGAATTGCTACTATAGATAATGAAAAAGTATTGTTTAATTATACTTTGAAAACCAAAACGGAGAAAGATTTTTTTAAAGAAAATTTTACTATCGGAAGAATCTATGCAATAGGAAGTATAGAAGATTTGAAAGATCGAAATAATTTTTATTCATTTGATTATAAAAATTATAATAAAAATAAAGGAATTTTCAAACAAATAACTCTAAAAAATATAGAAAAAATTGAAGATAGTGAAAATATTTTATCAAAATTAAAAGAAATTAGAATAAAACTTATTAAAAAAATAGATAAAGATATTACTTTTGACAAAAGCGGATACTTCCAAGCACTAATATTTGGAGATAAGAGTTACATGCAAAAAGATGATGTTATAAGTTATAAAAATTTGGGGACGAGTCACCTTCTTGCAATATCAGGACTTCATCTTGGGGTATTAGTAGGATTAATTTATTACGTGCTGGGTAAGATGAGGGTAAGTGTTGAAATTATAGAAAAAATAATTTTTCTTGTTTTACCGTTTTATATTTTTATTAGTGGGCTAAGCCCTTCAATTTTAAGAGCCGGTGGAACGATTTTAATTTTTATTTTATTGAGAAAAAATGATAAAAGTAAAGTTGAGTCTTTATGTATAACATGTATAATTTTATTAGCACTAAAACCTCTTTATGTATTTGATATAGGGTTTGAACTTTCATTTTTTATTGCTTTTAGTCTTTTGATGTCCGGAGATTATATAAAAAGTTCTAAAAATCCGCTACAAAAAGCTTTTAAAATCAGCTTAATTTCAAGTATGGCAAGTTTTCCAATATTAGCAGCTAATTTTTATACGTTTTCTTATATTTCGCTAATAAGTAATATTATTTTAGTCCCAATATTTAGTTTAATAATTTTTCCAATAGTATTGATAAGTTACACTGTTTCTTTAATAAATTTATCTCTTTTTAAAATGTTGTTTAAACCTATATTAAACATTATATTCAATGTTTATGATAAAATTCAAGAATTATTTGGTATTTTTAAACCCATAGTAATAGGCAAACAAAAAATTATAACATTAATAACTTTATTTTTATTAGTATTATTTATTTTAGCTAATCTAAATAAACGTAACAATAAGTTAGTTATCATTAATTTAATAATTTTGACTTTTATAATAGGCAGCCTTAATTTTTTTAATTATGAATACAAATTTGAAAAATTAATTATCGCAGGAAAAGAAGTTTATTATTTAAGAGAAAAAAATAAAACTTTGTTAATAAATACTTCAAATAATATTAAAAATTTTTATACAGATTTTAGAAAAAAAGATAGTGAATATGATATAATGGACGAGTATCATTTACTGTTAAATCATGAATCAAAGAGAAATTTTGATTATTTATTAATAACGAGTTCTAATACCAATATTAGCGGTTATGCAAATGAAATAGCAGGTCATAATTTAGTGAAAAATATTATAATTTTAGATAATCAGGACGAAAAAACAAAAGAATTGGTAAAACTGGCTAAATTTAAAAATATAAAAATCGAAAAATTAGAAAAATATAGAGGAATAAAACTAGGTGAAGTGGATATTTATTATGAAGCAGATAAAATAATAATAAATAAAAACAGTAATAAGTTTGAGATTAAACTAGAGGATAAATAATGAAAAATATATATGTAATCTATGGAGAAAATAAAGAAGCTGTAAATGACTATGAAAAAAAAATAGCGAAAAATTATTTAAAAATATTAGATGAATTTAATTATATAAAAATAAATATGAATGAAAATACGATTGAGTCATTAATTTATGAATGTAGGAGTAGCGGTTTGTTTGGTAATGAAAAAGTTGTTATTGCCGAAAATTGTAATTTTTTATTATCAAGACCTAAAAAAATAAAAATAGAACATAATATTGATGTTTTAGAAAAATATTTAGAGAATATCAATGATGATGTTGTTTTAATATTAAAATCTTCTGAAAAAATTGATAATAGGAAAAAAATTGTAAAAATCTTGAAGACACAAGGGGAGTTAAAGGAATTTTCTAATTTTAATGAGAGAGAGCTTGTAGATTTTATTGTTAAAGAAGTTAAAAATTATAACATAAAAATTACTAAGGAAAATGCACAATTTTTAGTAAATTATACTAGATTTGATTTTTCAAATATTAAGCGTGAACTTGAAAAGTTGATACTATACTGTGAATCTAAAGGTAGTATAAAAAAAGAAGATATAGAGTTACTGTCTACCAGAAGTTTGGAATATGATGTTTTTGCTTTGACTAATGAGCTTTTTAATAAAAATTATGATAAATTAAGAGAAGTATATTCGGCTTTAGTATTAAATAAGGAAGATTCCACATTTTTACTTTTGTTAATAGCCGGTCAGTTGAGAATTTATTATAAAGTAAAAACACTTTTAAATGAACAATATTCTCAAAAAGAAATAGCGAAAAATTTAGGTCTTCATCCTTATAGAGTTCAATTGGCGGTACAAGGTGTGGTCCATTATGATATTGAGAAAATAATGAAAACATTAGTTCTTGCGGCAGAATATGATAAAATGTTGAAAACATCTTATATAGATAAGTATTTAATTTTAGATTTATTTATTAATAAACTAATAGAAGAATTTAAAATAAGCACTAATTAAGTAAATTTTACTAATATTTTCAGCTTTTAGGTTAGTTTAAATGACAGAAAAAACAATATAAAAGTATGCAAATAAGGAGATAAAACTTATGGATATAGAAAAATTTGTTAAAAAGTATAGTGTAGAACGTCGAAATACCGATTCATTGAAATGGGATGCCTTAGAAGAAAAATTTGGTAACTCAAATTTATTAGCGTTATGGGTAGCCGATATGGAGTTTAAAACACCGGAGTGTGTAAGAAAAACCCTGAAAAATAGGGTAGAGCATGGTGTATTTGGTTATACAAAATTAAGTGAAAGTTATTATACCGAATATATAAAATGGCATAAAGAGCGTCATAACTACACGATAGAAAAAGAATGGATAAGATTTGCTCCCGGTATAGTTCAAGCTATATTGTGGATATTACACGCTTATACGAAAGAAGATGATAGTGTTGTTATTATGCCGCCTGTTTATTATCCTTTTTCTTTAATGATAAAAAATAGTAAGAGAAAACTAGTAGAAGCAAATTTACTAGAAAAAAACGGAAAATTTAAAATAGATTTTGAAACTTTTGAGAAAGTCATAAAAGAAAACAATGTTAAATTATATATTCATTGTTCTCCACATAATCCGATTGGAAGAGTTTGGACATTAGAAGAGCAAATGAGAGTATTTGAAATTTGTGAAAAATATAACGTTCTTGTATTATCAGATGAAATTCATCAAGATTTTGTTTATAAACCACATAAACAAATAGCAACACTATCGCTTGAAAATGGGAAATACATCGATAGATTAATTGTTGCAAATTCCGGTTCAAAAAGCTTTAATTTAGCTTCATTATGCCATTCTTCCATAATAATTGCTGATGAAACTTTACGAAAAAGATTTGATGATTTCGGTAAAAAATATTTAGCTGTAGAATCGAGTTATTTAGGGCAAATAGCATTAGAATCAGCCTATCGCGAGGGAAAAGAGTGGTTGGAAAACCTTAAAGAAGTAATTGAGTATAATTATAAAATGTTGTACAATGAATTTAAAAAGTATTTACCGACTGTAACAGTTTATCCGTTGGAAGGAACCTATTTAGCGTTTGTCAATTTAAAAAGTATATTAAACGGTAGAACAATAAAGGAATTTATTCAAGATGAATGTAGCCTTGCAATAGATTATGGAGAATGGTTTGGGAAAAACTATAAAGAATATATTAGAATAAATTTAGCAACGACACCGGAAAATATAAAAGAAGCTATAAGTCGAATAATAGAAAGAGCATAAGTGAGAATACATTATGAAATAGAGCGAATTTGATATTGTCAATTCGTTTTATTTGTTTAAGAGTATTTTACTATTTGATAATAGAACAATAATTTAAAGTATGGTATAATTAATAAGATTAAGTTGTGATAGGAGAAATAAATGAGTAAGAAAAAAATAGTATTTATGGGTACACCTAAATTTGCTGTTCCAATATTAGAAATGTTAATAGAAAATTTTGGTGTAGAGTTGGTTATTACTCAACCGGATAAAAGAGTTGGAAGAAAAAAGGTATTAACTGCTCCGCCGGTGAAGGCCATTGCTGAAAAAAATAATATTCCGGTGTTACAACCGGAAAAAATATCTAATGATAAAGAAATATTAAATGCACTAAAAAAAATAAATCCGGATATAATAATTACAGCGGCTTATGGTCAACTAGTGCCGGATAGCATATTGGAAATACCTAAGTACAAATGTATAAATGTTCATGGTTCTTTACTTCCAAAATTACGAGGCGGGGCACCGATTCAGTATGCGATATTAGAAGATCACCGAAAAACAGGAGTGACAATAATGTACATGGTAAAAAAATTAGATGCCGGGGATATGATTTCAAAGGTTGAAATTGATATTTTTGATAGCGATAATTATGAAACACTTCATGACAAATTGTCATATGCGGGTTGTGAACTATTAAAAGAAACTTTACCAAAAATATTTTCAGGAGATATTTCTCCACAAAAACAAGATAATTCTATGGCAACTTTTGCTAGAAATATTCTTCATGATGATGAAAAAATATCTTGGGAGGAAAATGCAAGAGTGATTTTTAATAAAGTTCGCGCATTAGATCCTAATGTTGGAGCATTTACATATTTAGATAAAAATATTTTAAAAATTTGGAGTGCAGAAGAGATAATTGTTAAAGAAAATTATAATAAAAAAGTTGGTACAATAGTAAAACAAGATAAAAAATTTTTATATGTACTTTGCGGAAACAATACGATACTTAAAATTAAAGAATTACAAATTGCCGGAAAAAAAAGAATGCCCGTTGTAAACTTTTTATCTAATATGAAAGATTATGTCGGAATAACTTTTGGTGATAATAATGACTAAGATTGATGCAAGAAAAATCACTTATAAAGTATTATATGATATTATATTAGAAGAAGGATATAGTAATATCACATTAAATAAATATTTTAAACAAAATTCTTTAGATGAGCAGGACAGAAGATTTATTAGTGAGATAGTTTATGGAACTATAAAAAATAAAATTTATTTAGAATATATAATTAAACATTATTCAAAGGGGAGAATAAAGCCAAAGGTAAAAATAATTTTGTTAATGGGTGTTTACCAGTTGTTGTTTATGGATAAAACCCCGAATTTCGCTATTATTAATGAAAGTGTAAAACTTACAAAAGATGTTGCAGGAAATATTACCGGAAAGTTTGTTAATGGGATACTTAGAAATATAGAACGTACTTTTAATAAAGATAATTTAAAATATAGAAATTTAGATGAACAATTTATTATTGAAAAAAGTTGCCCTAAAGTATTATTTGACATATTGGTAAAACAGTATGGAAAAGAAAAGGCAAAAAGCATAATTTTATCTTTTAATACGAAAAGTGAAAACAGTATCCGTTATAATCCGTTAAAAATATCTAAAGATGATTTATTAGAATTATTAGGTAATAACCCAAGAAAAAGTTATATTTGCGAAGATAATTTAATATTAACTAAGCAAAATTTAGATAATGAATATTTTAAAAAAGGTTACTATATTGTTCAAGATGAGGCTAGTTCTTTAGTGGCCTGCTCAATAACTGAAGACGAGAAGAAAAATTATAAAATTTTAGATACGTGTGCCGCACCGGGCGGCAAAAGCATACATATCGCCACTAAGTATTTTAATTCGACTTTAATTTCATGTGATAAATATATACATAAGTTAAGGCTAATTGATGAAAATATAGAAAAACTTGGCATAAAAAATGTTGTAACATTAGAACAAGATGCAACTGTTAGTAATGATAACTTTGTGGATAATTTTGATATAGTAATTTGTGATGTTCCTTGTTCCGGAATGGGCGTAATAAAGAATAAACCGGAAATAAAATATAAAATTACTGATAAATACATTGAAGATATCGCAAAATTTCAATATAAAATTTTAGAAATTAGTAAAAACTACGTAAAGGACGGTGGAATACTTATGTACTCTACCTGTACAATAGATAAAAGGGAAAACATTGAAAATATAAAAAGATTTTTAATGAAAAATAAAAATTTTAAATTAGAACAAATAACTCTAAAAAATAGTATAGTGAAGACGACCGTGTATGGTGTTTTAGAAATATTACCCGATGAGTATAATTGCGACGGGTTCTTTATTGCAAAATTAAGAAAAGTGGAGGAAAAATGTTAATTTCGGATTTTAAAGGTTACAAGAAGTCAAGATGGCTTAAAGATTTTGAGAAAATGTCAATTTATTCTTTGAGATTAGATCAATTAGAAGAGTATTTTCTTAGTATTGGTGAAAAAAAATTTAGAGCTAAACAAGTATTTGATTGGCTATACAAAAAAAGAGTTACTGATTTTTCCTTAATGAAAAATTTACCTAAAAATTTGCAAGAAAAGTTAAATGAAGAATTTCAAATAACAACCTTGAAAACTATTATTAAGCAAGAATCAACAGATGGAACAATGAAATTTTTATTTGAACTACAAGACAAATATACTATCGAAAGTGTTTTAATGAAAAATAAATATGGTAATTCTCTATGTGTAACAACACAGGTGGGATGTCGAATTGGTTGTACTTTTTGTGCTTCAACTCTAGGTGGCTTAAAACGAAACTTGGAGGCCGGTGAAATTGTTTCTCAAGTATTAAAGGTTCAAAAAGAACTTGATAAACGTGGTGAACGAATTTCGAGCATAGTGATTATGGGTATTGGAGAACCGTTTGAGAACTATTCTGAAATGATGGATTTTATTAAAATAATTAATAGTAATGAGAGTTTTAATATTGGAGCAAGACATATTACAGTTTCTACGTCAGGTATTGTTCCTAAAATATACGATTTTGCGAATGAAAATATTCAAATTAATTTTGCCGTTTCACTTCATGCACCGACAAATGAATTAAGAAGTAAGATAATGCCGGTAAATAGAGCATATAGTATTGATAAATTAATGGAAGCATTAAAGTATTATCAAAAAACAACAAATCGTCGAATAACTTTTGAGTATGGGCTTATGGGTAGAGTTAATGACCAAAAAGAACATGCGGAAAAATTATCAGAAATAATTAGAGAATTAAACTGTCATGTCAATTTAATTCCAATAAATTATGTTCCGGAAAGAAATTATGTAAGAACAAGTAAAAATGATATTTTTGCTTTTGAAAAAGTATTGAAGAAAAATAGGGTTAATGTAACGATAAGAAGAACTCAAGGAGATGATATTGACGCTGCTTGTGGTCAATTACGTGCAAAAGAACGTAAAGATGAGGTAGAAGGAGGAATCCCAGATGCCACTAGTATATTCGTATAATAGTAATAAGGGTAGAAAAACAAAAAATGAAGATGCCGTAAGTGTTGTAAAGAATAGTAAAGGTGATGCATTAGCTATTATTTGTGACGGTGTCGGTAGCCATAGTAATGCTGCATATTCCAGCAATTATATTGTCACAACTTTGGAAAAAGAGTGGCAAAATATGTCTTTTGCTAATTTTAAAAATATGAAAAATTGGCTTTATGATAAAATTGAAAAATTAAATATAGAGTTATATACAAAATCTAAAAAAAGTAGTAAAAAAATGGGAACAACTATTGTTGTAGTAGCTACTTTCAAAGAAGAAGTTGTAGTTTATAATATCGGTGATAGTAGAGCATATGGTGTAACAATAGATAATGATATGAAATTATTGACTATAGATGATTCTTTTGTCGGTGCATTAATTAATGCCGGAGCAATTACAGAAGAAGAGGCAAAAAATCATCCGGAAAAACATATTTTAACACAAGCTTTGGCAACAAGAGAAAAGATAAATCTCCATACTTATACTGATACATTAGAAAAATTCGATTATTTTTTAATATGTTCTGATGGGTTATCTAATATGATAGAAACTGATGAAATAAAAAATATAATTAGAAATGAAGAATTATCTGACAGCATAGAGAAATTAATTAATTTAAGTGTAGAACGTGGTGGCATTGATAATATTTCAGTGGCAATCATAAAAAATCTAAGGGGTGGCAATAATGATTAATAAAATGATATGCAATCGCTACAAAGTATTGGATCATCTCGGAACCGGAGGAATGGCAACTGTTTGGCTAGGTTACGATACAATTTTAGATCGTCAAGTTGCGATTAAAACTTTTAAAATAGATGCAAACGACAAAGATGCGGTAAAAAGATTTAATAGGGAAGCGAAGGCTGTTACCAGTTTATCACATCCTAATATCGTTTCGATATATGATGTAGAAAATGAAGGCGATTTTTATTATTTAATGCTTGAATATGTAGAAGGTATGACTTTGAAAGATTATATGATGAAAAATCCGAAAATACCGATTGATACGATTATTTATATTGCTAAGCAAATTGCTGACGGATTAAGCCACGCTCATCAAAACGGCATTATTCATCGTGATATTAAACCGCAAAATATACTCATGAAACCGGATCTTACATGTAAAATTACAGATTTTGGAATAGCACGTGCTTATGGAGATACTACACTTACTCAAACTAATCAAATGTTAGGTACAGTTTATTATCTTTCACCGGAGCAAGCGCGGGGTAATGTAGCAACAGCACAAAGTGATATTTATTCTCTTGGTATTCTAATTTTCGAGATGATAACAGGACAAATTCCATTTAAAGGTGAGTCAGCGGTTGCGATAGCACTTAAACATCTTCAAGAGGAACTTCCGGATATTGATAAATATCGTGATAATGTACCGCAAAGTGTAAAAAATATTGTCCTTCAAGCTACAATGAAAAATCCTAACGAACGCTATATTAGTTCTAAAGAATTAGCACAGGATATTTCTACTTGCCTGAGCCCTGAAAGATTAAATGAAAATAAGTATGTCGGATTTAAAATTCCAACTGATGAAAATCAACATTTTAATCAAACCCAGTATATTGACAGTAGAAACATAGAACCTTACTATGAAGAACAATATCAACCGGATGAATATTATGATAATTATGAAGATGACAACAGAACTAATCATAATAATAAAAAAAATAGCTATAATAATGTTGGAAAAAATAAAAAAGAATCATCTAAAGGGAAGCATATTATTCTGGCGTTATTAGCAATAATACTTATAGCTGTAGGTTCATTTTTTGCTTATAATTATATAGTAGGTGCAGACAGTGTTTCAGCACCCGATGTTAAAAATCAAACATTAGATGAAGCAAAAGTTACAATAGAAAAAGCCGGCTTGGAAGTTGGAGATATAACAAAGGTAGCCAGTGATGAAATTAAAGAAAATACGGTAATTGACAGTGATCCTAAAGCCGGTAAAAAAGTTAGAAAAGGTACGAAAGTGGATTTACGGGTTTCTTCGGGAAAAACTACGGTTGATATGCCGAATTTTATCGGAATGGATGAAGAAACGGTTAAACGTAATGTATCAAAATTAGGCTTTAAGAATGTCACCGTAGAAAAAGTAGCAAGCGACAGGTATGATAGTGGCAAAGTCGTTGCACAAAGTATTCCTGCCGGAACACAAATAGTTCCGAAAGAAAAAGAGCTTATTATTCAAGTATCAACAGGTAAGAAAAAAGTTAGTATGCCTAATTTAGTAGGTATTTCGCGTGCTGAGGCAAAAAGTATTATTGATACTTATGGTTTTAGAAGTGTTTCTTATAAAGAAGAATATTCAGATAAAGAGAAAGAAGGCACAGTTATTTCTCAAAGTATTCGAAGTGGTTCAAGCATTATTCCAAGTGAGGAAATATTAGAGATTATTGTTTCAAAAGGAAAAGAAGAAACTAATAAAGGTAATAATATTTCAGATCAGAATAATAAAAATAATAATAACTCGGAAAATTCAAATAATACTCCAGGGAATAATTCATCGGGTAATTAAAAAAGAAGTGACCTAGAAAAAACATTCATAATTTAATTTAGGTACAGCAGTTTATCAGTGTTCAAATTTATTTTTCAAATATTTTTGAATATCTTATAAATCTTACGGGAGTGACTTTTAAAAAATTATTTTTTGAAATCATGATTTTAAAGGCGCTCCCATTTTTAAAAATAAAATTTTATGGTGAAAAAATGAATACAACATTAGAAAAAAAATTAGAGTTGCTTCCTAATAATCCGGGGTGTTATTTATATAAAAATAATATTGGAGAGATTATTTACGTAGGAAAAGCAAAAAATTTGAAAAATAGAGTGAAAAGTTATTTTACAGGAAGTCATAATAAGAAAACTCAGATGTTGGTAGCTAAGATAGATGATTTAGAATATATAATCGTTAACTCTGAAAAAGAGGCATTGCTTCTGGAAAACAATTTAATAAAAAAATATAAACCATATTTCAATATTCGTTTAAAAGATGATAAAACTTATCCATATCTTATGATAACAAAAGAAGAACATCCACGCTTGGTGTTAACTAGAAAATATAAAAAAAATAATAAAAATATTTATTTCGGTCCATATGTTGATATAAAATCAGCAACACAAGTAAAAAAAATTCTTGATAAAATATATCCATTACGTAAATGTAATCCTGTTGGGAAACGACCTTGTATGTATTATCAAATAGGGGAATGTATAGGCCCGTGTGCAAAATATGTAAGTCAAGAAGAATACAAAGAGCAAATATCTAAAATAAAATTATTTTTACAGGGAAATACTAAAGAAATATTAACGATATTAAACGAAAAAATGCAGAATTACATCACAAATCTTGAATTTGAGAATGCAGAAAAAATTCATAATTACATTAACTCGATTCAAGTGTCAATTCAAAATCAAATTGTTGCAGATGTAAATAATGTGGATAAAGATTATGTAGGATATTGTTATAACGAAGAATATATATGTATTCAAATATTTTTATCACGCTTAGGGAATATAATTGAGCGTAAAGTAGAATATTTTACCTTATATGATACCCCGGAGGAAATATTATATTCATATTTACTTCAGTATTATACATTTAATAAAGTACCGAAAGAAATTTATATAAACAACATTAATATTGAATTACTTTCTAAAGTTATTGAAACCAAAATTATTACTCCTAAAAGAGGTAATAATAAAAAACTTTTAACGATTGTAGAGGATAATGCTAACTATTTTTTAGAAAATAATTTAAAAATAGAAGAACAAAAAGAAATAAAATTACAGGAAACACTTAAAAATCTTGCAAAAAAAATCGGAGTAAAAAGTATCAATAGTATAGATGCTTTTGATAATTCAAATATTATGGGAATTGATGCTGTATCGGTTAAGGTGAATTTCACAAATGGAAAAAAGAATACTTATAATTATAGAAAATTTAAAATTAAGGAAACCGTAGGAATAAATGATATAAAAACGATGAAAGAAGTTTTATATAAAAATTATAAAGATAAGGTTACAGATACCGAACTCATCGTTATTGACGGCGGAAAAAATCATGTTAGTGCCGCTATTGAAATTATTCATGATAATCTAAATTTAGATATAAAAATAATAGGTTTAGCAAAAAACGATAAGCACGTAACAGAATATATTGTAACTGATGATTTTGAAATTATAGAATTGGATAAACGTTCATCAGAATATTTATTTTTAAAGCAAATTCAAGATGAAGTACATAGATTTGCAATTACATATCATCGTGCAACAAAAACTAAAAATATGTTTACATCAAAACTTGACAGTATTTCCGGAATAGGGAAAGTTAGGAAAAAGGTATTGTTAGAAACCTTTTCTTCATTGGAGGAAATAAAAAACTGCTCTTGTGAAAAACTTTATGATCTTGGAATTCCTAAGGAAGTTATAAAAAGAATAAAAGAGGAATTGTAAAAAAATAAAAAGTACGGATATCTTAATTTTTTGATTTAATACTATGGTATATTTTAAAAAATTATGATATAATACTATAAAAGATTAACGGTATTTAGGAGGCAGACTATGAAATTTTTATCTTTTAGATATGAAGATAGAGAATTGTACGGAGTAAAAGTAAAACGTGAAGAAAACGCTTGGAATTTAATTAAAATATTAAAAGAATTTGATAATGTTGATACAGTTCCAAAAATTTTAAGGGAAGCTATTGAAATTTATGGAGTTTCCTTTATAGAAAAAGTAAGAAAAGTGTTAAAACACGTTGAAAAATTAGAAACAGCTGAGGATTATAAAATTCCACTTGATAAAATTATCTGGCGTTCTCCTATAACAAGAACTCCGAAAAATATATTATGTGTAGGTCATAACTATGCAACTCACGTCAATGAACTTGGAGATGAATTAGCAAAAACTCCTAAAGATGTCCTTATATTTACAAAATCTACTACAGCCTTGGCAGGTAATAATGAAGTTGTCCCGTCTCATAAAGATATTACAGATAGTCTTGATTTTGGAGGAGAGCTGGCAGTAGTTATTGCAAAAAATGGTAAAAATATTTTACGTCCGCTAGTATTGGATTATATTTTCGGATATACAATTATGAATGATATTACGGCTACGGATCTTCAGTATAAACATGGTCAGTTTTTCTTAGGAAAATCATTGGAGAAATCTGCAGTTGTTGGACCATATCTTGTAACTAAAGACGAAGTAAGTTCACCGGAATCTATGAATATTGTTACTAAAGTAAATGGTGAAATTAAACAAAATGCTATGACTTCGGAAATGTTATTTAGAGTTGATGATGTTCTTGCCGAAATTAGTAAAATTATTGAGTTGGAAGCAGGGGATATTATAGCAACCGGAACTCCGGCAGGAGTAGGACAAGCACAAAAACCGCCACGCTTTTTAAAAGAAGGCGATGAGGTGAAGATAACCGTAGAAGGTATAGGAACATTGACAACCATTATAGGAGAATAAGAAAGGAAATGAGTTATGGCAAAGGCTAAATCTAAAATAAAAGATAAAGTTACCAGAATTGATAGAGAAGATACAAAAGGAAGACAAGAAGCAATAGCTAATGCGATAAAAGCTATTGAAAAAGAATTTGGGAAAGGTGCAATAATGGATCTTTCTAAAGATAATCCCATAAAAGTTGAATCAATTTCTTCAGGCTCGCTGGCGATTGATTCGGCTCTTGGCATAGGTGGCTATCCGAAAGGGCGTATTGTTGAAGTATTCGGACCGGAGTCATCCGGAAAAACTACAATTGCATTACATGCTATTGCAGAAGTACAAAAACAAGGGGGTATAGCTGCGTTTATTGATGCGGAAAATGCGTTGGATATAGAGTATGCTAAAGCGTTAGGTGTTGATTTTTCACCCGGGAAATTCTTTTTATCACAACCCGATAGTGGAGAACAAGCATTAGATATTGCAGAAAAATTAATTTTATCCGGTGCTATCGATATTATTGTTATAGATTCAGTTGCCGCTTTGGTTCCACAAGCGGAGATTGATGGAGTAATGGGTGCCTCACACGTCGGTCTTCAAGCACGTTTGATGTCACAAGCACTTAGAAAATTAACAGGAAACATTAACAAAACTAATACAATTGCATTATTTATCAATCAACTTCGTGAAAAAGTTGGGGTAACCTATGGAAATCCTGAGGTAACAACAGGAGGACGAGCACTAAAATTTTATTCATCTATTCGTTTGGAAGTGCGTAAAATTTCTGCAATTAAAAATTCCGGAGAGAATGTAATAGGTAACAGAACAAAAATTAAAATAGTTAAAAATAAAGTAGCACCACCATTCAAACAAGTAGAAGTCGATATTATGTTTGGAGAGGGTATTTCTAAACTTGGAGAGTTAATTGATTTTGGTGTTGAACTTGATATTGTAAATAAATCGGGTTCATGGTTCTCTTATAATGGAGAAAAATTAGGACAAGGCAAGGAGAATGCAAAAAAAGTTTTAGAAGAAAACCAAGAACTATACCAAGAAATTCGTGATGCGGTAAGAGCAGAACTTATGAATACAGAATCGGAAAAAACAAAAGAGCTTATAAATTCGAGTAATGATGAAGAAAATGAATTGTTAGAGGAAATAGATGAATAAAAAAGTATTTAAAATAGTATTATGGGTAATGATATTTGCAATGCTAATTGGTGGTTTTGCTTCAGCTATTGCAATATTTCTAAGATAAAAAATACCACAATATAAAATAATATTAATAGCTATAATTTGTTAATAATTATTAGTAAATTATACGGGGGTGAGTGGACGTTAGTGTAATACTTTCAACCTCACCTCTTTCTTTTTATGATATAAGTATAGGAGAATAAAATCGTGAATTTAATTCAAAATATGAATAATAATCAACTAAAAGCTATTTTAAAAACAGATGGTGCAGTTATGGTTATAGCAGGAGCCGGAAGTGGTAAAACTAGGGTGCTTACTAACCGAATAGCATATTTAATTTCAGAAAAAAATGTGTTAGAAAGTAATATTCTTGCTATTACGTTTACAAATAAAGCGGCAAAAGAAATGAAAGAAAGAATTTATTCACTAGTAGGAGAAACGGCTAAATTTATTTGGATAAATACCTTTCACTCAATGTGTGTACGTATTCTAAGGAAACATATTGATTTATTAGGTTATAATAAGACATTTACAATCTTAGATACCGGTGAGCAAAAAACTGTAATAAAAAATATAATCAAAGAATCAAATTTACCGGAAGATTCTTATCAACCAAATAGCATATTAAAAATTATTTCTAATGCAAAAAATAAAATGGTTACCTCTAAAGAAATGAGAGAAACATCAAAATTCGGATTTATGAAAAATGTAGCAGAAATATATTGTCAATATGAAAGATATTTGAAAAAAAATAGTGTTTTAGATTTTGATGATTTAATGCTGAAAACTATAGAATTATTTGAAAAAAATAAAGATATATTAAGTATTTACCAAAATAAATTCGAATACATCCATGTTGATGAATATCAAGATACCAATGTAATACAATATAAGTTAATAAAGATGTTAACAGCGATTCATAAAAATATTTGTGTTGTTGGAGATGATGATCAAAGTATTTACAGTTGGCGTGGTGCGTGTAGTGATAATATTATAAATTTTGAAAAAGATTTTGATAATGTAGAAATTATTTTTTTAGATCAAAATTATCGTTCAAATTCGATAATATTAGATGTAGCAAATTCAGTTATTAAAAACAATACTGATAGAAAAGAAAAGGCACTCTGGTCTGAGAATAAGGGCGGCGAAAAAATAACAGTTTATGCTGCATTAAATGATAGAGATGAAACCGATGATATTGCTAAGAAAATCACAGAGTTAAAACTTCAAGGAAATTCATATAAAGATATAGCAATACTGTATCGAGCAAACTATCTGTCTCGTTCTTTAGAAAACTCTTGTGTATCATTCGGTATACCGTACAAGCTGATTGGTTCATTAAAATTCTTACAACGACAAGAAATTAGAGATATATTATCTTACATGAATGTTTTGGTAAACCCAAATGATGAATTTAGTCTAAGAAGAATTATTAATACCCCTAAACGTGGTATAGGTGCCAGTTCCATAGAAAAAATAGAAAATTATGCTAGTGAGAACAATATTTCATTATTTCAAGCGCTTAAAGAAATTGAAAATATAAAACTTTCTAAGAAAATATCTACAAATGTTAAGTTGTTTATAAAACTGTTTGATAAATATTCGCAAGTAGAAGATTATACCATTGAAGAGTTAATTATAGGAATTTATAAAGATTCAGGATATGAAAGTATGTTAAAAGAATCTGCTGATGTCTATGCTGAAAGTAGAATAGAAAACATTTCAGAATTAGTATCATCAGCAAAACAGTTTTCAAGTATGAATGACAATTTAATTGATTTTATTTCTGAAATGTCGCTTACTTCTGATTCTGATGATGAAAATGAAGATGATGCTGTAACATTATCTACAGTTCATGCAGCTAAAGGTCTTGAGTATAAAGTGGTATTTATTATGGGACTTGAGGAAAATCTTTTTCCTTCTATTCGTGATGCCGATAGTTCAGAAGATGAAAAAAATAAAATGGAAGAAGAAAGACGCTTAGCTTATGTAGCTATAACTCGAGCAAAAGAAAAATTATTTATGTCATATGCCAATAGGCGTATGCAATTTGGTAATATAAAAATGAATAAACGCTCCAGATTTTTAGATGAAGTTCCCGGTAATTTAGTGAACTTTGAATCATCGTTTGGAGATTTGGAAAACACTAATGATAAAATACAAAGTGTAAATAAATTTGTAAGTAAACTTAGTCCAAAAATAAAAATTGATGACAAGCCAAAAATTAGTGCCAAAAGTGCGAATTATTCCGTTGGCGATAAGGTTAATCATAAAAAATTTGGAGATGGTGTAGTGGTAGAAATAAAACATGATAGTGTTAAAGTGAATTTCGAAGAAGTTGGGGTTAAGATACTTCTTATAGAATATGTGAAGTTGACAAGAAAGGGATAAATAATGCAACATATTAAAGATGAAATATTAAAACTGGTAGATCTTTTAAACAAATATTCCTATGAATATTATGTTGACGATAATCCGACAGTTAGCGATACAGAATATGACACTTTATATAAACAATTAGAAAAATTGGAAAAAAAATATCCGGAATATATATTGGAAAACTCACCTACAAAACGTGTAGGGGATGTTGTATTGGAAGAATTTCAAAAAGTTACCCATACTGTGCCTATGCTTAGCTTATCAAATACGTTTTCTATAGATGAAATTAATGATTTTGATGGTAGAATTAGAAAACTAATACCGGAAAATAAAATAGAATATATTTGTGAGTTAAAAATAGATGGTTTAGCAATATCTATAAATTATGAAAACGGAAAATTAATAGAGGCTGCAACACGTGGAGACGGAATGATTGGAGAAAATGTAACAGAAAATATAAAAACCATTTTTTCTATCCCTAAAATCTTAAAAAATAATAAAACTTTTGAAGTACGCGGTGAAGTCTATCTCCCGAAAAAATCTTTTGAATTATTAAATAATAATCGTAAAAAAAATGGAGAACAACTTTTTGCAAATCCGAGAAATGCAGCAGCCGGCTCTTTAAGACAATTAGATTCAAAAATTACCGCAAAAAGAAAATTATCAGCATTTATTTATTCTGTAGTCGGTGAAAATGATATTAATTCACAAGAAGAAGCGTTAATATTGGCAAAAGAATATTCATTTCCAATAAATACCAATTATAAATTATGTAAAAACATCACTGAGGTGGGAGATTATATAAAATATTGGGAAGAGAATAAGGATAATTTACCTTATGCTATAGACGGAATAGTAATAAAGGTTAACTCGTTTTCTTCGCAGGAAATAGTAGGTTATACCCAGAAAAGTCCACGTTGGGCAACAGCATATAAGTTTCCGGAAGAAGAACTTGCCACAAAATTGCTTGATATTGAACTTAGTGTAGGCAGAACAGGAATAATTACGCCGGTGGCTGTTTTAGAGCCTATTAATATATCGGGCTCTGTTGTTTCAAAGGCTTCTTTACATAATAAGGATATTATTGACGAATTGGATATTCATATTGGTGATATGGTTATAGTGAAAAAAGCAGGAGAAATTATTCCTAAAGTGGTAAGGGTTGTTAAAGAACTACGTAATGAAAATTCACTAAAATATGAAATGCCGAATATATGCCCCTCATGCAAGGAAAAAACAATAACAAAAGAAGATGATCCGTTTACACGCTGTGTTAATCCAAATTGTCCTGAACAGAATATTAGAAAAATAATTCATTTTGCCAGTCGTGATGCTTTAAATATAGAAGGTCTTGGTGATAAAGTGGTCGCTACACTGTATGAAAAAAAACTTATTCAACATGTTATTGATTTGTATAGTTTAACAAAAGAAAAAATAATAGATATAGAACGAATGGGCGAAAAGTCTGTTGATAATCTTCTAAATGCAATTGAAGATTCTAAAAATATTAGTTTGGACAGACTTATTTATGCTCTTGGTATCTTGAATGTTGGTAAAAAAGCTGGTAAAATATTAGCTGAAAACTATGGAACATTATTATCTTTTTCTAAAGCCACTATGGAGGAATTGTTAGAGCTTCAAGATGTTGGGAAAATTACGGCAGAGTCAATTATTGATTATTTTTCAGATGAAAATAATTTGAAATTTATTAGTGATTTAATTGCATTAGGAATTAACCCTGCTTATAATAAAGAGAAAATAAATGAAGATAATTTATTTAACAAAAAAACTGTTGTCCTTACCGGGAAACTAATCAGCTTAACACGTAATGAAGCTAAAGAAAGTCTTGAACGTTTAGGGGCAAAAGTAACAGGAAGTGTTACTAAAAATACTGATTTAGTAGTAGCAGGTGAAAAAGCCGGTTCAAAATTAAAAAAAGCAAAGGAATTAAATATTTCTGTAATCAGCGAAGAAGAATTTATAAATTTAATTAAAGAGGTGTAACTATGGATAATAAATTACCTTATAAAATTTTTGGTCTAGTAATTTTATTTGTATCTATAATAACATTTTTTATAATGAATTATAACTCAGTTCCTGTTTCATTTATATTTTTTACTGTAAAATTACCGCTAACATTATTATTTTTTATATGCTTTTTTATCGGGATAGGAATAGCTAGTTTTTATTGGTATTCAAAATATAAAACATTAGAAAAAAAATGGGAAAGAACAGAAAAATTATTATTTTCAAAAGAAAAATTGGAAGATGACTCTAATGATAAAAATAATAATTAAAGAGGTACAGCTAATATGGGATTGAAGTATAATTGGATTTATCCACAATATAATGAAAAATTTTTAGAAGAAGTTGTATCCTATAACATTTCAAATAATATCGGTAAAATATTAAATGCAAGAGGTGTTTCGACAATCGAAGATGTAAAAAAATATTTTTCTGATGAATATGAAGAAGGATATGATCCATTTTTGATTTATGATATGAAAAAAGCTGTTGATAGAATAAATCAAGCAATAAGTAATGAAGAAAAAATATTAGTCTATGGTGACTATGATGCTGACGGTATTACATCAACAGTACTTTTAGTAGAAACATTGATTTCTATGGGGGCTGATGTTTCTTCTTACATTCCTAATCGTTTTGATGAAGGGTACGGGCCTAACAAAGAAGCATTTAAAAAAATAATAGAATCAGGTATTACTCTTATTATAACAGTAGATAATGGGATAGCCGGCATAGAAGAAGTAGATTTTGCCAATAAATTAGACTGTGATATCATTATTACTGATCATCATAAAATTCAAGATACATTACCGAATGCTTATGCAATAATCCATCCGGAGCACCCTAAAGGAACATATCCTTTTAAAAAGTTGGCAGGAGTGGGAGTTGCATTTAAATTGGCACATGCACTCTTAGAGATTTATCCGGATTTTTTATTAGATTTAGTTGCCATAGGGACGGTTGCAGATATGGTTCCTATGGTTGATGAAAATAGAATTTTTGTAAAACAAGGTTTGGAATTATTAAATGAAGATTTGCGAATTGGAATAAAAATGTTGCTAGAATTATCCGGTATTACAACAAAAATTGATGAACAAACGATTGGTTTTTATATTGCACCAAAGTTAAATTCTATCGGAAGGATGGATAGCGCAAAACTGGGACTATCATTTTTAATGACGGAAGACATTGAACAAGCTAGACAATTAGCACGAAGAATAGAAGAGTACAATATAAATCGAAAAACAGTAACTGAAACAATTATCAAAGATGTTATTAATCAAATAGAAACAACAGGTAAAAAAGATAAAAATATACTTATGATAGCAAGTGAAAAATATCATGAGGGAGTTCTCGGTATAGTCGCTTCAAAAATTACTGAATTATACAATAAACCCGCTCTTGTTATGAAAGATAATGGGGGTATTTTAAAAGGATCGGCACGAAGTGTTTATGATTTTAATATTTATGATGCTATAAATAAAATAGGAAACTTATTTAATGCTTATGGCGGCCATACACTTGCAGCCGGATTTTCATTTGAAAAGAATAATTTTGAACTAATAGAACAAGGATTAGATAAAAAATATAAAGAATATGTTAGCACTCATGAATTAAAGTTAGATAAAAAAATTGATATTGTCACCCATTTAGAAGAAGTAAGTTATCAATTTTTAAGTTCATTGGATACACTTAAGCCGTATGGAATGGATTTTGAAAAACCGACTGTATTGCTGGAAAATGTCAATGTTATAGACAAGGTATATTTTGGTAAAGATAAACAGTATTTACGTTTAATTATATCAGATGAAACAAGTACCTTAGAATGCGTTAGTTTTAAAGATAATTCTTTATTTAGATTTGTTGAAAAAAATGATATAATTGATTTACTTTGTACACTGGATAAAAATAATTTTAACGGTCATACAAAGTTGCAAGCACAAATTATTGATTTAGAAATAAAAGAATTTTTATTTGAAGACTTAAGAAATACAACGTTCAACATTGATAATATTGAGACTGATAGTTTGAAAATATCTAAAAAACTGGATAATCCACAGAATAATTACTTTAAATATAAAGATATTTCCAATATAAATGGAGTATTTGATAATATATATTTACTTGATGTTCCACAATCAAGAGGTCAAATTCTGGAGCTATTAAAATTACAACCTAAAAAAATATATGTTGTATGTAAAGAAAAACAAATAATGTCAGATTATTATAAAATAGATAAAGCTAGATTGATTAAGTTATTTAATTTATTAATTCGTACTAAAGAAAAGAAAATTAATATAACAAAAACTTTGCAGAAATTATTGAATTTATTGGAAACAAATGTTGATAGTTTAAAAATAATGATACAAATTTTTCAAGAACTTGAATTAATACAAGTTATAAATAATACTATTATCTTAAATTCAAATTATGCAACAGTTAATTTAAGACAATCACCAAGTTTTGTTTCAATGGAAAATATTTTCGAAATGGAGAAATTATTTTTAAAAGAAAATATAATGATAATAAATAAAAAATTTGAAAATATATTATAATATAATATAAGAACTGAGAAATAAAATGAGATTTATTGAGGAAAACAGATTATGACAAAAGAAGAACGTGCAATAAAGTGGTTTCGTAATATACCTAATGCAGAATTACTTGATATGAAAACAAAAATGAATATATGTAGTAAAGTTGCAAAGAAAGTGATTATTATATTTTTGATATTATTTGCAGTGGAGTTCATTTTATTATTTATGATAAGTGACGGTGAAATTTTCAGTATCATGACAAATTTTCTTAATAATATTTCGGAGGGTAGTTCTACAAGAAATCGTTATAGAAGAGTAGCTTTTATAGGAGGGCTTATATGTTTACCTGTCGTAATGTTACCTTTAATTATTGCTCTGATATATAAGAATAAATCTCTTAAATCTGAAACAGCTAAAGCTACCGATCCCTAAAACTTGGACAAGTTTTAGGGGCTATTTTAATGAAATTAACAAATAAAAATAGAGTACAAAACATAGTAAAATAATACAAAACGGTCAATAGTTTTTATTTTTGGAACAACCTTTATATTTTACAAAAATTGAAAATGGTTGAGTTGGGGATTTTTATTTGGTTTTACAACTTGGTAAATTTGAAAAAAATGCGATTTTATCGTATAATATAGTGATATAGAAATATACTTTTAAATTGGATGGAGGGCAGTTGTGGAGATAGAAAAAATTATTCAAATTACACAACTATATGATTTTTATTCTGAATTACTTAGTGAAAAACAAAAACAGTATCTTAACGATTATTTTTTTTATGATTTATCACTAACAGAAATTTCAGAAAATTATTCAATATCGAAACAAGCTGTTTCGAATAATATTAAAAGAACGGTAGCTGAATTAGAACAATTTGAAGAAAAATTAAATTTAATTAAATTAAACAATGAACGATTATTTTTATTAAATGAAATAAAAAAAATAACTGATAACAAGGATATTTTAGATTACATTTATCAGTTAGAAAAACTTGAAAATTAGGAGCAAAAATTATGGCATTTGAAAATTTGTCGGAAAGACTACAAAATACAATAGCTAAATTGACCGGTAAAGGGAAAGTTTCTGAGGCGGATGTTAAAGAAATGATGCGAGAAGTTCGTCTTGCGTTATTGGAAGCTGACGTTAATTTTAAAGTTGTAAAGAGTTTTGTAAAAAAAATTAGTGAGCGGGCTGTGGGTACGGAAGTTATGAAATCACTGACACCGGCTCAACAAATTGTAAAAATTGTTAATGAAGAATTGGTTGAATTGTTAGGTGGCTCTAATGTTGAATTAAATCAAGGCGGGAAAATCACAACCGTTATGATGGTTGGACTACAAGGTGCAGGTAAAACGACAACCGCCGGGAAATTAGCGTTAAAAGTTAAAAAAACGATGAAGAAAAAACCGTTGCTTATTGCAGCCGATGTTTATCGTCCGGCTGCTGTTCAACAATTACGAACACTGGGAAAACAATTGGATATAGAAGTGTTTTATGTTGATAAAGATCCTGTTGATATTGTAAAAGAAGGATTGGAATATGCCAAAGAGCATTATTTTAACTATGTAATTGTTGATACTGCCGGTCGTTTACATATTGATGAACTATTAATGGATGAATTAAAAAATATTAAACAAGCTGTTACACCGGACGAAATTTTACTTGTTGTTGATTCGATGATAGGGCAAGAAGCTGTCAATATAGCTACATCATTTGACGAACAACTTGATATTACAGGTTTAGTATTAACAAAACTGGACGGTGATACTCGTGGTGGTGCTGCTTTGTCTATTAAATCTATTACCGGAAAACCGATAAAATTGGTTGGTATGGGTGAGAAGATGAATGATCTTGAATTATTCCATCCGGAACGTATGGCATCACGTATATTGGGGATGGGTGATGTATTGACATTGATAGAAAAGGCACAAGCGTCTATTGATGAAGATGAAGCAAAAAAAATGCAAGAAAAAATGATGAATCAAAGTTTCACATTTGAAGATTTTCTAACACAACTTGAACAAGTAAAAAAACTTGGTAGTATTAAAGATATATTAGGTATGCTACCGGGTATGGGTAAAATAAAAAATATAAATCTTGATTCTGTTGATGAAAAACAATTTGTTTATGTTGAAGCGATTATTAAATCAATGACACCGGAAGAACGTCAAAATCCTGATATTATCAGTGTTCCACGCAGAAAACGTATAGCACAAGGTAGTGGACGACCGATAAGTGAAGTACATAAGTTAATTAAACAATTTGAAGAGATGCGTAAAATGATGAAACAATTTGGCGGTATTATGAATGATAAATCAAAAAGAAAGGGACTTGGAAAAATGTTTGGTGGCAAACTTCCATTTTAGAAAAGTATGAATCATATAGTTTTATTTCAACCGGAAATTCCAGCTAATACCGGAAATATTGCACGTACATGCGTCGGAACAAATACACGATTACATCTTATAAGACCGCTCGGTTTTTCTATTGATGATAAGGATGTAAAACGTGCAGGTCTTGACTATTGGAAAGATTTAGATTTAGTCGTTTGGGACAGTTTTGAAGAATTTTTAGCTGCTACCGATGATAAATGTTATTATCTTATAACAAAATTCGGAGAGAAAATATATTCTGATTTTAATTTTTCCAACAGGAAGAATAAAGATATTTACTTTATTTTCGGGCGTGAAACGAAAGGGTTACCCAAAGATTTCAGAGAATTATATCACAAGCAAACTTTAAGAATTCCTATGAGTGATAATGTCAGATCTCTTAATCTTTCAAACACAGCAGCACTAATTATATATGAAGCATTAAGACAACAAAATTTTAATGAATTACATTAAGGAGATACTATGAGTTTTGTAGATATTATTGATAATAATAATTTGATTGAAGATAGTATAAAAGAAATGCTATTGTCACTTTTAGACACGGCTGCCGAATATGAAAATATAAATACCGATATTGCTGATATGTCACTTACGTTTGTTAATAAAGATGAAATTCAATATATAAATCGTGAATATCGTGGAAAAGATGTTCCCACTGATGTTATTTCATTCGCTTTAAATGATGAAGTCGAAGACGAAATTAATATTATCGGTTTAGAAAATGAAATCAACTCCCTTGGCGATGTTATTATTTGTGTTGATATTGCTAAGGAACAAGCATTGGAATATAATCATAGTTTTGATAGAGAAATAGGATTTCTAGCAGTTCACGGTTTCTTACATCTTTTAGGATATGATCATATGAATAAAGATGATGAAAAAGAAATGTTTGAGAAACAGGAAATTATTTTAGAAAAATTTGGATTGAGGAGATAAGTATGTTGCCAATAGAAAAGGTTAAAACCGGTTTTGTAACAATTATAGGTAGACCTAATGCAGGAAAATCAACGTTATTAAATAATATTCTTAAACAAAAAATAGCTATTATGTCAGATAAACCGCAAACGACTCGTAATATTATTAATGGCGTTTATACCGATGAAGATTCTCAAATCGTTTTTATTGATACACCGGGTATTCATAAACCAAGGCATAGATTAGGTGATTATATGATGAAGTTGGCTAATAGCGCCATTAAAGATTCAGAAATAGTTTATTTAATAATTAATGCTAATGAAAAATTCGGTAGTGGTGATCAACATATTATTAATATTATAAAAGAACTTAATGTTCCGACCTTTTTATTAATAAATAAAATAGATTTAATTAGTCCGGAAAATATAATAGAAATTATAGAATTTTATAGAAATTTGCATGATTTTGTAGAGATTGTTCCTATTTCAGCTTTGAAATCTATTAATGTTGATAATTTATTAAAGACAACTAAAAAATATTTAATTCCAAGCATAAAAATGTATCCTGATGACGTCATTACAGATTCTCCCGAATATTTTGTTATTTCTGAATTTATTCGTGAAAAAGTTTTGCAACTTACTGAACAGGAAATTCCACATTCTATTGCGGTTGTTATTGATAAAATTTCAAAAGAAAAAGGTAAGAAAAAAAATATTATAGCTACAATAGTTGTTGAACGAAAATCACAAAAAGGTATGATTATTGGAAAACAGGGGAAAATGATAAAAGAGATTGGTATTCGTGCTAGAAAAGATATTGAAATACTACTTGGAGAAAGGGTATTTCTTGAGTTATGGGTAAAAGTAATTGATAATTGGCGTTCAAAACCTAATTTAATCCGTGATTTAGGCTATAGGGATGATGTCTTTGACTAGAAATAATTATGTAACAGGTATAATAATAAAAAAAATAAAATATCGTGATTATCATGAGATACTTCATGTTTTAACCGAACATGGATGTATTGAAAGCTTTTTTTATGAAAATGTTTATAAGAATAAAAAAAAATTAAAGGTAAATATCCCATACAAAGTTTTGATTAATTATTTTCCAACAGGTGGGATGAATAAAATAATAGCATTGGAAATAGAAAATATGTATAACACCATAATTTATGATGTTATGAAAAATGCGTATGCCACTAACATAATAGAGTATATCGCGTATAGCAATGATACATATTTAAACATATATAAGCTTCTTGGTAAGTGTTTAGATTACATGAATCGTAACATATCTGAACGTTTAGTTACGATTTATTGCTTAATTAATTTATTAAAAGTACACGGTTTTAATTTTAAATATCAAAAAACAGATTTAGAATATGTGGCATATAGTTTTAGATACAGTATTTTTGTAGATAAAAATCATTTAGACCAAGGATGTTATACCATAAATAACAGTCTTGTAAAGTTGGTTTATTACTTTAGCATAAAACCGATAAATTTTTTAGAAACATTGGATATTAGCGATAGAGAATTAGTTTCCTTATTTGAATTTTGCAATTTATTGTTTAAGGAATATGTTGGAATTGAAACAAAATCATACCCAAAAATAATAGAGTTGGAGAAATTACTTAACTCTATTTAGTAGAAAGGATTTTATAAAATGAGTGCTATAGGAGTTTTTGATAGCGGTGTAGGTGGTTTAACAGTTGCTAGAGAAATTATGAGGCAACTGCCAAATGAAACTATCTATTATTTTGGTGATGTGAAAAATTGCCCATATGGAGATAGAAAAAAAGAAGAAATTATTAAGTACACAGAAAAAGCTGTGAAGTTTTTAATTAGTAAAGGCGTTAAGATGATTGTTTTAGCGTGCAATACTGCGACTGCGGCAGCTCTTGATCATTTGCATGATAAATATGAACTTCCGATAATCGGGGTAGTTCAACCGGGTGCAAGGCGTGCTATTCAGGCATCGCAAAACAACAAAGTATTAGTATTGGGAACACGTTTTACCGCACAGTCTAAAGTATATAATAACGAAATCGATAATATTAATCCGGAAATGACGGTATATAATAAAGCATGTCCGACGTTTTGTCCTTTTATTGAAGCTGAAGGTAATCTTATTCCTCATGCTACCGAAAATCTATTAAAAGAAGCATTGGATGAAACAAAAAAACTGGACATGGATACTGTTGTTCTTGGTTGTACACATTACCCTATATTAAAAAAAGAAATAGAAAAATTTTATGGTAAGGATATTAAAGTTATTTCTTCCGGTAGGGAAGCCGCACGTGAAGTGAGTACCGTCCTTACTTATGAAAAATTACATCAAAAAAAATTAAATAAAACTGCACATCAATTTTTTATATCTCAAGAAGGAAAAAATTTTAATAATATAGCTTCGAAATGGTTAAAACAAGATATTATTGCACAGATAGTGGATATTTAAGGAGTATGTCATGAAAGAGTTGGTATTAGCATCAAATAATACACATAAAATTGAAGAAATTAAAGAAATTTTAACAAATTATAATATATTAAGCCTTGCCGATGTTGGATTTTTTGATGAAATTATTGAAGATGGAGTCACTTTTGAAGAAAATGCACTTATAAAGGCGAGAATTATTTCTAATTATACTAAAAAAACTTCAATAGCCGATGATAGTGGGTTGGTAATAGATTTATTAAATGGTGAACCGGGTATTTATTCTTCTCGCTATTCAAAGGAACAAACTGATGAAAAAAATATTGAAAAGGTAATAACAAAACTTAATGGGAAAGAATCTCCGGCACATTTTGTATCTGTTATAGCTTTAGTAACTCCCAATGGAGAAGAGATAACATTTAGAGGAGAATGTCATGGAAAAATCATTTCAAAACAACGTGGTAATAACGGATTTGGTTATGACCCAATTTTTTACATAGAAAAATTAAATAAAACATTTGCTGAACTAAGCAGTGAAGAAAAAAATTCTATTAGTCATAGAAGAAATTCTTTAAACGAATTAGCAAGTTACTTAAGGGAACAAATTAATGAAAACTAAAATAAATAGGGAAGATTGTATTGCATGTGGGAATTGCAGTGCAATTTGCCCGGATGTATACGATTATGATGAAGACGGCATAGCATTTTGTCATATTGATAATAATTCTATGAGTGCAGTTATTCCTGAAAAATATGAAAGTTTAATAAAAGAAGCATGTGAGAATTGCCCGACTGAGTCAGTTATTGTGGAAGATAATAAGGAAGGAGAGCAGATTGAGTACTAAAAAAACTACAACAAAGAAAAAAACAAAACAAGTAAAAACACAAAAGATAGGAGCAATACCTAAAAAGAAAAAATCTGCAAAAACAAAAAAATCATCGAAAAAAAATAATATTCCTACACTTTCTAAAGAAACATATCGTTCAATATTTTTTATGATTTCTATCATTATAGTAATTTTATCAGTTTTACAAATGGGAGTTATTGGGAAATTTTTTGATGCTGTATTTAAATACTGTTTTGGTAATTTTAGCTATCTGTTGTATTTAATATTAGCCAGTATTCCGATATATCATGTAATTAACAAAAAATTGAAATCACCAATTTTTCTTATTGTAATATTAGTACTTATTGACTTTTTATTCCAACTAATTTTAATTGGTAATAAAGATATGAACTATATCAATTTTAATGATATTTATAATGATAAAGTATCACTTTATGGCGGTGGAGTGATTTCATATTTTCCTGTAAAATTACTTATATACTTATTATCATATTACGGAGCGCTACTCGTTGTTATTTCAGTGATAATCACAACAATAATACTATACCTGAATATTCATCATCGAATGTTTGTTCTAAAAGTAAAAAATACCATACAAAACGCATTTGATAAAAATGTATATGAGTCGGAAAGTGAAAATAAAGATGATTATGAAGTAATAATTTCTGAGAATGATAAGATAATAGAAAATTCCAATGAGAAACGCTATAATAAAATAAAAAATAAAGAATTGGAAGTTGACATAAGAGAATTTAATGAAGAAGTTTCTGAGTTTGATAATGTAAAAAAAGAAGAAGAATCTTATGATAGTTATATTTTACCTTCCATATCCTTGCTTAACAATCCTACAAAACAACAAACTATAACTAAAAGCGATGTCGTTAAAAAATCAAAAATTTTGCAAAGTACTTTTAACAACTTCGGTATAGAAGTAAAAATTGTTAAGGCTATAGTCGGCCCATCAATTACACAGTTTCAAATTTTACCAACACCAGGTACAAAAGTAAGTAAAATTGTTAATTTAAGCAATGATATTGCGCTAAATTTAGCAGCAAAAGATGTTCGTATTGAGGCTCCAATTCCGGGTAAATCACTTATAGGTATAGAAATTCCGAATACAATTAATGAACTTGTAACAATGAAAGAAGTATTTGTTAACAGTAAGGATAACTCACCATTATCAGTGGCTTTGGGTAAAGATGTTTCAGGAGAAGCTATCTTTACACGTTTGGACAAAACACCTCATTTACTTATTGCAGGATCTACCGGCAGTGGTAAGTCGGTTTGTGTAAATACAATAATAACCAGTATTTTACTCAAAAATAAACCTGACAAAGTTAAATTGATAATGATTGATCCTAAAATGGTAGAACTTTCCATTTACGATGGTATTCCACATCTACTAACGTCGGTTGTTACCGATCCGTTAAAGGCTGCCGATGTATTACATAAGGTTGTTCTTGAAATGGAAAATAGATATCGTGAATTTTCACGTGCTAGAGTTAGAAATATGGAAGGCTATAATAAAATAGCCGAAAAAGATCCGGATTATAAAAAATTACCATATATTGTCGTTATAATTGACGAGCTTGCTGATTTGATGATGGTTTCATCGAAAGAGGTGGAAGAATCAATAGCACGAATAGCACAAAAAGCACGTGCTGCAGGTATTCATATGATTATTGCCACACAACGTCCATCGGTTGATGTTATTACGGGGGTAATTAAAACAAATATTCCATCACGTATAGCTTTTGCGGTAAGTTCCAGTGTTGATTCAAGGACTATACTTGATAAATCAGGTGCTGAAACATTGCTTGGTAAAGGCGATATGCTTTATCTGTCAGCCGATTCAAATAAACCTGTACGTATCCAAGGTGCTTATTTATCAGATGAAGAAGTTGAAAAGGTAGTAGATTATGTAAAAAGTCAGTCAAAAGCACAATATGATCCAAATATGACACCAAGTGAAACAACAAAGGAAAATAACGGGGTAGGTAATAATGAAATAGATCCCCTTTATAAAGAAGTGCTACTATTTATCGCAAAAACACAAAAAGCATCTGCATCACTATTGCAAAGAAGGTTTAAAATAGGTTATAATAGAGCTGCACGTATTGTTGAAATGTTGGAAGATGATGGTTACATAGGCCCGGCAGATGGTGCAAAACCTAGAAAGGTTTTTTTAGAAAAAGAATTTTCGGAAGATAACTAATAAATTTTATTTACATATATTAAATTATGTTAACTTAAATAATATTAAGAGGTACAAATAATGAAAAAAAATAATAAATTATTATCAGGAATACTTGTTGCATTATTATTTATTATAGGAGGGCTTTCTGCCTACGCATATAATAAAGAACAAAGCTATAAAAATAATAAACCTGTAACAAGTAATAATAATTCTCAAGAAACAGCTAACACAAAATTTATAAATAATAGTTTGAATAAGTTTAACGAAGTAGATACATTAGACAAAAAAGTATCTGAACTTAAAACATTACTTGATAAAAAAGATGAGATAACTTCTAAAAATAAAGATGACGAAATTAAATTATTTAATGATGTGCTTAAACAAATGCGTACTAGTTTATCATCTTTAATAGAAAAAGAAATTCAGAATAATACATTATCACAAGTAGATAAACAAGATAGTGAAAAAGTTAATTCGGCTAAAGATAGTTTAAATGCGTTACAAGCAATTATTGAAAAAGAAAAAACCGTGATATATGAAAATGAAGGAGACGGTGCAACGACATTAACAACAATAGCAAATGTACTGGTAGCAAATAATGAAGTTCTTGCAGCAGCCAGTGCACAGCAAGCTGCACCTTCTACGCAAACACAAGACCAAACTAACGGTCAAACAGCTCAAGGACAAACAACACCGCCTGTTGTTACTCCTACTCAACCTGCAAGACAAAACTCAGGTGCGACTGTGCCTAATAATCAAAAGAGCCAATAATATGCTTAATTAATAAAACAATGAGAAAACCATTACTTTAAAGGTTTTCTCATTGTTTTTATATTGTAGCTAATCATTGTTTATGTTATAATAAATTAGTACATTAAAAAAGATAAAACAAAAGTCAGAAGGATAAGTAATTACGATGAATCTACCAAACAAAATAACATTATTTAGAACAATTTTAATACCGGTTTTTATAATTTTTTTACTAATTGATATGGGTGGTTCTATATCAATAATAAATGGGAGATCTATTAAGTTAAACACTTTTATTGCCGCTTTAATATTTATTTTTGCTTCTATAACAGATTTTGTTGATGGTTATTTAGCAAGAAAATATAATCTTATAACAAATATGGGGAAATTTTTAGATCCGCTAGCGGATAAACTGCTTGTAGGAAGTGCATTTATTGTAATGGTTGAACTGGGGATGATGCACAGTTGGATGGTTGTTGTCGTTATTGCAAGAGAGTTTGCTGTAACAGGGCTTCGACTATTGGCGGTGGAAAAAGGTGAAGTTATACCTGCCGGTGTACTGGGAAAATTGAAGACAGTAAGTCAATTGGTAGCTATTATACTTATTTTGCTGGGGAATCCTATTTTTAATACGTGGAATTTTGAATTAGATTATATTTTACTTTGGATTTCCGTTATTTTAACTATCCTTTCAGGTTTGGAATATTTTAAGAATTCTATACATGTTTTTAAATAAACAAAATCGCAGAAGATATAATTGATAAATTCTTCTGCGATTTTGTTTGAAAACTATTTAAAATGTTTAAAGCGATATTATTCATCAAGTTTGTCAATAGATTGTTTTATTATCTTTTTAGATTCATTAATGTAAAGCATAGAAGTATCACTGTTTGAATGACCCATTTGAGTCATTATAATTGGAATATTACCATTTGTTTTTAATGCTAATTTTGTACCGTAACTATGGCGGAGTTTATGTGGTGACATTGGAACATTAAATGCGTCGGTATATTTCATTACTAACTTTTGAATAGCACGAATTGAAAGTCCGGTTTTATTTTTAGATGTAAAAACAAAATCTTCACTTGTTGGTTTTAATGCCAATGAATTAAAATATATATTCAATTTAGTGAGAGCAGATTCCGGTATAATTACCGTATCTGTTTTATTTCCTTTACGAATTACATTAATTTCACTATTAAGAAAATCAATATCTTTCACTTTAAGATTAGCCAACTCATTAACACGAATACCACTTTTTAAGAAAAGGGTGAGGATAGCTATATCTCTTGTTTTATCACGTAAAAAAAATATTTTAGCATGTTTAGAAAGTGTATTTTCATATTGATTTTCGACAAAATCAAGAAATTCTTCATCTTGCGAATCAAGAAAAATTTTTTCTGATATTTTTTTTGAACGTGAAGATAATGTTTCTTTAACACGTGTAATAGGTATTTTAAGCATAACATTACGCTCAAAATAAGCACGCCCTTGTTCATTTTCACTCGTTACAGTAAGAAATTTATAAAGAGAACGCATAGCAGCTTTATAATTGTTTATTGTTGTTTGTGTACGATATTTACCGTTTATTGCTTCACGAGAAAGATATTTAAAATAACTTTCCATTTCTTTTTTTGAGATATTTTCTAATGTAGAGAGTTCTACATTTTTAATTATATCAGCATGAGAAATAGTTTCACTAATTAACCAAGAAAGAAAATTTTTATATGTTTCTAAATATCTATGCAACGTAAGTGGCGATAAAATATAATAATAAGTATCAATAAAATCCTCAATATAATCAGGAAATTCAGGAATGAGTTTATTTATTTTTTGACGGTAATAATCACGTTGATTGCGTACCACTATTATATTTCTCCTTTACACAATAATTTATGCATATAATATGTATTATGCGAACAATTATATTATAATATATATAAATTATTTTTTCAACTCTTTTAATCACTATTAGATTTTTAATTTCAAATTTTAATACCTCAAAATTTAAGATTACAAAGTAAAAAACTACCTAAGATAATCTTAGATAGTTTAAAGTCTATTGCTAATTATACACGCTCAACTTTTCCAGATTTTAAAGCTCTAGCAGAAACCCAAACTTTTTTAGGTTGTCCATCTACTAAAATTGTTACTTTTTGTAGATTAGCTTTGAATTTTCTTTTTGATGCGTTCATCGCATGTGAACGAGTATTTCCTGAACGTGCTTTACGTCCGGTAACGTAACAAACTTTTGCCATGAATTAATCCTCCTTTTTGGAAATAGTTTATTCATAACATTTACTACATACACAAAATATAATATACCATATACTAACACGTATAGCAAGTGATATTGTTTATAATTTTTAAATTAACTGAATTGAACCAATAATAAAACTATTACAAACGCAATTATACTGGCGACACTTGTACCAAAAGTCCATGTCTTAAATGTTGACTTTAAATCAAGGTTTAAATATTGTTTGAATAGTCAAAAACCCGGATCGTTAACATGAGAACAAAACATACTTCCAGCTGCAATGCTAAGCATAACCAAAGTTGCAGGATAATTTATACTATTAATCATCGGTTCTACTATTGCCAATGTTGTGATAGCAGATACCGTACTGCTTCCTAGAGTAATCCTTAATATCGCAGCAACCACGAAACTAATAAGTAATACTGAAATATTAAGTTTTGATGTTATACTAACTATCTCTTCAGTAACCTTTGCATCTATTAAAATCTGTTTTAACCCCCCTGCTGCTCCATTAATTAATAACACTGTTGCTATAGATTTTGCAGATAGGGTTAAATCATTAGAAATTTGAGAAATTTTTTGCCCTCTCATTATTCCTAATCTTACTATTGCTATGATAAGAGTGATTATAAGAGCCGAAATAGGATTAGAAATCAACTTCAAATATGAATTTACCGTCTTTGGTAGACTTATCATTGATATTATCAACTGTGGTATTGTTATTAAAATAACCGGCAGTAATAAAATAAAAATAGAAATAGAAAAGCTAATGCTACTATCAGTATTATCAAAACTCAATTCATTTTTTTGCTTTGTTTTTTGCTCTGAACTAGTAAGAGTAATTTTAGTTAATAACACACCACTTATTATTACCGTTGGAATAGCCACTATTAAACCATAGTACATAACTTCAGTGATTTGTAAATTAAAACTTTTTACTATAATACTTGGACTGGGATGTGGTGGAAATAACGCATGTATTGTTAAAATAGAGATACCGGTAGGAAGTGCTAACCAAAGTTTATTGACATTTTAGTGTTTTGCAATATTGAGAACTATTGGAATAATCAAAATAAATGCTACATCAAAAAATAATGAAAAACTAATACACATACCGGCAACAATAAGACCCCATTGAATACCTTTAACACCAAAAAAGTCAATTAAGCGTGTTGCGGTAATTTCTGCTACTTTTGAAGTATTCAGTAAAGAACCCAACATAGCCCCTAATCCTAAAATAAGTGATAGATGACCTAGTAATACACCATTCCCCTTTTCTACAGTATCAATAATTTCTATCGGTGATAATCCGAGAATTAATCCTAGAATAATTGAAATTAATAAAATAGATATAAACGGTTCAACGTTTAATTTAGTTATTAATATAATCAATGCTATAATCCCAATAAAAACCGTAAATAACCGTATTGAATTATTTAATATAAGCACTGTTGATATTATTAAAAATAATATGCTAATAATAGATAACTTATTTTTTTTTAACATACTCACTCCTTAAAATTTTTATAAAGTTTATTATAACATTTTTTCAAAAACGTTTCTAAAAATTGAATTGATAAGTAATTTAATATTAATTAACATTTAGATCATTTTACTATAAACATTATTTTATTATTTAATAACTTCACTTTGGAAAACTTTTTTCGCTTTACTAACTTGTAAATTAAAAAAAAATATGTTATTATATAATCAATTCATTACCGAGGATAATCTCGGTATAATAAAAATTTATAAGTGGGAAAATATTATGTCGGCAAAAAGATTAAAAAAAGAAGAAAGAAAAAAATTTATACAAGATATAGCAAAAGAATTATTTTTAGAAAAAGGATTTAAAAATACTACTATGCAAGATATAGTAGTTGCTTCTGAAATGTCTATTGGCGGTCTATACCACCATTATAAGAGTACAGGCGAAATACTTTACGATATAATGATAGAAGGGAATATCTACAGAAAAAATATTATGTTTGAAAAAATTAATAATAATACAGTTACAAATAAATTATTAGCAGAATTAATAGTTGATAAAATGTTGGCTGATAATGAATTTACACCATTGTATGTTATGTTTTTACAACAATTAAATGAAGATGAAAGTTTAAAAAAACTTTTTGAAAAATTAAAAAAAGATTCTATAAATAGCCTTAAAAAATTTTTTGAGAAAATTGATTGTATTTGTTCTCTTGATGAAATACTTGAATTTATTACGTGTATAATTAATACTTCAGTGCTAGGGTGCGAATTAATTGATATTAGAAAAAATTTTATAAAAAATAGAAACCAGCTAGAATTTATGATTGAATCATATTTAACAAAAAATATTATTATAAAATAATCAATGAAAGGAATGATAAATATGGATAAAAATAGTAAGGAGTTACTAACTGCTACTCCACTTAATATTATGGTTAAATTATCTATCCCCGCAATTATTGGAATGATTGTTATAGGATTATATCCTTTAATGGATGGTATATTTGCAGGACAACTTTTAGGGCAAGATGCAATGACCGCTGTAGGTGTTGCAATGCCTTTTACATACTTTAATACAGGAATTGCAACGTTAATCGGTGTAGGTTCCGCCTCTGTCTTATCTCGTGCTATAGGAGAAAGAAATCAAAACACTATCGATAAAATTATGAATAATTTACTTTATTGGGTTATTCTATTGTCAGTTATTATAACAATTATAGGTTTTTTATTTTCAAAACAATTTTTGAGTTTGGTAGGAGCAAGCGGAAATATATTAGATTTAGCTACGCGTTATTTAAAAATTATATTTATAGGTTCTCTATTTGTCAATTTTGCTCAGGCAGCCAATATGGTTATGCGTGGTGAAGGATTAATGAAAAGAGCAATGCTAATTATGGGAATTGGTGCTGTAATTAATATTATTTTAGACCCTATATTTATGATATCAATGGGAGATAGAGGAATTGAAGGTGCTGCCATTGCAACTATTACAGCACAAATAATTCAAGCAATTATCACATTTTATTATTTTAAATATAAAAGTAATACTGTTAAAATTAATAAAATTATTAGTGAAACCAGTATTTATAAAGAAGTATTTTCTATTGGAGTATCTGCGATGTTAATGCAGGTTTTAACTATTATTCAGCAAAGTTTATTATACAATCAAGCATTCAGGTACGGTGAAGATGAAGCCGGATCAATAATGGCAGCTTCATTAAGAATATTGGCATTTTCATTTATTCCAATTTGGGGTATGAGCCAAGGACTACAACCGGCAATAGGAGCGAATTTCGGCGCAAAACAATATGATAGAGTCAGATCAATTTTTAAAATATTTACAATCTACTCTATTGTGTTAGCTGCTATTTTTTGGATACCATCAATTATTTTTACTAAACCACTATTAAGTCTTTTTGGTTTAACAGGAAATTCTTTAATAAATGGAGTAACAAGTTTTAGAATACTTTATAGTGCTTTCATTTTATATGGAGTAATGATAATGTTACTAACATTTTTCCAAGCGATTGGTGATGCAAAATCTGCCGGACGCTTGGTAATGTTAAGACAAGTTATAATATTTGTACCTGCGATGATAATATTACCAATGTTTTTCGGTCTTAAAGCAGTTTGGTTTACAACGCCGGTTATAGATATTTTAATCGTTGTTTTAGGTATGCTCACATATTTAAAAACAATAAAAAAATTTAATTAAAATCCGTATTATTAAGGTATTGTACATACAAAAATAACCATTTGAATTTACAAATGGTTATTTTTGTACAATAATTATGCTCTTGATACATAGTTACCTTCTGCTGTGTTGATAACTAATATATCTCCTTCTTTTACGAATAACGGTACTTGTAATGTATAGCCGGTTTCTACTGTTGCAGATTTAGAAGCACCTTGTGCTGTATCCCCTTTTACACCCGGTTCTGTCTCTGTAACAAGTAATTCAACTGTTGTTGGTAAATCAATTCCTAAAATTTCATCTCCAAACATTAAAATCGAAACTTCCATGTTTTCTTTTAAGAAGTTCAACTCATGAGTAAGGTTTTCTTCCGGTACTTCTATTTGTTCATAAGTAGCATTATCCATAAACACATAAGCATCACCTGTTGAATATAGATAAGACATTTTTTGATTGTTTATTTGTGCTTTGGCAACTTTCTCACCTGCTCTAAACGTTTTATCATTTACGGCACCGGTTCTCATATTTCTAAGTTTAGAACGAACAAATGCAGCTCCTTTTCCCGGTTTAACGTGTTGAAATTCTAACACTTTCCAAATGTTACCATCAACTTCAATAGTAACACCGGTTTTAAAATCATTTACTGAAATCATTTTTAAATCTCCTTTGAATATTACTAATTATTATTATAATTAATTTCTTTTATTTAATCAATACTAAATTTATAGTTAACTTTACATAAATAAAAATATGTAAAGTGCAACATAATTTTTTAATTTAATTTTCTTTTACGGCTTCTACCATGTAAATTTTATTACCCTTTTGGATAAACTTATCCTCATATTCAGTGTGAACATTATCTTCTTCATATATACTGTTTGTCAAATCCAGCGATATTTTTTCAAAAGTAAAATCATTTTTTGCAAAACTCATAAGACTATATTCAAATAGCCCTTGATTATCAGTTTTTTGGACAATAGTCTTTTTATTATTTAAGATAATTTCATAACGTTCCAAAAATTTACTAAATGTTAAACGTCGTTTTTCATGACGTGTCTTAGGCCATGGATCTGAAAAATTTAAATATAGTTTACTTATTTCAAATGGTGCAAAATAATCTAATAAATCTTCTGCATTCCCTGAAATAAGTTTTAGATTATCTCGATATGTTTCTTCAATCTTATCCAGCAAAAAGCTAAGTACAGTTTGTTGTGATTCCATTGCGATAAAATTAATATTTGGATATTTTTCCGCTAATGTGTGAATAAACTTCCCTTTTCCACTTCCTATTTCCAGATGTATAGGATTGTTGTTTCCAAAAATGTTTTTCCATTTTCCCTTGTTATCCTTTGGTTGTAAAAATACTAAGGGGCTGTTTTCAAGACGTTCTCTTGAATTTGATCTGTTACGAACTCTCATTCATATTCCTTTCTTAGTTTAATTCTATTATTTTATTGAATAATTTTTTGTTTTCAGTTATTTTTTCTTTTGAACCTATAATACATTTATGCGAAAATCTAATATTTTCAAATTCTTCTGCAATTTGGCGTAAATCTGAAACCGTAGTATTTTTGACTTCATTAACAATTTTTTCATAAAAATCCTTTGGACTGTTCGTAAGATATTTAGTTAAAGAATAATATGCTTTTGCATTTGGTGACATAAGTGTATCAAGAGTGTTAAGTGTACCGATAATGTATTTATTTAAAGTTTTATCATCTATTTCAAGATTTTTAATATAATTATAAATATTATAATAAGTTTCTAAGGTTTCCTCTAAATTCGGATCACGGTATGACCACAGACCGAAATTTCCATAATTATTAATAATCATTCCGGCACCGTAAGCACCATTTTTAACTCTAACATTATTCCATAAATAATCAAGGTTTAATATATGACGTAATACCAAATATGCTCCGGAATAGCTACTAATATTATAACCAACGCCTACATATTGAACCAATGTGTCAAAATAAAAACCTTCTGAATAATTTTTATCTTTTAATTCAACTTTAAATCCACCTTGATCATTAATATTGTTTGGAAATTTTTTTACTAATTTAGAAATATTTTTTTTAAAGTTTTTATATTCTCTTTCATTACCAACAAAATTAACTAAAAGTCGTGAACTGTTAAAAATTAATTTGGTAATATTTTCTAGGTTTTCTTTTATATTCTCAAACTCAGTTTCAAAATTAGCTACTAAATTTTCGATAAATAAATAGAAATTATATTCTGAAATCTGTTCAGCCAAAGCACCTTGAACGGTATAATAACTGATAAGTCGTTTTGATACGAAACTATGCCCTGCTTGTTTAAATCTATTTTCAAGCATAAGTTTAAGCTCTAATAGTACATTATATATAGATGTTTTATTTTCAAAATCAAAGTTTAAAGTAGTTTCTTCTAAAATATCAAATAGTTTTTTTGATTTTTCTACAAGATATTTTGTCCCTATTATAAAATTAATTGAACAACGTTCACTTTCAAATTCTCTAAAAATCTCAATACTTGAACTAATATTACCTAAATTGAAATCAATTTCTTTTATTATTTCGGATTCTGTTTTATTTTTAGTATTTAGATTAAATAACAAATAAGTTAATAGCGAAGAATATTGTAACTGTGGTATGGTAAAGTCCGTTATATTAAATAATAATCTTGAATAAGAAATGCCGTTAGTTACTGTATCAAAATGTGAATATGTAACATCTTTTAATATTTCAATCTCAGTTTTTTCCAGTGGATTTTTTAATTCTACAGTTTTTGCATCAACACTTTTTATTTTTCTCAAATTTTCTTCACTATCCGGTGTTTCTTGCCAAACTTTCAAATCGTTTGTTTCTTTAATGATGTCATTTATTTCTTCAGCAGATAAAGTTTTCTGATAAGAGACCAGATCTTTTTCCGTTTGTTCTTTTTTATCAACCGGTAAAAGTTCAACTATACTTGATTTTTCATTATCTAATAACCATTTTTTGGCTATTTTTTCAAAGTGTTTATTATCGCAGTTTTTCTGTATATTATTAATAACTTTATCAATATCAAAACTATCTAACGGATCGTATCCATAATTCCAAGCGCGCATAATTTTTACGGCATAAGATATTCCTTTAGGAGAGCCGGTTTTGTTAATTTCCTCTTTAACGGAAAAGTTCTTTTTATTAATTGTAGCCTGAACTTGTTCGTAATCAAATCCGGCTGTTATTATTCTACTTAAGGTATCTTTATAAAGTTTATCTAATTTACTAAGCTGATTATCATCTACATATTTAAAGATAATATTATATACAGCTTCTTTGCGATCTTTATGCAAGTAACTATATACATCTTCACAAATATTATTATCAATAAAATATTTTCTAAATTCCGTATTACTGCTTCCCAATAAAATATCATCAATAATATCTATATTATCTATTTCTATGCTGTTATTGCTATCTCCCAATATATAACTATATGCAACATACCCTTTATTATTAGTTTTTTCATTAAAATAAGTACGTCTAAAGACTTTATCAGAAAATTCATTTTGTGAGATTATTTGATAATTACTGTAATCTTTATACTCATAATTATTTAAATAATTATCAATTTTTATAAGATAATTATCAATTTTTAAATTACCGTAAAGAACAATATAACTGTTACTTGGATGATAATTATAGTTATATGTATCAATAAATTCTTTATATGTAATACTGGGAATGGCTTCCGGTTTACCGCCGGATGAATAACGATAAGGTGTTTTTGTAAACAACGCTTGTGATATATAGTCATCAAGGACTTCATCAACAGAAGAATAAGCACCTTTCATTTCGTTATAAACAACACCTTTATAAGTTAATTTATCATCAACACTTTCTAAATGATAGTGCCATCCTTCTTGAGATAAAATATTCTTATTTGTTTTTAATTTTGGATTAAAGACAGCATCTAGGTAAATATCAGTTAAAATTTCAAGATCTTTGTCATTTTTAGAGGCTACCGGATACATAGTTTTATCAGGAAATGTCCAAGCATTTAAAAATGTATTAAAAGAACCTTTTAGTAATTCTACAAAAGGTTCTTTTACCGGATATTTCTCTGAACCACATAAAACAGAATGCTCTAAAATATGAAAAATACCATTGTCATTATAAGGGATAGTTTTAAATGCTATACTGAAACTTTTGTTTATGTCCTCATTTTCCAGAAAAATTAATTTTGCCTTTGTCTTTTTATGTTCATAAACATAGGCATTGGTATTTATATTCTTAAGATATTTTGTTTCTTTTAGTTCAAATGTCATATTAATATTTTAGTAGTAGATTACATTTTTAATAATGTAAGTACATCATAATCTTTTAGTTTATCCATTCCGTTTAAACCGTCTAATTCAATTAAGAATGCAATACCTACTACAATTCCTCCTAATTGTTCTACTAATTTTATTGATGCTTCAATAGTACCGCCGGTTGCAAGTAAATCGTCGGTAATTAAAACACGTTGCCCGGGTTTAATAGCATCGGCGTGCATTGTTAATGTGTTACTTCCATATTCTAAATCATATTTATAGCTAATTACTTCACGTGGAAGTTTGTTAGGTTTTCTCACCGGAACAAATCCTATTTTTAATGAATATGCAACCGGACAACCAATAATGAAACCACGAGCTTCCGGTCCGACTACTACATCTACTTTTTTTTCTTTTGCATAGTTAACAATTTGATCAGTTGCATATTTATAGGCTTCACCATCTGCCATTAATGTTGTAATATCTTTAAAACTTATTCCTTCTTTTGGCCAATCTTCTACGATTGAAATATATTTTTCTAAATTCATCTATTTTACTTGTTCTCCTAAAAGTTTTCTTAACTAATACATTATACTATATTTTAAGCAAATAAGCAATTTAACAAGTGCCAAAAATAAGGCGGTATACGAAAAATATTATTTAATTGACAAAGCGGCAAGTTATATTGATATGTTATTTTTTCGAAGTATTTATCTTTAGTTTTTTCACCATATATAAACCTACATCAATAATAGGTAATGACGTTATTTTTTTTAATTCATTTTTTATATAAGGAAAATGTGTGCATCCTAACACAATTGCTTCGACCTGCATCTGTTCAAAATAATTTAATAAATGTATAAAGTTAAATTTAGTAACTATTTCATCAGGTTTTTGTTTTTCCTCTATTGCTTTGACAAGTTCTAACATTGTTATCCCTAATATTTTTAATTCGGGATTAGCGACATAAAGATTATTTTCAACGCCTACTAAACCGTGAGAATTAGCTGTTATAACCGCTAGATTACGATATTCAAGCCCAAGAGTGCGATACATCTGCATAGGAGTTATTATTGTTACATTGTATTTCTTTGATAATTCATCAAAATTAATAGCGGAACTAAGTGAGTTGCAATAAACAAAAATTTTAGTACAATTTTGAATTTTTAACTTTTTAATATATCCAATAATTATTTTTTCTTTTTCTATTTTTTTCATTGCTTGAAATGTTGTTTGTTCAATCGGATTTTTCGATATTGGTATGGCAACAAGATTATTATAACCATGCTTTTTTAATAATTCTGCTCCCAAATTTGTATCAACTGGTGTTCCTGCCATAACTGCTATTTTCATAATATTCCTCCTAACTTATGATTAATCGTTGATATGATTATACTATAAAAAGATAAAAAAATAAAAGTAAAATTCATAATTTAGAGAAATCCATTTTTTATACTTATTCTATAATTTCATACCACATCTGTTTTAATTTATAATATTAATTGATTTATCTAATAAAAAATCGGAGATAAATATTTCTAAATATCTCCGATATAATGAAATTATTTTTATATTATTTTATATTAATTAATAATTCATTATTATAATCAAGTTTAATCTCCATACCATCTTCAATACCATGGCGAATTAATTCTACTGACAGTTTATTTTCAATTTGACTTTGAATGAAACGTTTAAGCGGTCTTGCACCAAATTTTATGTCAAAACCTGCTGTTGCAACCCACTCTGCCACATGATCTGTATAAGTTAATATAATATTTTTATTTTCTAAACGAACAACCAACTCATTTAATAATTTATTTGCTATACCTTTAATATTATCCTGAGTAAGCGGTTTAAAGATAATAATATCATCCATACGATTTAGAATTTCCGGTTTAAAGTAAGCATATAGTTGATTAGTTACATTTTTACGTGTTTGCTCGCTAATTTGTCCATCTTTAACTTCTTCTAATAGTTCTAATGAGCCTATATTTGATGTCATTATAATTATAGTATTTTTAAAATCTACGACAACACCTTTAGAATCTGTTAACGTACCTTCATCCAGTAGTTGAAGCAAGATGTTAAACACATCAGGGTGAGCTTTTTCTATTTCATCCATTAGAATAATGCTATATGGATTACGACGAACACTTTCTGTTAATTGTCCTCCTTCTTCATATCCAATATATCCCGGAGGTGCTCCTATTAAACGACTTACTGAATGTTTTTCCATATATTCACTCATATCTATTCTAACGATATTTTTTTCATCATCAAATAAATTAAGCGCCAATGCTTTAGCTAGTTCTGTTTTACCTACACCGGTTGGACCAAGGAATAAAAAACTACCTATTGGTCTATTTGGATCTGCAATTCCTGCACGTGAACGTAAGATTGCATTTGTAACGCTCTCTACCGCCTCATCTTGACCAATTACTTTTTTATGGATTGTATCTGCTAAATGTAGTAATTTTTCTTTTTCTGTTTCGACCAAACGTGTTACAGGAATACCTGTCATTTGGCTTACGATAAAACCGATTTCATCTTCTGTTACTTCTTGTTTTAAAAGTTTATATTCTTCTGTTTTCGACTTTTCTTCCAATTCATTTAATTCTTGTTGTAATTTTGGCAAGGTAGAATATTGCAACTCTGATGCCTTTTCTAAGTTATAGCTATTTTGTGCTTGTTCTAGCTCCAATTTTACCTTATCAATTTTTTCACGTAAATTTTTAACTGCCGATAATTTTTCTTTTTCATTATCAACTTGTAATTGTAAAGCATTTTGTTCTTCTTTTAAATTTGCTAATTCTTCACGTAAGTGTAACAAACGTTTTTGTGAAATTTCATCATCTTCACTACTTAGTGCTTTTTCTTCAATTTCTAATTGCATCACTTTACGATTAATAGTATCCAGTTCAGCAGGATTAGAAGAATTTTCCGTTTTTATTGTTGCGCATGCTTGGTCAATTAAATCGATAGCCTTATCCGGTAAAAATCTATCGGTTATATATCTATTAGATAATTCGGCGGCTTCTACTATTGCTCTATCAGAAATTTTTACTCCGTGATAAACTTCAAAACGTTCTTTAAGACCACGTAAAATTGAAATAGTGTCTTCTACAGTCGGTTCTTTAACTAATACTTTTTGGAAACGACGTTCTAACGCTGAATCTTTTTCGATATATTGGCGATATTCATTAAGAGTGGTTGCCCCTATACAGTGCAATTCTCCACGCGCCAACATCGGTTTTAAAATATTACCCGCATCCATCGCGCCGTCAGTTTTACCGGCTCCGACTAACATATGAATTTCATCGATAAATAATATAATTTTCCCCTCTTGTTCTTTAATCTCTTTTAATACGGCTTTTAAACGTTCTTCAAATTCACCACGATATTTAGCTCCGGCTACCAAACTGGTTAAATCTAACTCAAATACTGTTTTGTTTTTTAAACTTTCCGGTACATCACCACGAACAATACGCTGTGCTAATGCTTCTACTATCGCCGTTTTACCTACACCGGGTTCTCCGATTAACACAGGATTATTTTTTGTTTTACGTGATAAAATTCGTACTACATTACGTATTTCTTCATCACGTCCGATAACAGGGTCAATTTTACCGTTTTTCGCCTCGTCTACCAAATCTCGACCATATTTTTCTAATACTTCGTAATTATTTTCAGGATTTTCATTCATTACTTTTTTCCCTCCTCTGATATCATCAATTATAATTGACAATTCTTTTAATGTTGCTACTTTATCCACATATTTTTTTACAATACTATTTTTTACATAACTTGCCAGCACTATATGCTCACATGAGATAAATTTATCTTCATATTTGTTTTTATATTTATCAGCCTCTACTAATAAAACATTTAAATCATTACTTAAATAACCACCATATTGTATATTCTCTCCGTCTACGGCACTTATTTTATTGATTTCATTTTTTAAATCGTTCAATAATCCTGCTTTATCAATATTTATTCTTCCTAATATATCACTATATAAATTATTACCAGATAATGCTTCGTAAAGAAACATTTCACTCGTAATACTTTGACTTTTTTTCTCTATTGCTTGTTGTGAAGATTTTGCTAATATTTCTTTAACACTATTTGTAAAACTATTAATATCCATAGTAAATCTCCTTAAATTATTTTATATTTAGTAAAAAAGATCAATTATTTTGACCTTTTTTGACCTTAATCCAATTATATCACTTTTGACCTTTTTTGACAATGATTTTTTTTAAAAAAAATTAAAAATTAAGCAAAATTAATGCTTAATTTTTAATTTTTACATTTTATAATATTTTTATTAGTTGTTCTACATCTTCTTTTTTAGTTGACCAATCTACGACGAAGCGGATAATTGTATGTGAATCATCATATTTTTCCCATTTTGCAAATTGAACGGTTTTTTTAAGTTTTTCCATTCTACTATTTTCCATAATAATAAATTGTTGGTTAGTAGGTGAATCAATGTAGAATTTATAACCTTTATCTTTTAAACCTTTTTTCAATAACTCTGCCATTTCGATAGCATGTTTACTTATATTAAAATATAAATTGTCGGTAAATAATGTATCAAATTGTACACCAAGAAGTCTACCTTTAGCTAACAATGCCCCTGCTTGTTTAATAATTGTTATGTAATTTGCCGGTATTATGGTTTTATTAGTAAAAACAACCGCTTCTCCGCATAATGCTCCTACTTTTGTTCCCCCGATATAGAAAACATCGCACAAGTCAGTAAATTCTTTAAATGTTATATCACATTCTTTAGCCATTAAACCGTAACCTAAACGTGCGCCGTCTACAAATAAAGGTACATTATATTTTTTACATACTGTATGCAGTGCTGTTAATTCTTCTTTATTATATAGTGTTCCGTATTCCGTAGGATATGAGATATAAACCATACCGGGTTTTACCATATGCATAAGATTGGCATCTTTGCCAAATGTATCAAAATACTCTTCCACATCTTCAGCCCTTAATTTACCATTATAATTAGGTAGTTCTATTACTTTATGTCCTGTGTATTCAATTGCGCCTGCTTCATGGGTACTGATGTGTCCTGTATTTGCTGCAATTACTCCCTCATAAGAACGTAGTAAAGATTTTATTACAACAGCGTTTGTTTGTGTTCCACCGACTAAAAAATAAATTTCAGCCTCTTCTTTTTCGCATGCAAGTCGAATTTTTTCTTTTGCTAGTTCACTATAACTATCCATTCCATAACCATATTCTGATTCTAAATTTGTTTGGGTAAGTTGCTCTAATATTTTTGGATGAGCACCTCTTCCATAATCATTTACAAAAAATAATGTCATTTAGTATCTCCTTATATCCTTTTTAGTTTATATCATCCAAAAAATATTATATAATAAATAAACTTATTAATCAATAAACAGTAGAAAGAGTATAATATGAATTTTAAAATTTTACATAGTTACCAAAATGTAGAACAATACCTAAAAATTTTCCTAAAATTATCTAAAAAAAATATTCACGCCATTCGCATGAATAGCCATCACAATAAAGAAACTATAATAATTAATAAAAAACCTGCAACTTTAAATACACCGTTAAAAAAAGATGATATATTAATTATTAATATATTTTTTGTACAATCAAAATATATCGTAAATACTTCATTAGATATTATTAAAGAATATGAAGATGATTATTTTCTTGTAGTATCGAAACCGGCTGGAATGAAAACGCACCCTAATGATATTGATGTAGAAAATGATACACTTGTTAACTTCTTGATTAGTGATTATATATATCTTGAGCCGATACATCGTTTAGATGTTGATACGAGTGGACTTGTTATTTTTGCTAAAACCCCTTTTGTAAAGGCAAAACTTGATTTAATGTTGGAACAACGCTTAATAAAACGTTATTATAATGCGTTAATAAAAAATAATCTCACTCCGCAGACTATTAAAACAAATATCGGTCGTGATAGACGTGAAAAAAATAAAATGGTTGTTGTTCATAACGGAAAATCAGCAGTAACTCATATTCTTAACTGTAAAAAAATAGGTAATGAACGTTATGTTATTACACTTTCATTGGATACAGGACGAACTCATCAAATTCGTGTTCATCTAGCACATTTAAAATCGGCGATTATAGGTGACAGATTGTATTCTAATGATGGATATAAATACGATAAAATGTATTTAGGAGCATTCAAAGTCGAATTTAAACACCCGATTACTAATAAAAATATTACTATTATGTCACAATTAGAAGATGAATTTTATTTATAATGTGTATAAAATTTATATGAGATTATTCTTTAAAATCAACCTCTAAAACTTAGATAAGTTTTAGAGGTTGATTTCCTTTTTATATCTCGTATTTACCATACAATTACATTAATTTTTTATTTCCACAAATCTTCTAACAAGTGCGTTTGTGTTCTATCTGGTCCGGTTGAAAATACGGAAATTTTTACACCCACCAATTCCTCAATTTTTTCTAAATATTTTCTTGCATTGGTAGGTAGTTCTTCTAATGATGATATACCGGTAATATCTTCGTTAAAACCTGATAATGTTTCGTAAATTGGTTTGCAATCTTTTATAATATTTTCATTTGCAGGATACTCTGTTAAAATTTCTCCCTTATAGTCATAAGCTGTACAGATTTTTATTTCTTTAAGACCTGACAATACATCAAGGCAGTTGACCGATAAGTTTGTCATACCTGACACACGTGCTGAATGACGCATTACAACAGTGTCAAACCAACCTATACGACGTGGACGTTTTGTTACCGTTCCATATTCATGTCCCACTTCACGAATTGTATCCCCAACTTCATCAAATAATTCTGTTGGAAATGGTCCGTCACCTACACGAGAAGTGTATGCTTTACAAATGCCAAGGACTTTAAAACCGTTTGTCGGAACAAAACCGTTACCTATAGTAATTCCGCCGGCACTTGGATTTGATGATGTAACATAAGGATATGTCCCATGGTCAATATCAAGCATTACCCCTTGTGCTCCTTCAAATAAAATATTTTTTCTTTCTTTCTGAGCATCTCCTAACACTTTTGATGTATCGGTAACATATTGTGCTAACTGTTTTCCGTATTCAAAATATTCGTTAAAAATTTCTTCAACTGTAAAACCATCAACACCGTAAATTTTTTCAAATACTTCATTTTTTTCTTTCAGATTCTGTTCTAATTTTTTCTTAAATAATTCTTTATCTAATAAATCAGCAATACGTACTCCACAACGTTTATACTTATCTACATAACATGGCCCGATACCTTTTTTAGTAGTACCTATTTTGTTGTCCCCACGTCTTGCTTCTTCTACTTCATCAAGTTTCAAGTGATATGGCAATACTACATGTGCTCTGTTAGAAATCCTTAAACCGTTACATGTTACACCACTTTCTTTTAGACGGTTAATTTCACCGCAAATCCATTTCGGATCAACTACTAAACCATTACCTATAACAGATAATTTCTCATCATTAAAAATACCGGATGGAATAAGTTGTAGTTTATAAGTTTTACCGTCGAACTTAATTGTATGTCCTGCATTGTTACCACCTTGATAACGTGCTATAACATCAGCACGCTCTGCTAAAAAATCGGTGATTTTACCTTTCCCTTCATCACCCCATTGTGAACCTACTACTACAATTATTGACATTAGTTGTGCCTCCTGAAAGCTATTATTTTTTCCATTAATTATTATACCACAAATACGGATATTTGCGAACATTTTTTTATAATTTTATAAAAAATTGTGTAAAATATAATATAAAAGTGAATTTACATAATTTTTTTGTTATTTTTATTATAAAAAACGATTATTATATATAAACTGTGTATAAATTACTTTAAATAAATACGAAATATTAAAATATCATTTCCTATTTATATCTAGTATATTATATAGGAGTTGGATACTATATTAAATCTAACTACGAAGGAGATCGTGATATACACTATACAATAATATATAGAAATGAATTGGAGTTTAAAAAACTATTTGAAAAATGCTAAGCAACATCATGTTGCTTAGCATTTTATCCTTATTTTTTCTCATACCCCATACTTGACACAGAGCTACTTTATTTTCCGGTTCTACTTTCTATATTATACTTATTTGATTAATTATTTTAGAATATTCCTAAAATTGTTTCTGTTTCTTCATCTATATTGATATTTAATGCACTTGGTACTTTTGGTAATCCCGGCATTGTCAGTACTTTATTAGCGTACGCTACCACAAATCCTGCTCCGCTACGTAGTTTTACATCACTGATTGTAATATTAAATCCATGTGGTCGACCTTTCAATTTTGAATTATCAGAAAGTGATAATGGTGTTTTCGCCATACAAACCGGTAAATTTCCGAAACCTAACTTTTCGATTTTTTCTATTTCTTCTTTTACTTCATCAGTAATATTTACACCATCTGCACCGTAGATTTCACGACAGATAGTTTCGATTTTTTCTATTATCGATACTTCGTCTTTATACAGTAATTTTAACTTTTTATCATTACTTTCTACAACTTTTACTACTTTTTCAGCTAAATCTATTCCGCCTATGCCACCTTTTTCCCAAACTTCTACACGAGAAAATTCAACATTTTTTTCTTTTGCCCAATTTTCTAAAAATTCCAGTTCTTTTACTGTATCAGTAATAAAAACATTTAGGGCTATTATAACCAGTAAATTAAATTTTCGTAAATTTTCAATATGTTTTTCTAAATTTTTTACCCCTTTTGCCAATGCTTCTAAATTTTCTTCTTTTAAGTTTTTTTCTTCAATATCACCATGAAGTTTTAATGCTTTAATAGTAGCCACAACTACAGCAGCTTTCGGATTAAGACCTGCCTTACGACATTTTATATTTAAAAATTTTTCAGCACCAAGGTCTGCTCCAAATCCCGCTTCTGTAATAACGTAATCTGCATATTTCAAAGCTGTTTTTGTTGCCAAAATTGAGTTACAGCCATGAGCAATATTCGCAAACGGACCTCCATGAATAATAGCCGGATTATTTTCTAACGTTTGAACAATATTAGGTTTAATTGCATCTTTTAACAGAGAAGTAATAACCCCTTCAATCTTCAAATCCTTAAGATATACCGGATCTCCTTTTTTATTATAAGCTACTAATATATTACTTAGTTTTTCTTTTAAATCACCAAGATTTTCTGATAGGCATAAAATCGCCATAATTTCACTGGCAACTGTAATATCAAAACCATCTCTACGTTCCAATTCTGTTCCTACATTGATTTTTATATGACGTAAATCACGTGCATTCATATCCATTACACGATTAAAAATAATTTTATCAATTTCAAGTTCATTACCTTGAAATACATGATTATTAACAAGAACTGCTATTGCATTATGAGCGGTTGTAATAGCGTGCATATCACCGGTAAAGTGTAAGTTGATGTCCTCCATAGGAACAACCTGTGCATATCCTCCACCTGCTGCACCACCTTTTCTCCCTAATACAGGGCCTAATGACGGTTCACGTAACGCTACACACGATTTTTTACCAATTTTATTTAGAGCATCTGACAACCCTATGGTAACAGTTGACTTACCTTCTCCACTTGATGTTGGGTTGATTGAAGTTACTAAGATTAAATTAGCATCCTCTTTAATATTTTTCTTTATATTTTTTGTTTGAATTTTGGCTTTATAATTACCATATAAAATCAAATCATTTTCACTTATTCCTAATTTATTTGCCACTGTTTTAATATCTTGTTTTTTACATTCATTTGAAATTTGAAAATCTGATTTCATTTATCATACCTCTTTTCTATAAGGGTTATTTTTTATATAAATCACGATGTTTTAAATTATTCTTCCAATCCCGGGACACGTTTATAAATTTTATCAATATTTATCAAATGAACATTTAGGTCAAAACAACTGTCCAATATTTCTTTTGATACCGTTTTTTGAATAATTTCATTTTCTTCTAATAATTGTTTAAATGGAATATTTTCGAACCATGATCTCATTGCCAACGGTTGTACTAAATCATATGCTTCTTCGCGAGAAAATCCATAATTTTTAATTAGATTACTCATAGTTCTTTGAGCAAAAATAACCCCATTAGTTGCATAAATATTTTTAATCATATTATCGGTAAATACTGTCAGATTTTTTACAACATTTGTAAAACGATTTAACATATAATCTAACAATGTTGTTGCATCATTACTTAAAATACGTTCTGCGCTTGAATGTGAAATATCACGTTCATGCCATAAAGGAATATTTTCATAAGCAGCTAGCATATAACCACGCATAATTCTGGCACAACCCGCCATATTTTCACTTGAAATAGGGTTTCGTTTGTGTGGCATTGCACTGGAACCTTTCTGATTTTTTGAAAAGAACTCTTCTGCTTCACGAACTTCTGTTCTTTGCAAGTGACGAATTTCTACCCCTATTTTCTCAATAGAGCTTGCAATTAATGCCAATGTCGCATAGTAATCAGCGTGTCTGTCACGTTGTAGAGTTTGTGTCGAAATGTTACTTGACTCTATTCCTAATTTTTTACATACATAGTCTTGTACTTCCGGTGGCGTATTAGAAAATGTTCCTACTGCACCGGAAATTTTCCCTACTTCAATGATTTTTCTTACTTCATTAAAACGTTTAAGATGACGATTAAATTCATCATAGTATAGTGCAAACTTTAATCCGAAACTACTTATATCGGCATGAACTCCGTGAGTACGTCCAATACATGGAGTAAATTTGTACTGCAATGCTTTTTCTTTTAATACTTCTTGAAATTTTAATAAATCTTGATACAAAATATCGTTTGCCTGTTTATATAAATATCCGTATGCAGTATCAACTACATCTGTTGATGTTAAACCGTAGTGTATCCATTTTTTTTCATCACCTAAGTAACTTGATACATTGCGAGTAAAAGCTACTATATCATGTTTTGTTTCTTTTTCCAATTCAAAAATTCCTTTTAAATCAAATTTTGCATTGGTAAATAATTTTTCCACATCTTTTTTCGGAACAACTCCTAGTTCACTCCATGCTTCGGTAGCATATAATTCAACTTCTAAATATGCTTTAAAGCGATTTTCATCACTGAAAACATTACGCATTACTTCTCTGCTATATCTTTCAATCATTTAAAATAATCTCCTGCCATTAATAAAAATACTGTGGGATAAACAATCAACTTTATCACAATTATTATGTATATTAAAAATTATTAACATCAATAATAAACTAATATACTAACACATTTTTTATAAGGATAAATGACCTATATCTCGTCTGAAAAATAGTTCTTTACATTCTATTTTTTCTATTTCATTATATACTTTTTCTCGTGCTTCTTGCAAGGTTTTTCCATTTGCACATACTAATATAACACGTCCGCCATTTATAACAATTTCACCGGATACCTTTTTTGTTCCCATGTGAAAAACGGGTGTCGATACTTTATCTAAACCTTTAATTATTGCACCTTTTTCACTATGTTCCGGATAACCTTTAGCTGCCATTACCACCCCGATAAATGCATCACTGTTCCATTTTAGTTCAATATCTTTTCCATCAATCACATTGTTAGCAATATCATACAAACTACTCTCTAATTTCAGTAATAATATTTCACTTTCAGGATCTCCAAAACGAACATTAAATTCAATAGTTTTAATACCGTTTTTACATTTCATAAGCCCGGCATACAAAATGCCGTAAAATGGCATCCCCTCGTCACTCATTGCATTAACAATAGGTTGAACTACTTTTTCAATTCCTTCTTTTATGTCATCTACAGTGATTTTTTTCAGCGGAGTATAAGCTCCCATCCCTCCGGTATTTAACCCTTGATCATTATCAAAAGCTCGCTTGTGATCTTGTGCAATTTCCATTGGATAAACCTTTTTATTCGAAACGAAGCACATTAATGAAAATTCTTCTCCTTGAAGAAATTCTTCAATTACGACTTTAGCACCTGCTGAATTAAACTTGGAATTACACATCATTTCTTTTAATTCATACTGTGCTTCTTCTAAAGTATTCGCAATAATAACACCTTTACCTGCTGCTAAACCGTCAGCTTTTAAAACTATAGGCACTTGTTGTTCAGCTAAATATTCACTAGCTTTTTTATAATCACTAAAACTTTCATATTTAGCAGTTGGAATATCGTATTTTTTCATCATCATTTTTGAAAATACTTTACTTCCTTCTAATTGTGCAGCTTTTTTACTTGGTCCAAAAGCACGAACATCTTTTTCTTGAAGTTTATCAATAAGTCCATTAACTAATGGTACTTCCGGGCCGACAAATACTAGGTCTATATTGTTTTCTTTTGCATAACTTGGTATTTGGTCTTCATTTATTGTTACGCACGTTCCAAACTCTTCGACCGCAGGATTAATTTCTGTCATAAATATTTCATGACCCTCTTTATAAAGTTTATATGCAATAGCGTGTTCTCTTCCGCCATTACCGACTATTAATACTTTTGCCATAATTAGTGTTTAAAGTGGCGAATTTTACTGAAGACCATTGCCACTCCTTTCTCATTGCAAGCATCAATGCTTTCTTGATCCCGAATAGAACCTCCCGGTTGAACTATTGCTGAAATTCCATATTTAGCTGCCAAATCTACACTATCACGCATTGGAAAGTACGCATCTGATGCCAAAATTGCACCCTTTGCTTTTTCTCCGGCTTGCTCAAGAGCAATTTTACATGAACCGACACGATTCATTTGTCCTGCTCCGATTCCCAAAGTTTGAGAATTCTTCACTACCACAATAGCATTTGATTTTACATGTTTTACTACCTTTAACCCAAATTCTATATCTTTTTGTTGTTCAGCGGTAATTTTTTTATAAGTTACATCTATATATTCATCAGCAAGTTTGTCATTAAAATCTTGAACCAGTATGCCTCCACGAACACTTTTAATTTGTTCAACTGAATTATTGTTTTTTTCGCTTAACTTATAAATACGTAAATTTTTCTTCTTAGTCAATATATCCAACGCTTCCTTCTCATAATCATTAGCCAAAATAATTTCCAAGAAAGTTTTACTCATTTTTTCAGCCGTACGAATATCGATTACTCCATTAATCGCAATAATACCACCGTATATTGATACAGGATCTGCCTCGTAAGCACGACTATACGCCTCAAAAACATCTTTACCGACAGCAACACCACAAGGGTTCATATGCTTAACAGCAATACAAGTAGTTTCATCAAATTCATTCAATATATCTAATGCAGCACTTGCATCTTGAATATTATTGTAAGACATCGCTTTGCCATGTAATTGAACGGCATTGTGCAGTGCATAACTTTCATTGTTATTTTGAACATAATGATGTGCTTTTTGATGCGGATTTTCTCCATAACGTAAAGTATCTTGTAATTTATACGAAATTGTTAATTTTTCCGGAACTAAGCTATCTTTTTTATTAAAATAATTTGCAATAGCTGCGTCATAACTTGCTGTTGTATTAAATACTTTTATTGCTAAAGAACGTCGTGTTGATAAAGAAATGCTACCATTTTCTAATTCTTTCAAAATTTTATCGTAATCAGCAATATCAGTTACTACAACCACATCATTAAAATTTTTTGCAGCACTTCTTAACATACTGGGGCCACCAATATCAATATTTTCAATAATTTCTTCTTCAGTTACATCAATTTTTTTTATCGTTTGTTCAAAAGGGTATAAATTTACACAAACTAAATCTATATATTCTATATTATTTTCTCTTATATGCTTATTGTGTAATTTGTTCCCACGTTTTGAAAGTAATCCTCCATGAATTTTAGGGTGCAGTGTTTTTACACGTCCTTCTAAAATTTCAGGAAAATGTGTTATATCTTCAATACTTATACATGAAACACCGTTATTTTTTAAATGAGTAAATGTTCCTCCTGTACTAATAATTTCATATCCGTATTTCTCTAAACCTTTCGCAAATTCTACAATATTCGTTTTATCACTTACACTAATTAATGCTCTTTTTGTCATAGCTCCTCCTCTAATAGTTTTAAAATAACATTTGGATAAAGTTCATGCTCTAATTTATGGATTTTTTCAGTTATTGTTTCTAATGTATCGTCACTTGATACTTTTAACGAACGTTGGGCTATTACCCTACCACCATCTAATTCTTCATTTACATAATGAATACTTATACCAATTTTATTTTCTCTTGCATTAAATGCTTGTTTAATGGCGTCTTTCCCTTTGTATTTTGGCAACAATGACGGATGTAGATTTAAGATTGTTTTTTTATAATTTTCTAAAAAGTATGGAGAGATAATTCTCATATATCCTGCTAAAAAGATATAATCAAAATTCTTAACTTTTTCAAAAATTTCTTTTTCGTAGTCTTGTTTTGTCGAAAAATTTTTTGCAGAAAAAACATAGGTTGGAATACCTCTAGCTTGTGCTTTTTTAATAACTGCAGCATTTTTTTTATCACATACTAATAGTTCTATTACCATTTTTTCTTTTAAACGTTTATCATCCGCTATTTTTTCAAAATTACTACCTGTTCCTGATGCAAAAATGGCTACTTTCTTCATATTATTTTTATTCCACTTTCATTAGTTACTTCTCCTAAAACAAAGGAATTATCCAATAAAGATAAAGTTTTTCCTACATCTTCTTTTTCTACTACAAGTACCATACCGACACCCATATTAAAAATATGATACATTTCTTCTTCGTCTATACCACCTTTTTCTGCTAGAAAGTTAAAAATTTTTGGTACGCTATAAGAAGATTTGATAATTTTCATTCCTAAGCCATCTTTTAAACAGCGTGGCAAATTTTCATGAAAGCCCCCTCCCGTTATATGAGCAATTCCTGCTACTTTTACTTCTTTAAGAACCGTTAAAACTTCTTTAACATATATTTTTGTAGGTGTTAAAAGAGTTTCCCCTATTGTACTATCTTCAAATTTTTCATTTAAACTGATATTATTATCTTTTAAGATTTTTCTTACTAATGAAAAACCGTTTGAATGAACACCGCTAGATGCTAAACCGATAACTACTTGTCCGGCTTTAGTATTTTCGGGATTAAGTAACAATTCTTTTTCTTGTGCACCGACACAAAAACCTGCAATATCATACTCGCCATCTTCATAAAAACCGGACATTTCCGCTGTTTCTCCACCAACTATAGCACAATTGGCTTGCATACAACCTTCAGCTACACCTTCAACAATAGCTTCTACCTGTTTAGGATAATTTTTCCCAACAGCTAAATAATCTAAGAAAAACAAAGGTATTGCGCCTTGAGCAAGTATATCATTGGCACACATTGCCACTACATCAATACCGATAGTATTATGAATATTCAATTCAAATGCCAACTTTAATTTAGTTCCTACACCATCAGTTCCACTTACTAAAACGGGATTTTTAAAGTTATAAGCACTAAGATCGAATGCTCCGCCAAATCCCCCGATTGCTGACATCATACCCAAATTTTTTGTACGTTCTACATGTTTTTTTATACGTTCTACCGATTCGTATCCGGCTTGTAAACTAACACCACTTTCCTCATATTTTTTGCTCATTATTTTTACCCCTTTCTTGTAAAAATTTTTTTTGAATATCTGTCATTGAACTTATGTAATTATCTTCATAATCATATAACCCTGCCGAATAATCTCCATTGAAGCAATCCATACATAACCCTGTATATGGTGCATCATAATTAAGACCTATTGATTCTACTAAACCATCTTCACTTAAAAATCCCAACGAATCAGCTCCTATTATTTCTTTAATTTCTGTTATTGTTTTATTAGCTGAAATTAATTCTTGTGTTGTTGAAATATCTATTCCGTAAAAACTTGGAAACATTAGTGGAGGACAGGCTATTCTTACATGTACTTCTCTTGCGCCCGCTTCTTTAAGTAATTGAACAATACGTTTACTTGTAGTTCCTCTTACAATTGAGTCATCTACCATTACAATACTCTTACCTTTTACCACGCCTTTAACAGCGGATAATTTCATTCTAACTCCCTGTTCTCGCAATTTTTGAGTTGGCTGAATAAAGGTACGAGCTACATATTGATTTTTAATCAATCCCATTTCATAAGGTAGTCCACTTTCTTCTGCATAGCCACTTGCTGCTGATAATGATGAGTTTGGTACTCCAATAACCATATCGGCATCCGGAGTTGGTTGTTCCTTAGCCAAGCGGCGTCCGGTTCTTTTTCGTGCCGAGTGAACATTAATTCCTGCAATATTTGAATCAGGACGTGCAAAATAGACATACTCCATAGCAGCAATAGCTACCAAAGTGTTATTGGTATATTTTTCAATACGAATTCCATCATCATCAATTATAACCATCTCTCCCGCACCGACATTACAAACAAATTCTGCACCTACAACATCAATAGCACAGGTTTCACTAGCTGCCACATATGCTCCGTTCTTTGTTTTTCCTATTGCTAAAGGTCTTAAACCATTTGGATCTACTGCACCATATAAAGCATCTTTTGTTAAAAGCAAATACGTAAAACCGCCCTTAATTTTTTGTAAACTTTCTTTTAATTGTTCTTTAAATGTTGATTTACCACTTCTTCTTATTAAATGAATTAAAACTTCCGTATCTGATGATGAGTGAAAAATTGCCCCATCTTGTTCTAATTCACGTCGTAAAGTTTTAGCATTAATTAAATTACCGTTATGACAAACGCCTACACTCATATCATAAAAATGGTATAAGAAAGGTTGAATATTTTGAATACTATTGTTACCTGATGTTGCATATCTAACGTGTCCTATTGCACTGTTACCTACAAGATGTTCTAATTTTTCCTTATCACGAAATACTTCTGAAACCAAACCTAAATCTCGATACCCTCTTAAAGTATTATTATCGCGTGAAACTATTCCAGCCCCTTCTTGACCGCGATGTTGTAAACTATGTAATCCAAAGTACGTAACATTACTTGCAGATGGATGATTCCAAATACCGAACACACCACACTCTTCATTAATCCCTCGCATCTTCTAATCTCCTTAAAACTTCTTCATAAGCTTCCATCACCGAACCTAAATCTCTTCTAAATCTATCTTTATCTAATTTTTCATTTGTATCTTTGTCCCATAGGCGACAAGTATCCGGAGAAATTTCATCAGCTAAAATAATATTTCCATCCTTATCACGACCAAACTCTATTTTGAAATCTACCAAAATTAAATTGGCTTTTAAATATAATTTTTGGAGTAAACTATTAATTTTAAGTGCTTGCATTCTTATATTTTCCAATTCTTCTTCCGTTACAATTTCCAATGCGACGGCATGATCGTTATTAATTAACGGATCGTTAAGCTCATCATTTTTATAACTAAGTTCAAAAATCGGCTTTATCAATTTTTTTCCTTCTTCAATACCATATTTTTTAGCCATTGAGCCTGCAACTATATTGCGAATTATTACTTCCAACGGAATAATTGTTACATGTTTACAAAGTTGATCTGTTTCATTTATTTTTTTTATAAAATGAGTTTTGATGCCTTCTTTTTCTAAGTATTCAAAGATTAATGAAGTAATGGTATTATTGAAAACTCCTTTCCCTTCAAACTCTTCTTTTTTTACGCCGTTGAATGCTGTAGCACTATTTTTGTAGTGAACGTAAATTTCATCATCATTAGCACATTCGAACAATTGTTTTGCTTTTCCTTCATATAATAATTTCATTTTATTCTTCCCCTTTAAAATAATTTACACCATTTTTAAAAATATCTTGTTTTATTTTTATTGTATTAGTTTTATATAGAGTTTTTCCATAACGCTCACTATGCCCCATTTTTCCTAATATTAATCCATTTTCACTTATTAAACCTTCCGTAGCCAATAACGAACCGTTTGGATTAAATTTTCCGTTTAAAGTCGCATTACCGTTGAAGTCGCTATATTGAAAAGCAATCAAATGTTTGAATCTTTCAATATTTATTCCGACTACTTTTCCTTCACCATGGCTGAACACAACTTCATGTTGTTCGCCAATATTAAAATCTTGTAACCAAGGAGAATTTGTGTTGGCAACACGTGTAAAGGCTGTTGTGGAAATATGTTCATAGCTATCATTACGATACAAAGTTAAATCATCTTTTGTTAATTCTCTAATTTCTCCATATGGAATTAATCCCGATTTTAACAATGCTTGAAATCCATTACATATGCCTAAAATTAATTTTTTTTCAGCTAAATGTTTATGAATTGCATTTTTAACTTTAATATTTTTTAAGAAGTTAACAATATATTTAGCGCTTCCATCCGGTTCATCACCACTAGAAAATCCACCGGGGAACATAATAATATGTGACTTCTCAATAGCACTCACAAACTCATCTATTGATTCATTAATATCATTTTTACGGGTATTTCTTATAACTACTGTTGTAGGGGTAGCCCCCGCTTCTATAAATGCTCTTTCGCTATCATATTCACAATTTGTTCCCGGAAATACTGGGATAACTACTTTTACATCTTCTACATATTGAGGATAGTACACTTTTTTATTGTGTTCGGTATGTAGATTTTCAACAGTTCCTCTATCTTCATTTTGATATATTGGATAAATGTCATTTAATGTTTTAGTATAAGCATCGTATATTTCTGTACGCATAAATACTTCATTATTAATGATTATTCTTTCACTGACAACCCCTAATTTTTCAAAAGGTAATTCTTTTATCGATTCTACTACCAGTGATGCCGGATCAAAGTTTAAAATGTTATCTTTAGCTACTTCAAATCCCAAATCATTACCTAAAGACATTTTAACCAACGATGCAACTATGCTGCCTTCTTCTTGGGCATATGCTGAAACAATAGTTCCATCTTTAATATATCTACCTATTTTTTCATAATTTTTTAAAGTTTCTTTAATATTCGGGTATCCTTTTTCATCTTTTATTACAGGAATATGATACAAATGATTACCTATTGTTTTTAATTCCGGCGTTATAACATCTTCTATTTTTATAGGAGTACAAGCAAATGAAATCAATGTTTCAACTACATCTAAATTATTGAACGTTCCTGACATACTGTCTTTACCACCTATGCTAGGACGACCAATTTCTTTTTGAGCATAAATGCTACCCAATAAACTTTGAGTAACTTTTCCCCATTTTGTACTATCTTTACCCAATTTTTCAAAGTATTCTTGGAATGAGAAGTAAAGACTTTCTGTATTTCCTCCTACTGCATATACTTTAGCGACCGATTCTAATACAGCATATATAGACGATAAAAATGGTGAATAATGAGAAATTTTCGGAATAAATCCATAAGTCAAAATTGTTGCCGTATCACTTGTTGAATGGAGTGTCGGTAATGCCTGAACACTAGCTTGGACCGGTGTTAGTTTATTTTTTCCAGAAAATGGCATAAGCACCGTACTAACTCCGATTGAGGAGTCAAATTTTGATGCTAAACCTTTTTGACATGTAACATTTAACTCACCCAATTCAGATAAAATATTTTTTCTTGATACATTTTTATCTATAAAAGGATTTTCTCCCATATTATCTTTTAGTGTCGCTACTGCACATTGGCGAACACCGGCTGTTTCTAAGAAGTCAGCCCCCATATCTACTACTTTTTCCCCATTGTAATACATTTCCAAACAATGTTTATCAGTAACAGTTGCAACGTGAGAATACTCAATATTTTCCTTTTCACATTCTTTAATAAATTTTTCATAATCTTTCTTATCAATTGCCACCGCCATACGCTCTTGTGATTCACTGGTAGCTAATTCCGTTGCATTTAATCCTTGATATTTAGTTAAAACCTTATCTAAATGAATCTCTATACCGTCTGATAGCTCTCCAATGGCTACACAAACACCACCGGCACCAAAATCATTACATTTTTTAATTAGTTTCGTTACTTCCGGCTTTCTAAATAAACGTTGTAGTTTTCTTTCTTCGGGAGCATTACCTTTTTGTACTTGGCTTGACATTGTTTCCAGTGAATTATTAGTATGTTCAAGACTTGACCCACTTGCACCTTGAATACCATCACGTCCGGTACGTCCACCGATCATAACAACAATATCCCCGGCTATTAAACTCTCACGTTTATAATCACCGTCTTTAACCGCTCCAACGACAGCACCTACTTCCATATGTTTTGCCACATAACTGTCATCATATAGCTCTCTAACAAAAGTAGTAGCCAAACCAATCTGATTACCGTAAGATGAATTACCATGTGCTGTACCTTTAGCTATTTCCACTTGTGGTAACTTATACGCTAACGTATTTTCACGTTTTTGCAAAATATTTCCGCTACCCGAAATACGCATAGCTTGATAAACATAACTACGTCCTGATAACGGATCACGAATAGCACCACCGATACAGGTACTCGCTCCACCGAAAGGTTCGATTTCACTCGGGTGATTATGCGTCTCATTTTTGAATTGAATTAACCAACGTTCATTTTCTCCGTTATTTTTAATAGTTGTGAAGAAAGAGCAAGCATTAATTTCCTCACTAACTTCAATATTTTTATCTTTTAATACTTTAACATGATATTTACCGATAATACTAGCCATATCCATTAATGTTAAAGGTTTATCTTCTCTTCCTAAATCAGATCTAATTTTTAAATAATAATCAAAAGCGTCTTGCATTTCTTTTTTAAATAATTCCGATTTGATATTAACTTCTTCTAAAATAGTTTCAAAAGTCGTATGACGACAATGATCACTCCAGTAACAATCTAATACATAAATTTCAGTCTCTGTCGGATTACGTTTTTCTGATTTAAAATAATTTTGAATAAAAATTAAATCCTCTATATTCATTGCCAGTGAAAATTCTTTTTTTAGATTTTCTAAATCTTTTTTTGTAAACTCTAAAAAACCTGTTAAATTTTTTAAGGGTGTCGGCTCAGAGTTTAGATTAAATTCTAAAACAGATAAATCTTTTTTCCGTGCTTCTATAGGATTTACTAAATAATTCTCAATCAATTTTAGTTCATCTTCGGTTAATTTTTTGTCAAAAATAACTAGTTTTCCACTTCTTACTGTCGTTTTACTTTTTGCATCAAGCAACTTAATACTTTCTTCTGCACTGTCGGCCCTTTGATCATATTGAGCCGGTAGCACTTCATATGCGAAATATTTTCCGGTTTCTAATTCAATACTTTCAAATACTTCATCAACAACAATTTCAGAAAATACAGAAGTTTTTGCCAATCTATATGTTTTTTCATCTATATTATAAATATCATAAATAACGTACAACTTAACTTCTTCCAGTCCCAGATTGTATTCTAAGTTTAAATTTTCTTTAAGTTGCAATTCTTCTTTATTATATCCACTACGCTTTTTGACAAAAATTCGTTTATTGTTCATCATAACCTCCTAAAATGATATTTCCGTAAAAGTTAATATGCCCTACTTTTCTATTTTTACGCGGTTCTTTTTCATACAAATGTAAAAAACCATGCTTTTTTGTAATTAAATTTTTAAAATATTCTAAATCTTGACCGAGTATATTATATAAAGTTGTTTCTCTGTTTTGTATTTTGCCAACACGCAAACCGCAAATAGCCTCAATATGAGCTCTAAATTGACTCTTAGTAGCTGATTGCATTGTAATATGTCCGGAATTATGAACTCGCGGAGCAATTTCATTAAAAATTACTTTCCCGTTACTAATAAAAAATTCTACTGTAAGAACTCCAAAGTATTCTATATTTTCCAAAATTTTTCTTGTATATTCTATTGCTAAATTTTCTTGCTCTTCAGTTGCGGTAGTCGGAACTTTTGAACGAAATAATATATTATTTTTATGTTCATTTTCTACAACCGCAATTATTTGAATATCAAATTTATCTTTAACAGCTACAACCGATATTTCTTTATCCAATGTTATTAATTCTTCTAAAATTGTATATTGTTCAATCTCTTCTTTTTTAGAAATTATTTTTTGACCTTTTCCATCATAACCGAAGCGGACGGTTTTCATAAGATAAGTTTTTTCTATATCAATATTTGTGTCTTCTTCAATATAAATATAATCAACAGTTGGAATATTCAACTTATGAGCAAATTCTTTTTCATAGTACCTATGTTGCGTGATTTTTAAAACCTCAGCACTTTGAACTATATTATATATTTCCTCTAATTTTTCTAATACCATTGCATTAATATTTTCAAATTCAAATGTAACAACATCACTTACCTTACATAATTTTTCTATACTTTCCGTATCATCAAACGATGCTTCAATAAAAATATCACTGAATTGTTTTGCGCAACAATCAAAACTCGGGTCTAAAATAGCAATTTTATACCCCATTTCCTTGGCACTCATAGCCAACATTCTACCCAGCTGTCCACCACCAATAATTCCTATAGTTTTTTCCGGTAAAATAGTTTTAATCATAATGTCATCTCTTCCAATACTATTCTTTCTTGTTCTCGTTTAAATTCTTCATATTTATCAGCATATTTTTTATTAGTAATTCCTAATATTGATAAAGCACTTATTGCAGCATTTTTTGCTCCTGCAATACCTATTGCCATAGTTAAAACCGGAACACCTGCCGGCATTTGTACTATAGAATACAAAGAATCTACTCCACTTAAAACACTGGACTTTATCGGAACACCAATTACCGGTAAAGTTGTCATTGATGCAACCATTCCGGGTAAATGAGCAGCACCGCCTGCTGCCGCTATTATTAGTGAATAACCATTTGTTCGTGCATTTTTTGAAAAATTAACCAATAAATTTGGTGTACGGTGTGCACTAACAACCTTTTTATCATAAGGAATCTCAAATTCATCTAATAATTTACATGTTTCTATCATTGTTTTATAATCCGAGTTTGAACCCATAATAACAGCTATTTTCATACATTAAACTCCTTTTTTACCACTAACGTCCGTTTTATAATAACATATCTTAACAATATAAATTTTAATGTCCGTTTATATTTTAAATTATACTCCCATATATAAATTAAATCAAGTATAAAACGTATTTTTTTATTTTATTTTTAGTATTTCATTTCATAATATGAACTTTTATAATAATATTCAATAAAAAATATATATTTTACACATTAATTATTAACAATTAAATATTTTATATTTTAAAATAATTATTTGTATTGGTTAATATATGGTTATATACAAAATTCTCTGTTTTATCGTTTTAAAACGTATATATTATTTTATAAATATTTTAGCAATAGTCAGTAGTGGTATGAACGCCTACAACTAACCTAGGTTAATTCTAGAATTTTTAAGCATCTATGATGCGTAAAAATTCTAGAATTAAGGTGTGCAAGGCTACTCTAATCTTTACGAACAAAGTGAGTAAAAGATTAGTTAGTAGCTACTGCCACGGGTCAGCAGTTGATACTAACGTATCATCTGCAACCTATGGTTTTGACGATACTAGTGTCTTTGCATACGTCACTTCTAATATTTATGATGTGCAAATAGCACTCATAAATAAAGAATTGTCGCATAAAATTCTCCAAAAAAATACCTTTATCATTTTTCTATTACCACTACAAACATTGCTATTAGGCTCGTTGCTATTCTTCGTGGTGGATTTCTTAAAATTGTATCCCCACTATATAATCAGCAACAAAAAATATTTTGTATATAAATATATAATAAAAAAGCAGTATCGCTACTGATACTACTTTATATTTTTCCTCAATAATTCTACCATATGGTTGTTAGCAATAAATTCAACATCATTTTTTAATGGTTTCCACTCATAATTTCCATACTTATTATCTAATGCAGCTTTAATTAAATAATCAGCCACATTAGGATTTTTTGGTAAAATTGGTCCGTGAAGATATGTGCCTATTAAATTATTATACAATAATCCTTCTTTTTTATCATAATCATTATTTCCAAATCCAACTATAACATTACCTAGCGTATTATAATTATGATATGTTCTACCTCCGTGATTTTCAAAGCCGACGATATTTCCAAACATTTCCGATTCAACTAGTATATTCCCTATTAAACGTGGTGCATCTTTCTTCGATTCCGTATAAAAATTTAAAATATTTAACCCCGGCAATTTAACACCATCCACAGTTTTGTAATATTCCCCTAAAAATTGATAACCTCCACAAATAGTTAATGCCGGCACTCCGGCTTCTATGGCTGACTTAAACTCATTTTTTATCTTAGAAAATTGTTCAGTTGCAATGCACTGTTCTCTATCCGAGCCACCACCAATAAAGAACATATCACAGTTTGATAACTTTACACCATCCGTTGAAGTTATATTTTCTATTTTAAGATTTATACCACGCCATTCACATCTTTTTTTGAGTGCTATAACATTTCCAATATCACCATAAAGATTTAATTTATCAGGCATAAAATGATACAATTTCAATTCCATTTTAATTCTCCAATTCTTTTTGAGTTTCTATCAGTGCTGTATAATTCGGTATTACAATAGAATATTTTTCACTGTATTTTTTTAACCTCGCAACTGCCTCTTTTATATTTTCCAAAACTACTATATTGGCATTAATCTCACTGTATTTCAACCTTAATGCAAGTTCCTTGGCACGTTTACCTGAACAAATAATATTATTAATATTTTGAGATGCCAATATATTAAAATCAGTATCCCAAATCCATGAAATATCAAAACCGTCTGCACCGTTATCATTTAAAATCAATAAATAATTTATTCTCATATCTATTGTTTTTCCGATAGCTAATGAAGCGTTAAGTCCTGCCGGATTTTTAGCAAGGTTTAACAATGCAGTTGTTTTGCCGGTAATCTCAATACTTTGCATTCGCCCATTTTTAGAGGTGTAGCTTTCTAAACCTTTTTTAATTTTTTCTTTGTTTAATCCTAAAATATTTAACAAAGTATATGCTGCTAAGATATTGTAAATATTATAATCCCCGGCTAATTTCGTAGAGAAACTGTCTTCATTATTTACACTTAATGAAATAAAAGGTTTTAACTCAGCATAAGTTACTGTATAATCAGGATTAGGACGTGAAAATCCACAATTTGGACATTCATAATATCCAAGCTGACTATAATGAATATAACTATAAGTTAACTCTGTTCCACAATTCGGACAAAATTTCGATTCAGAAATTCCATAATCTGAAAATTTATACGCATCTTTACTTATACCAAAATATATATTATTTTTTCCGTATTTAGCAAGTCTTGTTACAAAAGGATCATCACTATTCAAAATAAGTTGAACATTTTTACCTTCTAATTGCTCCCCTATTGTTGCTATTAAAGTATCAATTTCTCCAAAACGATCTATTTGATCTCTAAAAAAATTATTAATAACAAACCTTGTAGGTGTTATATACTCCATTACCCTTTTTATGGATCCTTCGTCTATTTCTATAATTGCTAACTTTGTATTATTATTTGACTGAACAGCAAATGTTGAAATAATTCCATCCAGCATATTAGCTCCCTCAAAGTTATTTACAAAATTTATTCCCGCTTTTTTTAACGTATGTCCTATTAAATTAGAAGTTGTCGTTTTACCGTTAGTACCTGTAACAAAAACTATTTCATCAAATTGTTTTGCTAGCTTTACTAAAATATTTTTGTCTAATTTTCTTAGTACTTTTCCCGGTAAATCTGTTCCTTTTTTCCCAACAAGTTTACTTGTATTTCTTGTTAATTTTGCTAAATTTTTATAAAATGATAGCATTGGTTCTCCTTAATCTACAAACTATTTAAAGACGTATCAAATTTATAGCCAATACCCCAAACAGTAGTTATCATTTGTGCTACTTTAGGGGAAATTTTAGCTATTTTTTTTCTAACCCTCTTTATATGTGTATCTACAGTTCTAAGATCCGTATAGAAATCATAATTCCAAACAGCTCTCAATATTTCATTTCTCCTAAATGCTTTATCCGGCGATTTCGCCAAAAACATCAGTAAGTCAAATTCTTTCGGTGTTAAAAATATCTCGGTATCATCTACGATAACTTTATGTGAATTAACATCAATTATCAATCCCGGGAAAACTAAGACATCTTTTGTATATAACTCCGGTGTATAAAATACACTTCTTTTTGTTCTCTGTAGAATAGCATTCACCCTTAACATAAGTTCTCTTGGACTGAACGGTTTTATCACATAATCATCAGCACCAAGCTCAAAACCTTCCACTCTACTTTGCTCATCAGCTTGTGCTGACATAATTATTACCGGAGTGGCTTTCGTTTTTCTAAGTTCGGTTAATATAGTTTTCCCATTAAGCATTGGTAAATGAACGTCTAATAAAACACAAGAATAATCCATATATTTTAATCTTTCAAGTCCATCCTGCCCATTATCAGCCTCATCAACAATATATCCTTCCTTTTCAAGATACATCACCAATAATTTTCTAATTCTTTCTTCATCATCAACTATTAAAATTCTTTCAGCCACTTAAAAGCTCACCCCCTATAATCTACTTATCACCGTTTTTAGCCTTATTTATTAATCTCTTAACTTCATGAATAGTTAAAATGCGATATTCACCTTTTCTTAACCCCTCCAAAGTTAAATCCTCAATTGATTCACGTTTTAATTTTAATACTTCATAACCCAATGCTTCAAACATCTTTCTTATCTGTCTATTTTTTCCTTCATGAATAGTAAGTCTAACTAAGGTGTTGGAACTTTTATTTTTATTTTTTACAATACTTACTTCTGCCGGAGATGTTTTATAATCATCTATTTTTACTCCGGAACGTAGTATTTTTAAATGTTTTTCCTCTAACTTTCCATTAATTTTAGCAATGTACGTTTTTCTTATTTTATGACTTGGATGTGTAATGAGATTTATAAATTCTCCGTCATTTGACATTATAAGAACACCGGATGTATCATAATCTAATCTTCCTACAGGTACTACTCTTTCATTTACTGCTTCAAAAAAGTCTTTAACACAAGTTCTTTCTTTCTCATCCGCCATAGAAGTAATTACTTTTTCCGGTTTATAAAATAAATAATACCTTTTGTTTTCTTTTAAAAGCCTTGTCCCCTCCACAATAATTATATCACTAGGTTCTGCTTTTGCACCTAATTCTCTTACTACTGAACCATTTACACTGACCTTCCCATCCAATATTAATTGCTCAGCTTTTCTTCTTGATGTATATCCTGAGGCAGCTATTAATTTTTGCAGTCTTTCCGCCATTTTATATCTCCTAATCTTTTAAAAATTTGGTTAATTCATCTTCATTAATAATTTCTGATTTCGGCAATTCTTCCAGACTTTCTAACCCAAAAACATCCAAAAACAATTCCGTTGTTTCATATAATTTCGGTTTCCCGATTGTGTCTAGTGTTTTATTTGATACAATTAATTCCTTATTTACAAGAGAGTATATTATAGTATCACTGTTGACACCTCTTATTTTATCAATTTGAGTCTTTGTTATTGGTTGATTGTACGCTATTATTGCCAATGTTTCGAGTGAAGATTTTGATAATTTTACTAAATTTTTTGAAACAATAGCCTTTTTTATCATATTATATATTTCATCTTTTATCAACATTTTATATAATGAACCATATTTTTTAATCGTTAAAGAATTATTCTTTTTATTATATTCTTCACAGAAAACATTAAGCATATTTTGTGCTTCGGCACTGTCTATTTCCATAAAAGTAGAAAAAAATTCTATTGAAACTCCATCTTCTCCTTTCATAAAAAGAAGTGCTTCTATTGTTTTTCTTGTTTCATCTAATAGCATATTATTCTTCCTTTATTAAATATTTTAAATTTATTTCATTATCATCGATAATACACAGCAAATCCTGATCTTTTATCATACCTAATATACTAATAAAAACAAGAACAATCTCCTGTTTTGTATCATAATAACTAATTAGCTCGGAAAAAAATATTTTCTTTTTTATTTTAAAAATATTAAGTAAAGTGTGTTTCACCTTTTCTAAAGATAACTCACTTCTATAGCTAATTAACGTTTCTTCCGTATTATTATCATAAGATTTTAAAACTTTTTCCATAGCTTTTAATAATTTATCAGAAGTAATCTTTAAATTTCTTACGCTGGATTTATCTTCTATATTATGGCTTTCTTTATCTAAAAATAATTCTCTTTGCTGTTTTAAATTTTGAAGTTTAATACTTAATTCTTTATAATTTTTGTATTCTATCAACTGCTGTACTAATTCTTCTTCTGTTTCTTCTGAATTTATTTCATCAAAAACCGGTAACAAATTTTTACTTTTTATGTGGAGTAATGTTGCTGCCATTACTATGTATTCTTCAGCATTTTCCAAAGAAAATTCTTCCGTATTGTTTATATATTCCAAATAGCTTTCCGTTAATTTTGCCATTGGAATATTATAAATATCTATTTCCATTTTTTCTATTAGATGCAATAATAAATCAAGCGGTCCTTGAAATACTTCTAATTCAACATTATACATTATAAAATCCTTATCTTATCGATTTTCTCGGATGATTTGACAACATTCTTTTTACATTTTTTTTTCGTTGTAATTTTCTAAAATGTAATTTTAAACTGTGAATATTTTTTAAACCTAAAATTTCCTGAACTTCTTCAGCCGGAATTTTATCTTCTAATAGGTGAATTGCTAAAGAATTTCTAAAATTCATAGTATTCAATTCTTTAGTTAGTCCCAGTTCTTGTTGACGTTTTTTGAATATTTTCCAAAATCCTTGTCGACTTATTCCCTCTCCATCATGATTTAAAAATAATTTACACTGATCATCTATATCAAATTTATGTTTTTTTAATTCTTCTATATAATTTTTTATAGAAACTATAGCTTCTTCATTTAGTGGAACAGTTCTAACACCATCCTTAGTTTTATATTTTAAATATCCTATTTCTAAATTCACATCTTTTATTTTCAGATTTATACATTCAGTTGGTTTAATTCCAATAGAATATGATAATTCAAAAATAGCTTTATCTCGATAATCATTTAAAGTACAAGGTTCGATATCTAAAATTCTTGAAATTTCTCCTCGTGTAAAAATAACTAATTCGTCTTTTTCTTTTTTATCTATTTTTATATTGATATTTATTCTATCAGAAATAATCTTCTCTTCATACAAATAATCAATAAAACCATGAATAGTCGATATAGTCCTTGATAACGTTGCAGAAGAATATTTGTTATCCTTTAAATAATCAATATATTCTATGACAAATGGTTCATTAAGCCAATTATAATTTTCTAAATCATAACCACCTTCTTCAAGGTATGCCAAAATTTTTTTTATATCTCTATCGTATGATTCAACGGTATTATCAGAAAAGCTTTTACTTCTCAATAAATACTCTTTAAAACCATTTAGTATGTTCTCATTCATAAAAATACCCCCCTAGTACTTCAAAACTATTTTCCCTAAAATTTTATTTCTATACTAAATTATAACATTGCTAAAACTTTATGTAAATATATATCATTATGCTTTTCTCGTAAAATCATTTTGAATAATTTTAACAAAGAAAATATTTACTATAATAACTATTATTGGAGTAAGTATCGCCTTGTGAAAAAAATATTTTGATACTGCCGCTCCAAAAACTACTCCAAATAAAAATACTGAAATAACCAAACTATAAATTAAAAATGGTAATTTACTATTCTTTTGTCTCAAAAATACATATCTATATAAATGTTCACTCATAGAGCGTAAATTGCCCGTACAAAAAACACTGGCAAAAGCAAGATTATTAACTTTTCTAAAACCGTCAAATTGTATTGCACAAATAAACGAAATTACAATCGGTCTAATATCAATACCGAAAATTGTTTGCTTAAGAAAAATAAAAATCAATGCAAAAATTTGAGTAAACAAAAGCATATATATATGTTTAAACATTGATAACTGTTTGTATTTAGATTCAAAACTTTTACTTACCAATACACCGACAATAAACGAAATAATTGGCACGGTATAGTGAATAACTTCTGAAAAATTTCCGTCAACTATCCCTATTCCAACAAAAATTAAATTTCCCGTTTGTGCATTGGCGAATATTCCTCCACAATTAACAAAGGTATATGCATCAAAAAAACCGCCAACTACCGTTAATAGTAAACAGAAAATTAATTGTTCTTGTACCGGAAGATTTTCTTGTATTATATTTTTTCCTAATTTCATACTTTTTCCTTCCTTTTAAACTTTAATCAAATAAAACATCCCAAGTCTCTTGATTATTATAGCAATCAAAACACATTTCTAACTGTTTATAAGTAGTACGTGTTATTGATAAATCAGGCAGATTATCCAAAGAGAAAAACTTAGCATCAGCAGTTTCTGTATTATTTTCAAATTTGTGTTTAATATAATCACATAGAACAAATATTTTTACCATTCCAAATGGAAAATTCACATGATGGTGTTTATTATAATCAAATACGGCAATTAATTTTTTAGGATTAACTATTGCACCTGCTTCCTCACTAGCTTCTTTTATAACATTATCCCTTACAGATCTGTCAACATCTTGATACCCTCCGGGTAATGCCCACTTTCCGTCTAACTGCTCTTTTACCAATAGTATTTTATTGTCTTTTATTATCGCTGCTCTATTTTCAACTTTTGGGGTTTGATAGCCAAGCTCACCGGCAAAATTAATTTTTATTTTTTCCGGCGTAACATTATACTTATAACTTAACATCTCACAAGAAATTTCTCTAATTCTTTCAGCACGTTCTCTATCAAACTTATCCTTACTGTAGGCTAGTGAGCACTGTGCTAAAAATTGTAATTCTTTTGCCCAACTTTGCCATATTCCACTTTCATATACTCTTATCACATCTTCCAAATTTTTTATAAAAATTGAATTTTTTACATCAAGAAAATCATAATCATTTGAAAGTAAAAAAACGTTACTATACTTTGATTTTAAATTATGCTTATTATTTGTCAAAAATAATACGTTATTTTCTAATGTTTCTTTTCCATTAAAAAATTTATAATTTATATTTTTTTCATTAAATAAATTTAATAATTCTTCTGAAATGCTATTCCTCAATTCACCGTCAATTAATAATTTTTCGTACATAACCATCACCTCTATAACTTAATATTATATCACAAAAATTTTCTTTTATGTTACTTTATTAAATTTTTATTTTATAAAATAAAACGGTTTATTTTTGAAAAGTTAAAATTTATTTTATGTACATTTGTAAATGATGTGAGACAAAAAAAGTAAAAAATAAATACCAGATATAATAGAATTACATAGAAGCTAGCTTCTATGTAAACCGTATGAAGCCCCCGACGTAAATTACATTATTTGATTAGATTTGCCAGCTTTAATTCCTTAGAGAACATTTCAGATTTCTAAAACTTATTTGTCAAGGATTTGAAAAAGGCGTAGCCCTTGTCCTTGACAAATAAGTTGTGAAATCTATTATCTAACAAGGAATTAAAGCCGGCATATTTTTATAGACTCTTTCCGTAGCTCTTTTCTTTTTTCAACAGGAGAAAGCCAATTTAAAGTCTGCATAGGAAGACGGTTAGAGCGATATAGATACTTTTTCATCTGAGATATAAGATCATCATACGAAAAGAAAGATAAATGCCTGTAAAAACGTTCATTATCATTTCTATGACTACGTTCAACCTTACCGTTATGTCTAGGAGTTCTAGGTCTAATAAGTTGATGTTTAATGCCAAGATTATTACACAATACATCAAAAGGGTGTATTCGTTTAGTATCTTTAAAATGCGTAAATTCAAAACCATTATCAGTTTGAATTATCTTAGGTTTATACCCAAAATAATCAATAGCCATTTTAACAAATTGAACAGTAGANTGCAGCTATTCTTGTTTGTAAAGTATGAGGTATATATCGTTGTGTTTTTTCTATATTTTCTGTTATAATAGTTTTCATAAGAGTAAATTCCTTTTTTTGATTTGTAGGTAACTTCATTATACAGGATTTACTCTTCTTTTTTTATTATATGTCTCACATCTATTGTAACACTACATTTTGAAAAGTTAAAATTTATTTTAACATCTTGTAACTTTTTATTATTAGTTGTATAATAGGAGTGTAAACATATTAAAGGAGGGATTAGAATGAGATTTTTAGTTTCACTAATCTGGGCATTTATCTTTTCTTTTGTCGCAATATTTATAATAACATCGATTTTAGGAAGCAACGGTCAAAGTTATTCTGTACAAAATTGTGCTATTTTAGCTGTAATATTTACAGTAGCGGTTGCGTTATTAGAACTTTTAGGATTTGATAGAAAACGTAGTGAATAAGATATAAGTAATAATTTTATCAAAAATTTAGAAGAAAAGAAGTAAAGTTTGTTCTTCTTTTCTTTTTATTTAGAGGGGGATAAATTGGTGAAACGTGTTTTAGCTACCATGTGTTATATAGATGATGGTGAAAATTTTCTTATGCTCAAGAGAACAAAGAAAAAAAATGATATTCATGAAGGATTAACTATTAGTGTCGGCGGAAAATTTGAAGCGGGCGAAAGCCCTGAAGACTGCGTTATTAGAGAAGTAAAAGAAGAAACTAATCTTAATATTACAAAACCACGTCTTAGAGGAATAATTTCATTTCCTTTATTTGATGGCGAGAAAGATTGGTACACTTACGTTTTTACTGCTGATAATTTTAGCGGAACCCTAACAAAAAATTGCAATGAAGGTGATTTAGTTTGGGTGAAAAAATCGGAAATAAACAAAATAAATACATGGGAAGGTGATTATATTTTCTTAGAATGGTTAGTCACTAATAAACCATTTTTTTCAGCAAAATTCAATTATATAAATAAAAAATTTATTAATTATAATGTTGTATTTTATGAATAAAGGAGACTACAATGAATATAGAATTAAATAAACTATTTGAAAAAAATTTTTTAGTAGAAAAACAACACAGTGCTAAAAATATGAAAAGCGGTGATCTGGAAGTTTTAGCTACACCTAGTTTAGTAGCCTTTATGGAAGAGGCTTCAAAAGAGTATCTAAATACTTTTTTAGAAGATGGTTACGGTAGTGTTGGAATTAATATAAATATAAATCATATTGCACCTACTTTAATTGGTAAAACCATTTTAGTCAAGGGATGCATAAAAGAAATAATAAGAGAAAAAATAATTATTTTCTCTCTTGAAGCGTTTGAAAATAATAAAAAAATTGGCGATGCTAATCATATAAGAGCAATTATAGATAATGAGAACTTCATGAAAAAATTACTTGATAGTAATTAGTATTATTTAACTATTAAACTCATAACTATAACGCATAATAATACCCCTTTTACTGGACAAACCAGTAAAAGGGGTACATATCAATTCTTCCATGCTTGTATTTATTATACAACCTGAAAATTTATATGAAGCACGATTTTTTCATGCTTCATATAATTATACACCTCTTTAGGTTATTACATTTTTTCCAATTCTCTAGCTATTCTATCTATTTCATTGATATTTAAAAAACTATTCGCTATATAAGTTCCTTTTTTTTCTCCTACAGAACGCTCAACAGCATTAGTCATTAAATCCGTAAAAATTTTAACTCTAGTTACTTTATTCTTGATTTCATCTATCTTAGCATAATCCGTAATTTCTGCTGATAAATTTTTAAAATAAGAAATTTCTGAATTTACCTTCTCTTTTATAGTGTTAAATTGTTTTACCCTTTCGCTAATATCACGATTATTATTCAAATCTGTTTCGATAGTCCCTGCCAACTCATCAAATCTAATTAAATTTTTCGAAAAATTCAAAATTTTACCTTTTATAAAAAATTCAGAGTATTTTGTTTTATTAATTGAATAATTTTTATCAGTAACATTTTTAGTGTTAAATGATACCATATTGCCATTTTTTGAAATAATTTCTACGTTAAAATTTTTACCATTAAATTCATTAGCTGATAATTTATCTCCGGAAATTTGTTTTCCTGAAAGTGAATTAAGTTTTAAAGATTTAATAATTGTATTGAAACTCTCGTTATCAATAATTTCTTCATTAGAATAAATTATTAGCTTATTATCATTAACATTAAATTCTGTTTTTTCTAATTCTGATATAGTTACAGAATTTGTAATATTTTCTAATTGTTCTTTTGAAAAGTTTCCCTTATTAGTGCAACCTTGCAATGTAAATGCAACTGCTATTAATATTAATATGTATTTTTTCATAGCTTGTTTTTGAAATTAGAATAATTCCGGCGCTGATATAATATTTAAATTTTCATCAATTTCAAATATCAATGGTGTTCCTGTAGGTAAATTCAAATCTAATATTTTCTCATCTGAAATATTTAATAAATATTTAATTAATGCTCTTAGACTATTACCATGTGCTGAAATAAGAACATTTTTTCCATCTTTAATCTGTTTAGAAATATCACTTTGCCAATATGGTAATACACGATCAATAGTAAGTTTTAAACTTTCTCCTGTTGGGATTTCATCAACCGGAATATCTTTATATCTATCAATATTACCGGGATACATTTCACTAGTTTTATCTACTTGTGGTGGTGCTACATCAAAACTTCTTCTCCAAATATGAACTTGCTCAGCGCCATATTTTTCTGCTGTTTCCGCTTTATTTAACCCTTGCAAGGCACCGTAATGTCTTTCATTTAGACGCCAACTTTTATACACCGGAATCCATAGCAAATCCAATTCTTCTAAAAATATGTTTAACGTTTTAATTGCACGTTTCTGATATGAAGTGTATGCTACATCAAAAGTTAATCCTAATTTCTTTAGTGTTTGACCACCTTTTATAGCCTCTTGTCTACCTTTTTCTGTAATATCTACATCAACCCAGCCCGTAAATTTATTTTCAAGATTCCACTGGCTTTCACCATGTCTTGTTAATACTAATTTCATTAAGAAACCTCCTAGTTATAATTTATATTCACATTATACAACACTTTAAATAATTAGTACATACTTTAAAATGTAAAAAATATATGTAAACGTTATAGCAGGACTTCTAAAAATTTATTTTTAATAAACAAGATATTTAAAAATAATAAATTTACTTTTTTATACATTTATAAAATTAATTCATTTTTCTGTAATTATAAATAAAGTTTTCTTTATAATTTATCTATGTGTATATTTCTTTCTTTTAACTATTTTTAATTTATTTTTTTCAAAAAAAGTAAATACTTTTGCCAACATAACTAATATAATCAACCAATATAAAAACATAATATTACCTCTTTTCTTAAATACGTAAAACTTAATTTTTTCTCTGTATATATATAATATCATACGGAAAACCAAATTTCAACCGTAAAATTCATATTTCTTTATTTTTTAGAAAAATTTCTCTCAATATCCTTGATTTTAGATACGGTTTACTTTATAATTAAGTTAAGTATTATAAAGAATGGATAGATTTTTATGACTACAATATTTAGCAAACGATTTAAACAATGTCTTAAAGAAAAAAATATAAAACAAGCCGCACTTGCACGTGATACACAAATTACTCCTTCTTCTATTAGCGATTGGAAAAAGGGGAAATATATACCTAAGCGTGATAAACTCATAATTATGGCTGATTATCTTAATGTAAATCCCGATTGGTTGATTGGTGATTCTGAAGATATAAAAATTGAAATTGAGAATTTTGATGAAGAATATGAAGATATTATAGATAATACTCTAAAACTACCTATACTTGGTTCTATTTGTGCCGGAAGCGGTATATATGCAGAAGAAGAATATGATGATCATATCTTTATTGATCAAAGTATGCGAGCGGATTTTGCCCTTCGTGTTGAAGGTGACAGTATGATTGAAGCCGGTATTTTAGATGGTGATATAGTTTTTATAAAAAAAACTCCTACCGTAAGAAATGGTAAGATTGCAGCTGTTTTACTAAAAGAATGGAATGAAGCATCGTTAAAAAAAGTATTTATTACATCTGAAAATGTAATTTTACAACCTTGTAATTCTTCATATGAACCTATAGTTACACGTAATGTTGAAATTATCGGTGAATGCGTTGGTGTTTATCGAGAATTATAAATAAATAGGAATTAACTTTATGAATTAGACCTAAAGTTAGTTCCTATTTACTTTTATTTATATAATATCGCTATGCGATCACGTCCATTAATATCTTTTAGTACCTGAATGCGATAATTAGTCTGTTTTGCTAAGTACACTATCTTATCTTTTTGATTATAACCTATTTCAAAAAATATTACCCCTTGATCCGTTAAATAATGGTTTGCCTGCTCAATAATTTTTCTATAAAAATACATTCCGTCTTCTTCTGCAAATAGTGATAAATGCGGATCAAAATTTAATACATCTTTTTTTAGTGTTATTTTATCTGAATATGCTATATATGGTGGATTTGATACAATAATATCAAACTTATCTTCTATTTTTTCAAACAAATCAGAATTAATAAATTTAACATCACTTTTCAAATTTACAGAATTTAACTGTGCAATATTAAGCGCCTTACTACTTATATCACTTCCTACTATACTTATTATGTGTTCGGATATTTCTTTTTGCAAAGTTATTGCTATAATACCACTCCCGGTACAAAGATCTAATATCTTTATATTATATAATTTTTGTTTTTTCACATAGTCTATAATTTTATCCACCAATTCTTCTGTTTCCATTCGTGGTGAAAGGACATCACTAGTAACTTTAAATTTTCTATTATAAAAATATTCAAAACCGGTTAAATGGCTTAGTGGTATATCTTCCGCTATGTGTTTATTAATAAGGTTAAAATATTCTTCTTCAGTTTTTTTATCTAATTCACTTGATATTTCTTTATTAAATGTACTACTATTCTCATCTACTAAATACATTAATAAAAATCGCGCTAAACTTTCTTCTTTGGCATGCTTTCTCAAAAGAAAACAAGCCTTCGTCATAGCTTGTCTTCTTTTCATTACAGTTCTTCACCTTTATTTAATTCTGCCATTTTTTCAGCTTGTTCTGCTATACGAAGTGCTTCTAATATTTCCTCAAGCTTACCTTCCATTATTTGATCAAGTTTTTGAATAGTTAAACCTATTCTATGATCTGTAACTCTGTTTTGTGGATAATTATACGTTCTAATACGTTCCGAACGATCTCCCGTTCCAACTTTGGATTTTCGTTCAGCATCAAATTTTGCTTGCTCTTCTTGTTGATATTTATCGTAAACACGAGCGCGCAAAACTTTCATTGCTTTTTCTTTATTTTTAATCTGTGAACGTTCATCTTGCATTGATACTACGACACCTGTTGGAATATGTGTTAAACGTACGGCTGACATTGTCGTATTAACAGATTGTCCTCCAGCTCCACTCGAAGCAAACGTATCAACACGAATATCATTTTCATTAATTTCTATTTCAACCTCCTCAGCTTCCGGCAATACTACTACTGTAGCAGTTGATGTATGAATACGTCCGCTTGATTCTGTTGTCGGAACACGCTGCACACGATGTGCGCCGCTCTCGAATTTCATCTTAGAGTACACATCTTCACCGGAAATAATAAAAATCACCTCTTTGATGCCGCCAATACCCGTTTCAGAACGTTCTAAAATATCAACTTTCCACCCTTGTGATTCTGCAAAACGTGTATACATACGTAGCAAATCTCCGGCAAATAATTGGGCTTCATCTCCACCTGCTGCACCTCGAACTTCCACAACGACATTTTTACCATCATTTGGATCTTTTGGTAATAGTAATATTTTTAACTCTTCTTCCATCGGTGCAAGCGTCGGTTCCAATTCTTTGATTTCTTCTTGCATCATTTCTTTCATTTCTTCATCTGTTTCAATTTCAAGTAGTTCTTTCGTATCAGCAATTTGTTGAACTATATTTTTATATTCTCTAAATACCGATACTGTTTTTTCAATAGAGCGTTGTTCTTTTGAATATTCCATTAATTTTTTTGTATCACTTACAATATCAGGATCACTTAACAATTCATTAAGTTTTTCATAGCGTTCTTCTACTACCTCTAATTGACTTAATATTTCCATCATTTTCTCCTTATTATTTTTCTATTTCGTGACAATGACGACATCTAGCCTCATATGATTCGCTAGCACCAATTACTACGACCGGATCATCGTAACGTGCCGGTTTTCCGTTTATCAAACGTTGACTTCGACTAGCTTCTTTCCCGCATTTATTACATACAGCATGTAATTTTGTCACCATTTCGCTTATAGCCATAATTTCCGGCATTGGATAAAAAGGTTCTGCTTTAAAGTCCATATCAAGACCGGCTACAATAACCCTAATACCGTCATCAGCCAATTTATTTATTATTTCTACTATTGATTTATCAAAAAATTGTATCTCATCAACACCTATAATATCATATTTTTCATCTTTTATGTAGTCAAAAATTTCTTCTGCTTTATCGATACTGATTGATTTATAGCTATTTCCATTATGAGTAGATACTTTATCTTCTTCATATCTGTTGTCAATGCTAGGTTTAAATAATAAAACTTTCTGCTTAGCTATAACCCCACGTTTTATTCTTCTTAATAATTCTTCAGATTTTCCCGAAAACATACTTCCGCAAATACATTCTATCCAACCAAATTTTCTATTTTCCACCATATTATAATCTCCTACTGCAATATATTTTATTGCACAATATAAAATTAGTTTAACTAATCATATACATAGAATAAAAACAGACAATCCAAAAAGAAATGCCTGTTTTTTAATCTTACTTGATACCGTATTTTTTGTTGAAACGTTCGATACGACCATCTGCTTGAGCAAAACGTTGACGTCCTGTATAAAATGGATGTGTATCTGAACTAATCTCAACTTTCAATAATGGGTACGTATTTCCATCTTCCCACTCTATAGTTTCTTTAGATGGTTTTGTTGAACCGCTTAAAAATTTGAAACCACTAGTAGTGTCCATGAATACAACTTTACGGTAATCCGGATGAATTCCTTCTCTCATTATTATCTTCTCCTTCTGCCCTGAACACTTTAAATATGAACAGAGTTATTTTTAAGTGAGTTAATCACATACCTATTTATTATAAATAATCCTTCTAAAAAAATCAAGTCATTTTACTAAGAAATATAATTTTTTTTGATGAATTTTATTTATAGAATATTTTGAAAAATGAAATTTTCTATTTAAAATATTAAAATATGAAAAATAACGTAAAATAGCATGATTATAGCAAAAATAAAATTAATTTTTCTCGTGAAGAAATCATTATTTTTTAAGTATTAAAGAATTAAAATATTTGTAATCAAACTTTTTAAATTTTATAATTTTTGTACATTTGTAAATGATGTGAGACAAAAAAGTAAAAAATAAATACCGGATATAATAGAATTACATAGAAGCTAGCTTCTATGTAAACCGTATGAAGCCCCCGACGTAAAATACATTATTTGATTAGATTTGTCAGCTTTAATTCCTTAGAGAACATTTCAGATTTCTAAAACTTATTTGTCAAGGATTTGAAAAAGGCGTAGCCCTTGTCCTTGACAAATAAGTTGTGAAATCTATTATCTAACAAGGAATTAAAGCCGGCATATTTTTATAGACTCTTTCCGTAACTCTTTTCTTTTTTCAACAGGAGAAAGCCAATTTAAAGTCTGCATAGGAAGACGGTTAGAGCGATATAGATACTTTTTCATCTGAGATATAAGATCATCATACGAAAAGAAAGATAAACGCCTGTAAAAACGTTCATTATCATTTCTATGACTACGCGTTCAACCTTACCGTTATGTCTAGGAGTTCTAGGTCTAATAAGTTGATGTTTAATGCCAAGATTATTACACAATACATCAAAAGGGTGTATTCGTTTAGTATCTTTAAAATGTGTAAATTCAAAACCATTATCAGTTTGAATTATCTTGGGTTTATACCCAAAATAATCAATAGCCATTTTAACAAATTGAACAGTAGAGTATGATGATTGTTCTTTAAAAGGGAAAATAAATCTTTCCCTAGTAGCTTCATCAATGATAGTATATTGATAAAATTTATCAGGAATTTCTCCTACATAACAACGTTTAGGAACATATTTCACATCAAGTTGCCATTTTTTACCAATTTCAGTAGGTGTATTATAGGGTTTAGGTTTATAAGGAATTACTTTTTTCTTAGTATCTTTATAAAAACCTAATTTTCTAAGCACTCTAAATAAAGAACAAGGATGTCTTTTATAACCTTTGTTGAATTTAAGTTTAGCATATAATTCAATCATAGAAATATTAGGATTACGTTTAATAAGATTTTTAATCCAAGACAATTCTTCAACTGTATGGGCGTTAGGGTGAATGGAATGAGGTCTATGAGACTTATCTATAAGAGACTCTTTAGTACCGTCATATTTTTTATTCCAACGCAAAAGAGAGGCTTTTGATATTTTATAGCGCCTACAAATAAAGCGAATAGAGTTACCGTTTCTATAAGTTTTAACTGCAGCTATTCTTGTTTGTAAAGTATGAGGTATATATCGTTGTGTTTTTTCTATATTTTCTGTTATAATAGTTTTCATAAGAGTAAATTCCTTTTTTTGATTTGTAGGTAACTTCATTATACAGGATTTACTCTTCTTTTTTTATTATATGTCTCACATCTATTGTAACACTACACAAACTTTTTAAATTTTATAATTTTACTTTAACGTTTTATTAATAAATATGATATAATAATTATATTAATTTAGGAGGTTTTTTATGTTATTTTTTTCCAAACTGGGTCAAAATTTAATTTTACCTAAAGATGTACTTATTCAATCAAAAGAAACAGTAGCAGTTAAAGGTGCTGTTAATGCTACTGTAGGGATAGCTACTAAAAATAAAAAAGCTATTGGATTAGATAAAATAGATGAAATTATTAATGAAATAAATAAAACTGAATATCTACCATACTCTCCCACACCGGGACTTCCTAGGCTTCGAGAACTTTGGAAGGAAAAAATCTTAAAAGATAACGATGCTTTAGATGAAAAGTATTTGTCACTTCCAATGGTAACAACCGGTATTACTCAAGGTATCGATACCGTGGCCAATCTTTTTAGCGAAAAAGGTGATGCTCTTCTGCTACCAAATCTATTCTGGCAAAACTATGCACAAATATATTCTGTAAAATTAGAAAATAAAATCTATAGATACACTCAATTCAATAATAAAAATAATTTTAATCTGGAAAATTTTGAAAAAACCCTATATTCTATAAAAGAAAATAAAATTTCAATAATTTTAAATTTTCCTAATAATCCAACGGGATACACCCCTTCTGTTAATGAATTATATTCATTGATTAATATTATAGATTCTTTTGCCAAAAAAAAACCTGCTAAGAAACTTATAATTATTTCTGATGATGCTTATTTTGGTTTATTTTTTGAAAAAAATCATAAAAATTCTTCATTAAATTTTACCGCTAAACTTTCTGATAATGAAAATTGTCTTGTTATAAAATTAGACGGAATTACTAAAGAGTTTTACAGTTGGGGGCTACGTATAGGATTTATTACTTATTATACAAAAGATTCCAACCTGAAAAATATTATTTTAGAAAAAACTCAAGGATATTTACGTAGCACAACTTCATCCCCTGCTAATTTATCTCAGCAAATAGCTATTTGTTTATTAACAAGTTCAGCAGCTATAGACCAAAAAATAAAAAACGATAAACTTGTTGAAGAACGCTACAATGTACTAAAAGGTGCAATAAGGGATCAAAAACTAGAAAATGAGGTAACTATTCTACCTTTTAATTCCGGTTATTTTTTCACTATAAAAATGCCAAATAATATTAATGCCCATAAATTTAGATTGAAATTTTTACATGAGTATAAGTACGGAGTTTATTCAATGGATGATAGACATATTCGTATTGCATTTTCTTGTTTAGATAAAGAGATTATTCCCGATTTAATTAAGAAATTTAAAGAGTGTGTTATAAGCTTCAAAAAATAATCAAGAAAATTTTTATTCACTTCACAAAATCGAACCGAATTTTAACTATAAAACCTTTGATTTAATCTAATTTAATTGATTATATAATAAAATTAGATGAACAATAATGACCACCCCTGAAAAGGGGTGGTTTTCTCTTCGGGTATAACCCTTTGTTACTAACACGCACCTCAAGGCGCTGGCTTTCACATTCGTTCAAGCCCTATTGTATTTTTACGCCCGCTACCCGTCAAACGGGTTTATCTATTTTTTCTTATTTCCAAATGGATTTGTATATTCTTTTGTTGTCAGTTTATCTATTGCAATATCATGCGCTTCTTGATCTTTGATGTATTTTCTTATTGTACCTTCATTCAAACCTACAGTACTTACATAGTATCCTTCTGCCCAAAACTTTCTATTCCCATACTTATACTTCAGGTTTGCATGCATATCAAATATCATCAGTGAACTTTTTCCTTTCAAATATCCCATAAAACTTGATACACTATATTTTAGTGGTATTGATAACAGCAAATGTATATGATCTGGCATTATATGTCCTTCTATTATTTCCACTCCTTTATACTTACATAACCTTTTTATTATATCTACTATATCTCGTTTGTATTGATTAAATTCTATTTTTCGTCTATACTTAGGGGTAAATACAATATGGTATTTACATATCCACTTTGTATGCGATAAACTATTATGTTTATTTGCCATAATTAAAATCATCCTTTCTTTATTTTAGTGCTTGAACTACTCTTATTTTATCAAGAAAGGATGATTTTTCAATTGTTTAACTCTTTTCTCGCACCCGCATAGCGGGTGGTTTATTGTTTCGGAGACTTCGCCTCCTCAACTGGCTAAAGCCATTAATGAAAAAATGCTAAACAACGTGATGCTGTTTAGCATTTTTTCATTATTTTTTTCTCGTGCACCGCATTTTAAACAGAGGATATTTTCTTATTTTGTTATCTTAATTCTTTTTTTCTACTTTTACAAAATCCCAAATTTTAGCTATATCATCTACACTCTTACTTACTTTAGAAATATTTTTTTCTGTTTTCCCATTTATATTATAACAATCATACACGTTGTATAAAACTATATCTCCATCCATATTTTCATATACCATTTTAAGGATATGTTTACCATCTTTATTCTTATCACTTGAAATATTATGGTATATTAATTCTTTTATATCTTTAGGATATTGTTGATAAAGTACATCTGTTTCTTTATCATTTCTAGGTTTTTTTCCGTCCCATAAAACACGGGCGATTGTTTTATCTTCTACAAATTTTACAGCACCCGGATCAATATATCCACCTATCTTTAATGATTTACCAATTTTAGTTAATTCATTTCCCATATGATAAACTTCATCGTCTTTTGTAATAATGTAACTTCCTTGAATATCTTTAGCATTATCTATCACTTTTTCAAATTTTTTATCAAATTTCTTATTATAAACTGTACCATCTTTTGTAAGGGCTAAAAACCAATAATTAAATACGCTAGATGAAACCTTAACTACATCTTTTATATCATCAATTTTAGTAAATTCTTTATATGTTTTATCAAAACCGTTGAATTTTTCTTTACCAAATGAATATAAATTACCGTCTTTATCCACAGCTACAACACCTAAGTTATATGGAGTTGAACTAACAATATTCCCTCCCAGTTTTTTGGGTTCATTTAAGTGTCCTCCATTTATACTATCAACACCTTCTATGTACAAATCATTGTTTTTGTCAATCCAAGCATGTCCGGAAACAAGATCTTTTATATTTTCTAAAAACTTAGTCGGTTTATCAACATCAACAGTTTCTTTACTAAAGGCTAATCCCCCACCTATGTAATACGCATTTCCTTTGTTGGTAAGTACGGAAATTCTGGAACTATCCACTCTATATGTTTCTACTTGTTCTGTTCCTCCCGATGAGCTCTTTGAATCACTGCCCGATTTTCCACATCCTGTAACGATAAATAAACACATTACCGCTATAGTAAAAGCTACAATACCTTTTTTCATTTTTCTCATTTTAATATCTCCTTTTTTTGTTTTTTTATACTGCATTTCGCCTTTAGAAGTTACCCCTAATAACTTCTATACATTCTGTTTTAAGCTTATAACCACATCGAACTATATGATAATTATAAACTCAGACTTTACTTGCTACAGAATTTCTAAAAAATTCTCTTTAAAAATCTAAGCAAAAAGGCAAAAAATTCAGAATATTTAGCTAAAAATATTATAATATAATTGTAATAAAAAATCGACTTTTTTTATATTCGTATAGTACCAAGTTTTCTTTATTAATTTTCAAAGCAAATTCAAGTTTCACTATAATAGCTAACTTTGTACTCATAGTTTCATAACTTAGATATTAAGCTTTTTTCATTATGAATTTTATTGTTTCATTGAATAAATTTTTTGTTATTTCTTGAATAGTATTAATTGTTTAAACGTCATATTTTTTAATTAAATATATAATGATATTTATTTTTATTTCTATTAATAATTTTATATGGTAATTTTTTTCATTGCCATAATAATGGTTTTTTATCCTATATAATTTTTATAATTTTTTAATATTTTCATACAAAAATATTAAAAATCCTAGAAATGAGTTTTTTACAACTATTTCTTGGATTTTCTTTATTTTTGAATCAACTTTATTATATTCCATATCGCTACAGAACTATTTAATTTGATTAATTCAAAGGTATATATATCTATTTTATATTATCCATATCGTACAATTTACGATATTTTTCATTCGTTCTATACAACTTTTCATGTGTACCATCCATTTCTACACATCCATCTTTAATAAATATTATTCTATCCATATATTCAATAGAATTTAGATGATGCGTAATCCACACTATTGTTTTATCTTTACTTGTTTCAAAAATTGTTTTTAATAATTCATGTTCTGTTTTTGGATCAAGTCCAACAGTCGGTTCATCAAGTAACAGTAATTCATTATTTTGAATAATACTACGTGCAAAAGCTATACGTTGTCTTTCTCCACCCGAAAATCTACTACCCATTTCAAAAACATTTGTATCAATACCTTCCGATAGACTATCAATTAATGATGTTAATTGTGCTTTGTCCAAACTCTCAATTATTTTTTCGTTAATTTCCTTATCACTTAATACAATATCATCATTATCAAGTAATGATAATTTTAAATTTTCTTTAATTGTCATATCAAACAAATAAGGTTTTTGATTTAAAAGCGAAATTTCCGTACCTAATAATTTTTCACTTGGTACTTTATTCAATACTGAAATATTTCCTGTATAATTCGTATATGTTCCTGTCAGCAATTTAATAAGCGTTGATTTTCCTACACCACTTCGCCCTAATATTGCAACTTTTTCTCCTTTTTTTATAGAAAGTGAAATATTATTTAAAATTGTTTTCCCATCTTCATATTCAAAACTTACATTTTCAATATCAATAATATTATTTTCTTTATTATTTTTTGTAACTATTGTATCTAATGTTTTTTCTTCTTGTGCGTAGAACTCTTTAACTCGATTAATCGATACTTCATATCCCGGCATATGTGAGATTGCCTCACCCGTCATAACAGCAACACTCATTACAGATAGTGCCATCATACAAAATGAAGCTATATAAACATTTTCTATTGTATTATTTAATGTCATGTTCCAACAGCTGTAAATCATAAAAAATACAGTAAAACCCGCTAATAAGTTAACAATATTTTCTCTAAAATGAACGAATGCCTTTATCTTTGCTTCACGTTTAAGAAGTCGAGATTCTTTTTCTTGATAATCAATCATAAACTCTTTTATTTTATTTGATGAGATCCAATCACTTATTCCAAATACTGCACTCGTAAAATTACGATATAAATCATATTTTGCTTTTTTCATTATATGGAAATTATTACGTGTAAATATAAGGGATACAAATGGGACAACAAAGATGATAAACAATCCGAATAATGTAGCAATTATAGCATAACTCATATCATAACCAAACATTACTGTCACGAAAATCACATATAATATAAGTGAGATAACACTAGGAAAAATAGTCTTTAAATAAATATTTTGTAAATGTTCTATATCCTCCGATATAATTCCTAATAAATCACCTGATTTATATTCTTTTTTTAATTTCAGTGCTTGTGGTTCTAGTATTTTATACACCCTACTTCTCATTTTTTCAATAATACCCAGCACTAAATTATGACTTAATAGACGTTGCACATAAGCAAATGTAGATTGTGATAATGAAAAGGTTCTTGTTAATACTGTCGGCACTTGTAACATTAGTATATTCCCTAAACGTAATGATGACTTACTGATAAGAAATCCTGATACATACATCAGTGCTGCACCGCTAACTACAGAAAACATACCCAGTAGAACTACGGCACTCATCATTTTTTTGTTGCGTCTGATTTCAGTTCTAATAATAGAATTATTTTTCACCATAGCCACCTCCTACTAAATTTGATTTTAATTTATCATATCTATCACTTACTCTAAAATCAGAGATTTTTTCATAATCTACCACTTTTCCACTATCTAAATGAACGATATAATCTGTATTATTTAACCAATGCAATCTATGCGTTGCTATAATAACCGTGCGTTCTTTAAATAATTCAAGCAATTTTTCTTTTATCTCAAATTCGGTTTCAATATCTAAATGACTTGTCGGTTCATCGAGAATAATAATTTCTCTATCACTAATTAAAGCACGTGCTATTGCTACACGTTGTGCTTGCCCACCGCTTAATTCTTGTCCGGCTTCTCCGATTAAAGTGTCATATTTATCCGGTAGTGTGTTAATAAAACTATCCAATCCTACTATGTTACACACCTGTTCTAAGCGTTTATCACTTATATTTTCATCTGTATAAAAGAGAATATTGTTACGTATCGTATCAGGGAAAATATATGGAAATTGTGAAATATATGAAATTTTTAATGCCCATTGTATATCAGTAAGTTTTATTTCCTCATTATTAATACGAAGTATTCCTGTAGTTTGATTATTAAAACCGGCTAAAATAGAAATAAGAGATGTCTTACCACTACCGCTTTGTCCTACAAGGCACACCCTATCTCCTTTATTAATCGTTAAGGATATATTATTTAGAATAATTTTATTATCTTTTTGTAAACTAATATTTTCCAATGAAATATTTTTGACATTTGAAATATTAACTTTTTCTTCTTTATTTTTTATATTTTTTATTATCATACGATGAATATCTTCATATGCCATTTGACCATCTAATGTTGCATGATAATCTGTAGCAGCTTGTTTCATCGGCAGGAAAAATTCCGGTGCTATCAACAAAACTGTTAACGACGGTAATAACACTGTACTACCATCAAGCAAAAGTATTCCCAATCTTACTGCAAGCAGTGCAATAGCAATAGTGGTTAAAAAATCCAACGCAAAACTATTTAAAAATGCCACGGTTAGTGTTTTCATCGTACTTTGACGATATTCACTATTTTTTTTCTCCATGATAGGTAAATAATTTTTACTAATACCTAAAAATTTTAAAGTTTCTATTCCTCTAACAGTATCTATAAAATTATTTGATAAAGCACGATATTTTTTATATTGTCTATTAGCCATATCTCGAGCATTAATACCGAGCAAAATCATAAAAATTACAATTACCGGTATTACCGATATTATCATAAGTGCAGATACATAATCAGTATAAAATATAAATATTACTATAAGAGCAGGTATAATACCGCCACGTAACTTTTTCGATACATTAAGCTCAAAATATTGTTTTACTTTGCCAATTCCGTCAATAGCTAAAGTAACTAATTTACCGGAACCTTCTCTTGTTGTAAACTCAGGTCCTAAATTAAAATAACTGCTTAATAATTCTTTACGCAGGTTTTTTTCAAATTCAATAGCGTGTTTTTCTGTCACATACTGCTCCAAATGTAAAAACAGCGTTCTAAATATATAACCCATTAAAAAAAGTATACTATCTCTTAATACATTATCAAAATTTTTATCAAACAATCCCACGATAGCCTTAGCTAAAAAAGCAGCCTGTATAATAATACAAACTGCTTCTAATGTTGATAATACTAATAATGTCAATGTAAGACTTTTTTTAACAGGAAGTTTCAACTTTTCTTCCTTTTTCTTCATCAATTAGTACTCCAATTCATCTTCTTTTGTTAGTCGTTTTCTAAAAATAGAATATGACCATACTTGGTATCCAAGGACGAATGGCAATAAGAATAACGCTACTATTGTCATAAGTCTTAGAGTATAAATTCCGCTTGCAGCATCATATATAAATAGTGATTGTGTAACATCATTACTGTTTATGATAGCTCTTGGGAACATTCCAACAAAAACACTCAATGTAAGGAATGCTAACGTACCAGATGTACATAAAAATGCCGATAAATCTTTTCCTTTGAAGTTTAAAATGAACGAAACTACGAAGAACGCCACAGCTATTAATGCCAAGATTAATCCTATATAGTAATTATTTATAAAAATGTCCGTTTTAAACAACGCCCAAACTGCAAATACCAGTGTAACAACTGCAGCAAACGGGAATAATAGTGCGGAAATACCACGTGCGGCATTTCTTAATTCACCTGTTGTTTTAAGTGCTAAAAATTGTGCACCATGAACAAGCATTAGTAATAACATCATAATACCACCTAAAATAGTAAACGGTGATAATAATCCTAAAAATCCATCAATCAGATTTTTCTTATCATCAAGGTTAGCCCCTGTCATAAAATTAGCAACGGCTACTCCCCATAAAATCGGTGGTAAAAAGCTACCAATAAACATTGCGAAGTCACATGCTTTAATCCACTTTCTATTATTACCTAATTTACCTCTAAATTCAAACGAAACGCCTCGTAAAATTAAAGCAACAAGCATCAATACAAACGCAATATAATATCCGCTAAATAATTTACCATACCAGATAGGAAATGCGGCAAACATCGCTCCACCACCGGTAAGCAACCAAACTTCATTAGCATCCCAAAACGGACCGATTGTATTAAAGTACACACGTTTTTCAACATCATTAGTACCCAATATTTGTGCTAATATACCAACACCAAAATCATATCCTTCTAATACGAAAAATCCTGTAAATAACACTGTAATTAGTAAGAACCATATATTTGGTAAAGCTACTGACCAATCCATACTATGCTACCTCCCTTACAGTTGTTTCTTTTTTCTTCATCATATGTCTAAATAATACATATTGTGCTATACCTAATACTGTATATAAAATACAGAAGACCGCTAATGAAAATAGCACTGCTGCTCCGGAGTTAGAAGATACCCCTGATTCTGTAGGCATTACTCCAAAGATTATAAACGGTTGACGCCCCATTTCTGCCATAATCCAACCACAAGCAGTTGCTATCTCAGCTATCAGCAGCATCCATGGCATAATTTTTAAAAACCAACGTTTTTTAATTTCATTTTTTCTAAATGAGAATATTGTTCCCAATAATGCCATTAAGAATAATAATCCACCTGAAGCGCCCATAATTCTGAATGTATAATACATCACATGCACATTAGGAATATAATTTAAATGTTTTCCAATAATCGGATAATATTTTTCATCCATTTCTTTTTGAAGAGTGTGCATTCCTTTTAAACTACCTTCAAATTTATTGTATGCCAAGAAACTTAACATTCCAGGAATTTCAATTATTTCTTCTGTTTTTTGTTGTTTTTGGTCAATTTTTGCTAAAACAGAAAACGCCGCAACATTTCCCGAATCTTCATACATCGCTTCAGCAGCTGCTATTTTCATCGGATATTCTCTTACTAAATATTGTGCTTGAGAGTGACCGGTTACAAGTAATGCTGACGATCCTATTAAAGCACCTACAATAGAAACCTTAAATGCTTTTCTGAAGATTGAAACTTCATGACCTCTAACAATTTTCCATGCTGCAATTCCTGCTATAACAAATCCTCCTACAGTTAGTGATGTAGCAAGAATATGAGGGAATTGATTCCATAGATATGGATTTTTAACAATCGCAAAGAAGTCTATCATCTCTGCTTTTTTACCAATAATTCCGTTATCTACATATTTAACACCGACAGGATGTTGCATAAATGAGTTAGCTGATAAAATCCAAAACGCTGACATAATCGTTCCGATACTAACCAACCAAATACACATAGCATGTAATTTTTTATTAATTTTATCCCAAGAAAAAATCCAAATACCTATAAATGTTGATTCAAGATAAAACGCAAGCAATGCTTCGATCGCCAATGACGGACCAAATACATCTCCAACAAAAGATGAGTATTCAGACCAGTTCATTCCGAATTGAAACTCTTGTAAAATACCTGTTACGACCCCTACCGCGAAGTTAATTAGAAACAGATGCCCGAAAAACTTTGTGATTCTTTTATAATGTTCATCACCAGTTTTAACATAAATACTTTCAAATATCGCGATTAAGAATACCATACCTATTGTAATTGGTACGAAGAAAAAGTGGAACACTGTTGTTGCAGCGAATTGTATCCTTGCAAGTAATAGTGGATCCAACATAAAAATACCTCCTTTATTGTTTTAAATTATATTTAAAGTAAATATTACAATACTATTGTATAACATATTTTTATGATGTCAAAATAAAAATGTTAAAATATTGTATAATATCAACATTTTAACATTTTATGTTCACAATTTAGACAAATTTAGTTTTAATTAATAATGATAATAGCTATCAATAAGGGTTTTATTTAGTTATGTTTAACACCTAGCATTAAACTAATACACAAAATAATTAATACTATAATACAAACTTTTACAAATTTATATTCCTTTTCCGTATAATAAATTACTAATAATCCTAATATTCTTAAAACCGGAGTTAATATTAGAACAAAAATACCGCACATTAAATATGAATAATAATCAAATTTCGGCAAACCTTTTAACATTTTTATAAACGTATAATGTTCTATAACTAATCTACCGTCACTATGAGTAGTAAAAGCCAGAATAATACCTACAACGATAAATAAAGAACTGGTATAGACGCCTAATTTTAATATATTTGAAATAATAACATTAATATCCTTTTTATTATTCATCTACAGCACCCCCAGTCCTTTTAAGAACATATTGACTACAGTAAATAATAATATCGGTAAAAATATATATCGTATATATTTTGCTTCTAAACGTTGCATTACTTTCGCCCCTGTTCTTGAACCAATCAAAGTTCCAATAGCTATCGGTGCTGCTATTGTCGGATTAATTGTTCCATTGAAAAAATAAATTAATGCACTAGCTGTTGCGGTCACCCCCATCATAAAATTACTGGTTGCTGTACTTACTTTAATAGGTAATTTCATATAATTATCCAAGGCAATTACTTTAAAAGCACCACTTCCAATACCTAATAAACCGCTGGCAAATCCCGCACCAAACATAATCAGTGAACCATGAGGTACATTTGTTACGTTATAATTTACCGTTCTTTTTATTGCCTTATCATAATAAGATGAGTTTAATTTAAAAGTATCTGCATACTTATCATTCTCAACAATTTCTTCTACTCTTTTTTTAGTAATAATACCTGCTTTTTTCAACATTCCATAAAATGAGTTTAATAATATAAGTGAAAAGAATATATATAGTAGTTTTGATGAAAAAACTCCTGCCATCAAAGCTCCAACAACTCCACCCGCAGTTGTAAATATTTCAAGAAGCATTCCTACACGCATATTACTCATATGATCTTTTACAAAGGCTATTGCAGACCCGCTGCTTGTGGCTATTACCGCTACTATACTCGCTCCTATGGCATATTTAATATCAATACCGAATATAATAGTTAATGCCGGAGTAATAATAATTCCCCCCCCAAGACCGACTAATGATCCTAAAAATCCGGAAAAAACAGCAATTAAAATAAATTGAATTATTTCTGTCATAATATCTCCTAACTAATCTTTTGCATAGATTACCAAACAATTTTTATCAACATCTAATTCTATTTTTTTATTATCAAAAAATTCATTACTGGTTGCATTAGGTCTGGTCAAAGTCAACTCTAAATTCTCCGCTTCGTATTTGGCGTTTTTTATTGTCATAATAGTATGTTCATATAAGGGGACTATTGACAAATATTTGTATTCTTTTTTAGGTAAAAATATATTCTTACCTGCTTTTGCCACCATAATAATGTTATTATCATCAACAATATTCATTATCGTTTTAGAGTATTTTTCACTATTAAGTAATAGTATATTTCCAAAAAAATGATCCAATCTTTTTCCGGTTGCACCATAAATATTTATAATTCTTATATTTTTACATATACTATGTATTTTTCTTAATGCAAAATCTGCATCCGTTTCTATTTCATTATTTTTCTTATAATAATATTTAGAATTATTTTCTATTCTAAGTCGCTCATTATCATTAACAGAATCAAAATCGCCACAACCGATTAATAGCTTAATTCCCCTATTCACTAAATATTTTGCTCCACCATCAACACCACACCAATGACCCGAAGGTATTGAGTTCGGCTTTTCTCCATCAAGCATTATATTTATCTGTTTTATTTGTTCCATTATTTTAGTAATTCTCCCAAGGTTTGTTTTTTATTCTCTGCCGCAAACAAAAATGAACCACATACTAACAAATCGGCTCCACGTTCACGACATAATTTTGATGTTTCAATGTTTATTCCACCATCTACTTGAATTAAATAATTATAATTTTTGTTTATTCTGATATTATTTAATTCCACTATTTTATCAAGCATTTCATTTATAAATTTTTGACCGCCGAATCCCGGATTTACTGTCATTATTAGTACATAATCTACCTTAGGCAATAAATACTTTATACTTTCGACAGAAGTCTGTGGATTAAGAACTATTCCTGCTTTTTTCCCCGAATTCTTAATAACTTGAATTACTCTATCTGCATGATTAGTAGCTTCAATATGAAACGATACCATATCACAGCCAATCTTACAAAAACGCTTCACGTAATTTTCCGGATTAGCTATCATTAAGTGGCAATCAAAAAGTGCTTTTGTTTTTGTTCTTATTGATTCTATAATTGGGAAACCAAATGAAATATTAGGTACAAAATTACCGTCCATTACATCAATATGTAGCATATCAATTCCGACTTGTTCCAATTCTTTTATATCTCTTTCTAAATTTGCAAAATCTGCTGATAAAATTGATGGTAGTATTTTTTTCATTTTCAAACTCCTTTAAATTATTTAATATATTATTTTGACATTTTAAAGTTAGAATTTTATATAATAAAATTACTAATTTCTCTGTAATATTTAACAAAAAAATTTAATATTTTTTTTTCTGTGTTTCTTTTTCTTTGAAAAACATTTTATAATCTTCATAACGACTCTGTAATACTTCTCCCATTTTGACAGCTTCCTTTACACCGCAATTAATTTCTTCCACGTGATTACATGGTTGAAATTTACATGAATAATTACTAAACTCTCTAAATAAATATTGAATATCTTCTTTTTCTATAAATGTTATATCTATCGAAGAAAATCCCGGGGTATCCGCTATATAAAAATCATCAAGTTTATAAAATTCTATATGCCTTGTCGTATGGCGACCACGTCCTAAATGTTTGGAAATTTCTGCTGTTTCTATATTTAGACTACCTGATAATTTGTTAATAAAGGTTGACTTTCCTGCACCGGATTGCCCTGAAATAGCTATGTACTCTCCGGCTAATTGTGATTTTATTTTACTTATATCTCCTTCATCGTTAGTATATACTTTATATCCTATACTTTTATAATACTTCATTACTTTACATATATACTCATGTTCAGTTTTATTTAATAAATCTAATTTGGTAAAAATTAAGATAATATCAACATTACTGTTTTCATTTAAACAAATAATCTTATTAAGTAACTTGCTGGAAAAATCAGGATCTTTTGCTGATATAATAACCAAATTGTGATCAATATTTACTACTTTCGGTCTCAACAATTCATTTTTTCTACCCAGTATTTTTACCACATACCCTGTATTATTATCAGTCATCTGAATAATTACATTATCACCAACCAACGGTACAATTCCATCATTACGAAAATTTCCTCGTGCTCGACAAGTAATCATCTTTTCTCCAACCTGTACGTAATAAAATCCACTTAATGCTTTTAAAATTTTGCCTTTTTTTGTCATAATCATCCTTTACACTTTTTATATTACATATCTTTATTGTTTTTAACAATATTATTTATTATATTTTTTTGTGTTTTCTTAGCTAATTCTAACATTTCCACCGCATGTTCTTCTGATAATTTTGTTAAATTATCTCCTGATAACATTCTGGCTACTTCCATTATTTTTTCTTGGTCATTCAACTCTTTTATTTTTGTTAATGTTCTTTTATCAAATATCACTTTTCTAATCAGCAAATTTGTATCAGCTAATGCCGTTGTTTGTGGTAAATGTGAAATACACAATACTTGCGAATTAACACCTAACTGATACATTTTTTCTGCCATACGTTGCGAAACACGTCCACTAACTCCGGTATCAATTTCGTCAAAAATAATTGACGTTGCCTCAATACTGCGTGAAAAAATAATCTTCAATGCTAACATAACACGCGAAAGTTCTCCACCGGAAGCAACTTTTGACAATGATTTAAGCGGTTCTCCTAAGTTAGCACTGATAAGTATTCGTACATCATCACAACCATCTTGTGCAAAATCTTTTTCTTTGAAATCAACTTTTATTATACTTTTTTCCATATATAAAAACTTAAGTTCTTCTTGTATTAAGCTTTCAAGATGAATTGCTGTTTTTTTTCGTGCTTCTGTAAGTTTTTTAGCTAATTTCTTTATATCTGTTTCTATTACCGCACTTCTTTTTAAATAATTTTCTACATTTTCTTCATAGTTTTCTAATTCTTCTAATTCCTCTACTATTTCTTCTTTTAAAATAATCAGTTCATTTAATTTGCGTGAATATTTTCGCTCCAACATACGTATCTTATCTAATCTGAAATTAAGTTTATTTAATTTTTCTTCATCGTATTCTATGTCATCTGTATAACTGGATATTTCATATCTTAAATCATCTAATATATAATATAAATTTGTTATTTCTTCATATTTTTCATCAAAATTATCATTGTAACTACTTAATTCTCCTAAGTTGGAACGAATTCTTCCTAATTTTGACAAAATTCCACGCTCACCGTCTATATCTTCAGAAATACTATATGCCAAACTATTAACTTTTTCGAAATTTTCTAAGTAATCAATCTCTTTTTCTAGTTCAAAATCTTCATCTTTTTTTAATTTTAACGATTCGAGTTCATTATATTGATATTTTAAAAAATCTATCTTTTGTAAAACATCACTCTCTTGTCGTTTCAAATTGGAAATTTTTTCTTGTATTACTTTATACTCTCTATATTTTTCTTTATATTTTACTAATATCGGTATTATTGTTTCTTTTGAAAAAGTATCTATTAAATTTAAGTGATTTTTTTCAACTAATAATACTTGATTATCGTGCTGTTCGTGAATATCCAATAGATAAGCGGTTACTTTTTTCAATGTTGCCAGATTTACAACAATACCATTAATACGACAAATACTTTTTCCTGTACTGTATATATCACGTCTTATAATAATAACTTCATCATCTTCTACACCGAGGTCTAACTCTTTAAATATTTTTGCTACTTCTTTACTTTTTGGAAAATCAAATACCCCTTCTACACTTGCCTTATCTTCTCCGTATCTTATATAAGAAGTTGATGTCCTTTGCCCTGAAAGTTGGGATATAGCTGCGAGTATCATAGATTTTCCCGCTCCGGTTTCACCGCTGAGTACAGTCAATCCGTTTTTTAATTCAAGCGTCGCTTGTTCAATAATACCAAACTGTTTAATATTTAATTGTATTAACACGTACCTTCCCCCTATTTTATTTGAAGTGATTATGAGCATTATTTACTACATGCTCAATATTTATACTACCGTTATTTATATCTTTTTTAGCATTATAACTAAGTATCATAAGAAATTCAATATTCCCTTCTCCACCGGTAATAGGAGAATATGTTAAGTTTATCATACTAAAACCGACGCTGTTAGCAAGTAATAATACTTTTTCAATTACTTCTGTTTGAATTTTCTTATCTCTCACTATTCCACCCTTACCAACTTTATCACGTCCGGCTTCAAATTGTGGTTTAACTAATGCACACACCATTCCGTTATCATTAATTATAGCAGCAAGATTAGGTAAAATTAATGACAATGAAATAAACGATACATCAATAGATGCTATATCAATCGGATATATATTAAAATCTTCTTTTACACTATATCGAAAGTTGGTTTGTTCCATAACTTTAACATGTTCATTATTCCGAAGTTTCCAAACCAGCTGATTAGTTCCTACATCAAGTGCATAAACAAATTTTGCACCATGTTGTAAAGCGCAATCGGTAAACCCGCCGGTTGATGAACCGATATCAAGCATAACTTTATCTTTTACATCAAAACCTAATTCACTAATTGCTTTTTCCAATTTAAGACCGCCTCGACTTACATATGGCATTTGTTTCCCTTTAATACGAAGTGTAGCAGTAAAATCTACTTTCTCCCCCGCCTTATCTATTCTTATATTATCATTATATACTATACCTGCCATAATGGCTCGTTTTGCTTTCTCTTTTGAATCAAATAATCCTTGACTGACGCAAAGGATATCCGCACGTTCTTTTGTCATAACTACCTCTTTATCCAGTAACATATTCTTTAATATTGATTATAAAAATTATTTTCTAATTTATTATTATTACTTTTAAAATCAAAAAATTATTATTTTCATATACACTTATGTTTAATTTTACCATATTGTATGATTTTTGGCTATGCGTTAACTTGTCCTTTGTTAAATTAATAAAAATAGAGAACGACCTAAAATCGTGATTTCGTTAGAAATCAATTTTATATGATCGCTCCCACACAGTTCATTAAATTTAAGAAAAACTCTTTAAAATATATCTCTAAATCAATTTACCATAACGTATAACTACTAATGAGTAAATTATACTAGAATTTTTAACTTTTAAATCGCTCCTTATATTCTTAATTTTTTATCAACTGACATTTTTATATTCTACTGTAAAAATTTCCTTTTATTCTACATCATATCATTATCATGATAAATAAAATAATGACTTAAATATCTTTCAGTAACTCCATAGTCTCTTTTTCTTTTTTTGAAATAATTTTTAATATATCAGCAGCTTGTAAAACGCAGATACGTTCATCTGTTTCTCCTATTTTTTCAAATAGAGAAATTACCTCTGCCCATTTTTTAGCAATGTCGATAAATTCATTATACGCATGTTTAATAACTTGATTATTTGTTATTTGATATGCTTCGTGCAAAAAATCACGATAAATATTTCTAAATAACGCTCCACCGGTTCCTGATCTCTCCATTAGCATTGCAGAAGTTGAAAACTCGAATTTTCTATTTGTTGATCTATCAAACCATTTTATAATTTCTTTACTTGCTTTCTCAATACCTTTATAATTTAAGTTCTTAATAGGTGGATTCAGATAAGTATGTGCATTATTACGGATTGCGGTTATAATTGCTTCTTTCAATGGTATTATATCATTATCTTTTTCAAGGATATAATATAAATTTTTAGATGACATAGGTCCTTTTTCACTTCGTGCCATGGCTAAACTTTCTAATGATGTTTTCACATCAGAACCTTGTTGAACTGTATCAACTAAATAAGTATTTTTATCATCGTATCCAAGTATCGCAACATAATGACCTGCGAAATGGGGCGGATTTTTAAAATATTCCAAGTGATAGCAATCTAATTTTAAACCAACAGCCTTCCCACTATCAAGTAGTTGTTTTACCTCTTTCCATGCTTTTATTTTTGATGTTGTTTCTTTGACGGTTAATTTGAGATTCAAATTTTGTGCTATATTTTTTGTTAGTAAATCTGTTTTAATACGCCCTCCTATAAAAGGAAAATCCATATTTTTCATATTCCATATAATAAAGCCCAATCCTTGTCCTAAACCGAATAGTAACGGTTCGCTTAATTCAATTCCTAGTTGATTTAATAAAGTTCCTGTTGCTGTACTTTCACAGTGTTGCCCTATAAACGCTTTCGTTGTTATTTTCATTTTCTTAATCTCTCCAATTCATTTTTTATCCAACTTAACTCTGCTTTCAATAATACTTCACTTAAGCTAAATAATTGTCTTGCTGCTTGGACATTGCTACCTTTTTTCATTTTTTCTTGTAGAATTTTTAAATCTGTTAATAATACAGCTTGTCTGTCTTCTAAAGCAGTTATTAGTTCTAATGTATTAATTAAATGACTTGTAGCTAATCCTGTCATAAGATGTGTATTAGCAGGTTTTCTTTCTGAAATTTGATTTTTTGTTTTTTCTTTTAGCACTTCCATTCCCAAGTCCGTTATCTTATATTGTTTTTTCTCCTTTCCCTTAGTTGAAAGACTGGTTGCTAATTGCTTTTTCTCCAGACGTTCAAGTACATAATAGATAGAAGAAAAACCGATTTCTGCCGATTTTCTCATACCTCTTTCAGTGATTAAATTTTCTATATGATAACCATGCTGTGGTTGTTCTGCTAAAAGTCCCAGTATTATTTGTTCTGTTAATGATATTTTCATATTATTATTCTAGCACTAGAATACTTTCGTGTCAAATAAATATTAAATAACTATTTTTCAAAAATGTAGTGTTACAATAGATGTGAGACATATAATAAAAAAAAGAAGAGTAAATCCTGTATAATGAAGTTACACCAAATCAAAAAAAGGAATTTACTCTTATGAAAACTATTATAACAGAAAATATAGAAAAAACACAACGATATATACCTCATACTTTACAAACAAGAATAGCTGCAGTTAAAACTTATAGAAATGGTAACTCTATCCGCTTTATTTGTAGGCGCTATAAAATATCAAAAGCCTCTCTTTTGCGTTGGAATAAAAAATATGACGGTACTAAAGAGTCTCTTATAGATAAGTCTCATAGACCTCATTCTATTCACCCTAACGCCCATACAGTTGAAGAATTGTCTTGGATTAAAAATCTTATTAAACGTAATCCTAATATTTCTATGATTGAATTATATGCTAAACTTAAATTCAACAAAGGTTATAAAAGACATCCTTGTTCTTTATTTAGAGTGCTTAGAAAATTAGGTTTTTATAAAGATACTAAGAAAAAAGTAATTCCTTATAAACCTAAACCTTATAATACACCTACTGAAATTGGTAAAAAATGGCAACTTGATGTGAAATATGTTCCTAAACGTTGTTATGTAGGAGAAATTCCTGATAAATTTTATCAATATACTATTATTGATGAAGCTACTAGGGAAAGATTTATTTTCCCTTTTAAAGAACAATCATCATACTCTACTGTTCAATTTGTTAAAATGGCTATTGATTATTTTGGGTATAAACCCAAGATAATTCAAACTGATAATGGTTTTGAATTTACGCATTTTAAAGATACTAAACGAATACACCCTTTTGATGTATTGTGTAATAATCTTGGCATTAAACATCAACTTATTAGACCTAGAACTCCTAGACATAACGGTAAGGTTGAACGTAGTCATAGAAATGATAATGAACGTTTTTACAGGCATTTATCTTTCTTTTCGTATGATGATCTTATATCTCAGATGAAAAAGTATCTATATCGCTCTAACCGTCTTCCTATGCAGACTTTAAATTGGCTTTCTCCTGTTGAAAAAAGAAAAGAGCTACGGAAAGAGTCTATAAAAATATGCCGGCTTTATAATTCCTTGTTAGATAATAGATTTCACAACTTATTTGTCAAGGACAAGGGCTACGCCTTTTTCAAATCCTTGACAAATAAGTTTTAGAAATCTGAAATGTTCTCTAAGGAATTAAAGCTGGCAAATCTAATCAAATAATGTAATTTACGTCGGGGGCTTCATACGGTTTACATAGAAGCTAGCTTCTATGTAATTCTATTATATCCGGTATTTATTTTTTACTTTTTTTGTCTCACATCATTTACAAATGTACAATATTAAATAACTATTTTTCAAAAAATTTAAACTCAATTTATAAAGATTTAATTATAAAATCTTTATAAATTATTTGCTCGGCTACTTTTATTATATTTATAATTTTTCTTTTCGGTATTTTGAAACTATAATGGTTAATATATAAAAATACTAAGCAGTTATCTGTGACCGCTTAGTATTTTATCCTTATTTTTTCTCATATCTTGTATTCTACATAAAGCTTGTTATTTTACTTTTTTTATATTCCAAATATTTTTTGCGTATTCTTCAACCGCTCTATCAGCTGAAAAAATACCGGCATTGGCTGTATTAATTAAACTCATACGTCCCCATTTTTCTTTATCTTGATAAATTTTAGAAACTTTTTCTTGCATTTCTACATAACTGTCAAAATCTGCTAAACACATAAAATTATCTTGTGTTAAGAGATAATCTACGATAAAGCTAAAATTCATTCCACCAACTGTCATCGTACGAATAAAATCTAACGTTTCTTTAATACGTGGAGAACTGCTGTAGTATTCCCACGACTTATACCCACGTAGATTTAAGTCATTAACTTGTGATGTTTCTAAACCAAAGATAAAAATATTATCATGACCAACAGCCTCACAAATTTCGACATTTGCTCCATCTAATGTTCCAAGAGTTATCGCTCCATTTAACATAAGTTTCATATTTCCCGTTCCACTCGCTTCTTTTCCGGCTTGAGAAATTTGTTCGCTTATGTCAGCGGCAGGAATAATTTTTTCTGCTAATATAACTTTATAATCCGGCAAAAATACTACTTTAATATACTCCCTGACTAATTCATCAGATTCAATCATTTGAGAAATCGAATGAATAAATTTAATTATATTTTTTGCCATTTGGTATCCTGATGATGCTTTCGCCGCAAAAATAAATGTCCTTGGTACAGGTCTTAAACCGTTATATTTAATTTCTTTGTATAAATAAACAATATGTAACGCATTTAATAGCTGACGTTTATATTCGTGCAAACGTTTTACCTGAACATCAAAAATAGAATTTGGATTGACTGTTATGCCGGTTGTATTTTGAATGTATTCAGCAAGTTGTTCTTTTTTAATTTTTTTAATTTTCATTAATTGTTCAATAACTTTTTTATCGTTTACATAGTTATTTAATTTGTTAATTTTTGATAAATCTTTAATAAAATCATTACCAATAAGTTTTTCCAAATAGATTGCTAATTCAGGATTTGCTTGACCCAGCCATCTTCTATGAGCAATACCGTTCGTTACATTTCCAAATTTAGTTGGATATAATTCATTAAATGCCTTAAATGTCGACTCTACCAATATATCACTATGTAATTTAGATACCCCATTCACATTATGACTACCAACTATAGATAGGTTCGCCATTCTTATTTGATTATCATAAATAATAGCCGTTTGAGCTAGAGTATATCCTTTACCTTGTTCCAATACCCAAGCACAAAAACGCTTATTAATTTCTTCAATAATTGAGTAAATACGCGGTAATAATGGCTTGAACAAATCTACCGACCATTTTTCTAAGGCTTCTGACATAATAGTATGATTAGTATAAGCAAATGTTTTTGTTGTAATTTCCCACGCTTTTTCCCACGAATATCCGTATTCATCTAATAAAAGACGCATTAACTCCGGTACTCCCATTGCAGGATGGGTATCATTAATATGTAGCGCTACGTGCTCAGATAAATTTTCTAAAGTACCAAATTCATTATAATGATTCTTTATCAATTGCTGAAGTGATGCACTGATAAAAAAGTATTGTTGCTTAATACGCAATTCTTTACCCTCATTTGTACTATCGGCAGGATATAATAATTTAGAAATTGAAGAAGCGATTGCTTCTGCTTCTGATGATTTGGAGTATTCACCTTTTTCAAACAATTTCATATTAAACCCGGTTTTTGCTTTTGCTTCCCATAGTCTTAAAGTATTAACGCTATCTGTTTTGTAACCGGATATTAATAAATCATATGGTTCGGCTTGGATTGCCGTGTAATTCTTGTGTTCAACGGTAAAACCTTTTTCGGTTAATTTTTCCTCAACATATCCATAAAAACGTACTTCAACTTCTTCGTCATTACGATATACTAGACCGTATTTTCCAAGATCCAACCAATAATCCGGAAATTCTTCTTGCCATCCATTATTAATAACTTGTTTAAAAATACCATATTCATATAAAATAGAAAATCCCGTTACCGGATAATCATTACTTGTCAAAGCATCTAAATAACATGAAGCAAGTCTACCAAGTCCGCCGTTACCTAATCCCGGATCCGGTTCAATATTATAAATTTCATCTAATGAAAAATTATTATTCGCTAAATATTCTTTAACCTCTTGTTCTAATCCTAAATTAAATAAATTATTACGTAACGTACGTCCTACTAAAAACTCCATTGACATATAGTATGCACGTTTTTGTTTAGTTTTCTTTAATTCTTGTTCATATGCAAATTTTTTCTCCGATAATTCTTCCCGTACCGTACTCATAACAGCCTCATATATTTGACGTTTACTTGCTGCATCAATTGTTATTCCAAATTGTCTTTTTAAATATTTTTCTATTTTTATTTCAAATTTTTTTGCCCTCATCTATCTCTCCTAAATTATATTTTTCTATACTTATTACATTTTAAATATTATTAAACTATCAACTTATACATATTTATATATTTTACTGCTGATTTTTTCCAACTAACATCTTGTTGCATGGCGTTTTTTATTATTTTATTCCAGTTATAACGTTCTTGATAATAGCAATACGTTGCTCTATAAATCGCATCCAACATATCATAAGCATCAAATGTTTCAAAAGTAAATCCTGTGCCTTGAGATCCGTTAAACGGTTCAACAGTATCTTTCAATCCTCCTACACGATGAACGATCGGAACAGTACCGTAACGCATTGAAATCATTTGTGACAATCCACATGGTTCTGTTTTTGACGGCATAAGAAACATGTCGCATGCTCCATATATCTTTGCCGACATTTCGCCGGAAAACATGATTAAACTGCGCACTTTATCATGACGTCTAAACTCTAAAGAACGTAACGCATCCTCATAATGACTATCACCTATACCGAGAATAATTAGCTGCGCTCCGCATTTTAAAATTTCATCAGCTACATGCAATAATAAGTCAATTCCCTTTTGATGTGTAAGGCGGGTTACCATACCTATCATCGGTATATTTTCATTTATCTCCAACGCCATTTCTTCTTGTAATTTTAATTTATTTTGTACTTTATTTTTAATAGTTTCCAAATCGTAATTCTTATAAAGTTGTTTATCTGTTTTTGGATTAAATTTGTCTATATCTAAACCATTAACAATACCATGTAGTTTCCCTTGTTCAACCCTTAATATACTGTCTAAACCATAAGAAAAATACGGTTCTAAAATTTCATGAGAATATGTTTCACTCACCGTATTAATACAATCCGCCAATTGAATAGCACCTTTTAATAAATTCAAATTACCGTTATTAATTAATGCATCAAAATATTTATTATCTAAACCGAATAAATCTCCCATATCATATGGATTGAATATTCCTTGGAATTCTATGTTATGAATTGAAATGACACTTTTTATTTTATTATAAAAATTTTCACCACGTGATTTCAAATCATCTAAATATATAACTGATAGTGCTGTATGCCAATCGTTAGCATTAAGAACATCCGGTTTATATTCTATATGAGGTAATATTTCCAATGCCGCTTTTGAGAAAAATGCAAAACGCTCTCCATCATCATCTTGTCCATAAATACTCGAACGATTAAAATATTGTTCATTATCAATAAAATAAAATTTTACACCATCAATTTCCGTTTCAAAAATACCGCAGTATGCTTTTCTCCAACCTAAATTAATAAAAATATGTTTTTTATATTGTAAATTAAATTTTTCTCTATCAATTGAAGTATATAACGGTAAAATTACTCTTGCTTCAACATCTTCATCTTGCAATGCTTTTGGTAACGAACCTATTACATCACCTAGTCCGCCAACTTTAACAAAAGGTGCAGCCTCTGCTGCCACAAATAACACTTTCATTATAACATCTCCTTAGTTGTTATTAATCAATACAAAAAGTTTAAAACATCACCATATAGTCTTATTAACTTCATTATACTTCATTTTCTCCCCAAAATCGAAAACCTCATATAACCCGGCGATGCTCTAACCTCGTATATTATACTCTTTTTCCTTTTTCAATAATTATAGGATTGTTTTCTGCACCTTTTAGTTTCATATCTTCTGATATTTCAACTAATTTATCTGAAATAATATAATCAACATATGCATTACGATTAATTATTCCATTTTGCATAATAATTGAATTTTTTACTATTGCTCCTTCTTCCACTACCACGTCTCTAAATAAAATACTATTCTCAACAGTTCCTTTGATTACACAACCATCTCCCAACAATGAATTACTTACTACAGAATGTTCTCCGTAACGTGTAGGTACACTATCTTGAACCCGCGTTAGTATATCCGTCCCTGATAAAAATACTTCATTTAATTTATCACGATTTAATAAATCTCTGTTAAATTCAAAATATGATTTCACCGTATTAATAGTCATACTATACCCTGTTATTTCGTAGGCATAAACATTTAACTGGTGGAAGTTTTTAGCTACATAATCTAACAGTATATCTTCCCAACCTAGTGTTAATCCCTTTTTTACAACCTCTTTAAATAACTCTTTAGTCATATTATAAATTTTAACTTGCGTTGCACATACTTCATTCGAACCGTTAAAATGATATAAGCTGTCATACACGCGATTATTTTCATCAAAAATAATTTGTGATTCACCAATATTAGGTTGTCTATAAGTATACGCAAGTGTTATATCTGCATTAGTAGCTAAATGATATTTTAACATTTCTTTAAAGTCAATATTACCAATAATATTAGAATCCACTAGAATACAATATTCTTCCAATAAACTATCTGCATATACCACTGTATTACTCAATGCTTCTATTTTATTGCGTGCCACACGTGTTGATAAATGATTTGATAAAGGGGTAATGAACTTAAGTCCACGATTTTTACGATTTAAATCCCAATCTTTCCCCCAACCTACATGATCCATTAATGATTTATAGTTTTGATTACTGACGATTGCTATATTCGGCACTTCCGCCTTAACCAATGACGACAACATAAAATCCACCATTCTATATCTCGATGCAACCGGTAACGACGCAAGTGTTCTATCTCTTACCAATCCTTGCAAATCATTGCTTTTTTTATAACTATCTGCGAACAATATACAAAAGGCATTTACCATATCAAATTTCCCCCGCCTTTCTATTTTCATATACAATTTCATCTTTACCTATAATGGTAATCATCTCATGACCTAAAACAATATCTCTATGCCCTACTTCTACATATGCTTTAATAACAGCACCTTCTGCTGCAATAGAATTATAAACTTTTGCTCCCTGTTCAATATGTGCATTTTCCATAATAATACTGCCAACTACTTCTGCTCCTTCTTCTATTGTAACACCTGAAGAAATAATTGAACTGTTAACATTTCCCAAAACAGATGTTCCATCAGAAATCATAGACTCTTTTACCCGTGCCGTGTTACCGATATACTGTGGCATAACCCCTGCGTGACGATAGTAAATACGCCAAAGTTTATCATCAATATTAAAGTTTTCTTTGTTTTTAATTAAGTCCATGTTAGCTTCCCACAAACTTTCAATAGTTCCTACATCTTTCCAATATCCTGCAAATGGGAATGCATATATTTTCTTTCCTTCGTTAAGCATCATTGGTATAATATTTTTCCCAAAATCTTTTTCACTATATTTATTTTCTTCATCACGAATTAAATATTCACGCAATTCTTTCCAACTGAAAATATAAATCCCCATAGATGCCTTTGTTGAAATCGGATGCTCCGGTTTTTCCAAAAATTCTGTTACACGTAATTCTTCATCCGTATTTAAAATACCGAAACGATTCGCCTCTTCTATTGACACATTAATATGCGCAATAGTTAAGTCCGCATCCTTTTGTTTGTGAAAATCAAGCATTTCTTTATAATTCATTTTATAAATATGATCTCCCGACAAGATAAGTACATAATCCGGATTATACTGTTCAATATAATTTATATTTTGATAAATTGCATTTGCAGTTCCTTTATACCATTCTCCCGTTTTACCTGCTGTATATGGCGGTAAAATTGATAAACCGCCATCCATTCTATCTAAATCCCATGGTTGACCATTCCCCATATATGAATTTAACTCCAGTGGCATAAATTGAGTTAACACACCTACTGTCGAAATACCGGAGTTTGCACAATTAGATAATGGAAAATCTATAATTCGATACTTTCCACCAAACGGTACCGCCGGTTTTGCCATATCTTTTGTTAATACTTGTAATCTTGTTCCCTGTCCGCCTGCTAATAACATCGCCACTATTTCTTTTTTTCGCACCATTGTATAATCTCCCATCTATAAGTTTAGTATTTTTTCTCTATATATAATGTTGCATAAGGTGGAATATTTATACTTAAAGTATATTTAAAATTATTTTTTTCTTTTTTAACTGTTTTTAAATTTCTATTTTGTAATCCGCTTCCGTCATATTTTTTTGCATCTGAATTAAGTACCACTTTATAACTTCCCCAAGCATCTACACCAACTTCATAACCTTTTAAAGTTTGACCTGAAAAATTGGATACCACCAACACTTCTTTATCATTATTATCTTTACGTAAAAATGCAAAAACTTCATTTTGTTTATCATCAACAATATGCCACTTAAAACCGCTCCAATCACCATCGTTTTGCCAAAAAGCCGACGTTTGTCTATAGTATTTATTTAACTCTTTTACATAGCGATGTGTAGCTACATGTTTTGGATATAACATAAGCAACCAATCAAGTTCTCTCACTTCATCCCATTCAATAAATTGAGCAATATCAATTCCCATAAATGTCAATTTTTTGCCGGGATGAGCAAACATATAACCTAAAAATGCTCTAAAATTATTAAATTTATCATCATAAGCTACAGGGCTTTTATCTAATAAGGATTTTTTACCATGTACCACCTCATCGTGCGAGATTGGTAGTATAAAATTCTCCGAAAAAGCATAGTACATTGAAAATGTAAATTTATCATGTGAACCGTTTCTAAAAAAGGGATCAATTTCAAGATAATTAAGGCTATCATTCATCCACCCCATATTCCATTTAAAATTAAAACCAAGTCCACCGTGTTCTACCGGTACTGTAATTTTTGGATAACTCGTTGATTCTTCGGCAATCATCATGACGGTTGGATAATATTCTCTTACGTGATTATTCAAAGTCTTTAAAAAATCTATAGCTTCTAAATTTTCAAAGCCTCCATAAATATTTCGAGCAGATTCGTCATCATCACGACAGTAATTTAAAAAAATCATCGAACTAACCGCATCTACCCTAAGTCCGTCTATATGAAATTTATCCAACCAGTAAACAGCGCTTGATATTAAAAAAGATTTAACTTCATTTTTACCATAGTCAAAAACCCTTGTACCCCAACCAGCATGTTCCATTTTTCTAACGTCTGAATATTCATAACATTGCGTACCGTCAAATTCGTATAACCCATGTTCATCTTTTGTAAAATGTCCGGGAACCCAATCCAAAATAACGCCTATGTTATTTTGATGACACTTATCAACAAAATACATAAAATCTTCCGGTATTCCATACCTTGACGTAGGAGCAAAATATCCTGTTACCTGATACCCCCAAGATTTATCGTAAGGATATTCAGTTATTGGCATTAATTCTATATGGGTATAATTCATTTCTTTTACATAGGAAACTAATTCTTCTGCTAAAGCCTGATAACTTAATTCATTTCCAAGTTCATCATGTTTCCATGAACCAAGATGAACTTCGTATATATTCATCGGTTCCGTATAAGGTATCGTTCTTTTTTTCATCCATTTTTCATCATGCCATTGATAAGAAAAATCTTTATAAACCTTTGATGCGGTTTCGGGTCTTGTTTCTGAGTGTCTTGCATAAGGATCTGCTTTCCATAACTCTTTTCCACTCGAGGTTACTATAAAATATTTATAGCTATCATATTGCTTTATATTCGGTAATTTGATTTCATAAATACCCTTATTGCTAATTCGTTTCATCTCATGAATTTTCGGTTTCCAACCACAAAATTCTCCCGTAACATAAACTTTTTTAGCGTTTGGTGCCCATACTCTAAATGTGCATCCATCTTCACTCAGAAAGGAACCTAAAAAATCGTATGAATGATAATTTGTTCCCTCATGAAATAAATATTCCGCCACATTATCCACTATATTACCTCCTATTCCTAATTATAATATTTTCAGGAAACGTTTTCTTCATTTGCTAAAAAAATATAAAACCTATACTTCAAGAATAAAACTTATTTTTTAGCATTAATTATAAAAAAATTTCACTTTTATTTTACATTTTCATTATAGCATAAATCTTATTTTTATCAAAAGAATTTAATGATTTTTTTTATTTTTTATATTTTATTAATTTCAAATATAAAAAATTTTTTAGTAGTTTTTCTATATTTACTTTACTTGTTTTTTGTAATACAATAGATATGATTTTAATACATTTATAAATGGAGAATAAAAATGATTATTTACAATCCTATTCAAAATAAATTTCCTAAGGGAGCCGTTACTAATGATGAAAATATTAAATTTGAAATTTTAATAAAAGATAATTTTTTCTTTCATGATTTGAAAATTATCATAAAAAATGATTTTACAGGACAGATTATTTCTAAAAGTTTAACATTTAAAAACAACGAAAAAAATAATTATAACAAATATTCAGTAGAATTTGAAAAATTGGAAACTGGGTTGTATTTTTATCACTTTGAATTTCAATTTGATAATATTATCGCCTATTTAAAAAATAATCTATTAAATGCCGAATTAGTACATGATGAACATTCTTATACCGATTGGCAATTAACAGTTTATGATAAAAACTATAAAACTCCAAATTGGTATAAAGGATCGATTATGTATCAAATTTTTCCGGATAGATTTAAAAAAAGTGATAATTACGAGGCAACAATAGCAAAAAATGAAGATGACAGAATAAGACATATTGATTGGAATACTGTGCCACATTCCAATATTACTCATAAAAATTATAGTGCAAAAGATTTCTTAATGGGCAATCTGTTAGGCATTGAAGAGGAAAAAAATTATTTTAAACAGTTGAATATAGAAAGCATTTATCTAAATCCTATTATGGAAAGTTCTGAAAATCATCGTTATTCAACGGCAGACTATTTTAAAATTGATCCGTATTTCGGTACTAATGAGCAGTTTAAACAATTTTGTACTAATTTTAAAAATGATAATATACGCATTATCTTAGATGGTGTTTTTAGCCATACCGGTTCAGATAGTATTTACTTCAATCGCTATAATCATTATGACAGTATTGGAGCATTTAATTCGCAAAACTCTCCTTACTATGATTGGTTTTCTTTTTCAAACTTTCCTTATGAATATAATTCTTGGTGGGGTTTTGATAATTTACCAACAGTAATAAAGGAGAATAAAAATTATAGTGATTTCATTAATAATAAAGACACAGGTGTCCTAAATTTTTGGCAAAATTTAGGAATTTCCGGGTGGCGTCTTGATGTTGCAGACGAATTTCCGGATGAATTTTTAGATAGAGTAAGAGAAACGACTAAATATTACGATGAAAATTCTCTTATTATAGGTGAAGTTTGGGAAGATGCTACAAATAAATTCTCATATAATATACGTCGTCGTTACTTTTTAGGTAAACAGTTGGACAGTGTGATGAACTATCCATGGAGAAATGCGATTATTGATTTTGTAAAAAATGGTAATGCAGAAAAATTTGCTTATGAAATATCTCTATTGGTAGAAAATTACCCAAAACCTGCTCTTGATTCCTTAATGAATTTACTATCAAGTCATGATACTGAACGTGTTTTAACTGTGTTGGCTTTTGATGAACCTGAAGATGTTCCCGTTGATGAACGTCCTACTTATAAATTAAATTATGAACAATATAATAAAGCAAAAGAACTATTAAAATTTGCCAGTTTCATTCAATTTACTCTCCCCGGTGTTCCTTGTATTTACTATGGTGATGAAATAGGTATGTATGGTTTTAGAGATCCTTATAATCGTTTAGGTTTTACTCATGACAATAAAGATGAAGATTTATTATCTCATTATAAAAAATTATCTAACTTTAGATATAACCACAAAGAAAAATTTAAATCTAATTTTGAATTGGTTTATACTGAAAATAATTGTATCGCTTATTTAAGAAATAATATACTATGTGTAATAAATTTAGATTATGAGGCTCATTTTATAAAAAAATTTAGTGGAGAAATTCTTTTTGAAAACAACAAATCATACTCCACTCCATTTGGAATAGTAATTTCACCAAGAAGTTTTACTGCTATTAAAATAGTATAAATGAGATTGCCTAAAATATTATACTTTTTATAACAAATAGGTAGTTCATTGATTTGAAAATACACTTTTAAAAATTTTTCCCAAATCTAATGAACTGTGAGGGGAACCTAATAAAATCACGGTTTTTAAGTCCCCTCATTTTTCTATTATATTATTCTTTTCAAAATAATATAATTTTTTTTCTTTCTCACTAATTTTTATATAATTTATATTTTTTATATGAACCAATTAAACAAGATATAAATAATATAATAAAAATCAGCAATGTAACAAGTACAGATACTATTGAAAAATTCAAATAAAACAAACTACTTCCGGGTGCATCAGTAGTAAAAATACTCATATAAAATCCAAATATTGCCCATGGAGATATTAAAAGAAATTCAATTATCAATAAAATAACGATAAATCTTTTCCATGGCATTGTTAATATAACATCTAAATTATTATTTTTTCTACTAAGTATCATACCGATAAATACTATCAATAGTATTATTGACAGTATAATATGCCCATTTAATAAAAATAAAGCTAAAATCTTCTCTGATAATTCCATACTACCTCCCAAATTCTTTATATAAATGTTTTACACAGTTGCTTCTCTTCTGTATTTAAAAAATATTTTAGAATTAAACTTCTTTCACTTATTTTAATTATATATTATAATTGTATAGAAAACTATATTTTTGATATAATTGTAAGGAAATTTTATATAAATAATATTTCTAATAATATTTTATAAAAAACTAATTTATCATTCTATTAAAAATAAATTAATAATAAAGGATTGAGTAATTTGGAAATAAAAAGACAACATGTTAATTTTGACCTTCAGAGTAAATATGAACCTAAAGGCGATCAGGTCAACGCAATTGCTGAATTAACAGCCGGTATTAAAAATAACGAAAAATATCAAACTTTATTAGGTGCTACCGGTACTGGAAAAACATTTACCATAGCAAATATTATTAAAAATATCGGTAAACCTACACTAGTCCTTGCACACAACAAAACCCTTGCAGGACAATTATATAATGAATTAAAAGAATTTTTCCCAAACAATCGTGTTGAATATTTTGTTTCATACTACGATTACTTTCAACCGGAAGCCTATGTACCTTCTACCGATACCTATATAGAAAAAGATTCTTCTGTTAATGATGAAATAGATATGCTTCGTCATGGCGCTACATCATCACTTTTAGAACAAGATGACGTTATTATAGTTTCAAGTGTTAGCTGTATTTATGGTTTAGGTTCTCCCGATGAATATGCATCTCTTGTTTTATCACTCCGTGTTGGTATGGAGATAAGTCGTAATAAAATTCTTGAAAAACTTATTAATATTCAATATATGCGTAATGATGTTGAATTCAGCCGTGGAACATTTCGTGTTCGTGGTGATGTTATTGAAATTTTTCCGGCATCACATGGTGAACACTCTATTCGTATTGAAATGTTTGGAGATGAAATTGATAGAATTCGTGAAATTAATTCATTAACAGGGGAAGTTCTTTATGAGTTAGAACACATTTCCATCTATCCTGCCAGTCACTTTGTAGCCGGTGAAGTAAAAACTAAAGAGGCAATTAAACGTATTCGTAAAGAGTTGGAGGAACGATTAAAAGTTCTAAACATGGAAAATAAATTGCTTGAAGTTCAACGATTAGAACAGAGAACCAACTATGACTTAGAAATGATGGAAGAAATGGGATTTTGCTCAGGTATTGAAAACTACTCATTACATTTAACTTTGCGTGAACCAGGATCTACACCCTATACTCTATTGGATTATTTCCCTAAAGATTGGCTACTGGTAGTTGATGAATCACATGTAACCCTTCCTCAAGTTCGTGGAATGTTTAATGGAGATAGAGCAAGAAAACAGGTTTTGGTTGATTATGGTTTTAGACTTCCTACTGCATTGGACAACAGACCTCTTAATTATAATGAATTTGAAAGCAAACTAAACCAAGCCATTTTTGTTTCAGCAACACCCGGAGATTATGAATTAGAACACAGCAATAAAATTGTAGAACAAATTATCAGGCCTACAGGATTATTGGACCCTATTATTGAAGTTCGTCCCGTTAGTGATCAAGTATTCAATTTGACAAAAGAAGCACAAAAAATTATAGAAAAAGGTGAGAGAATTCTCGTAACTACTCTTACTAAGAAAATGGCAGAAGCACTTACCGATTATCTTAAAGAAAATGGTCTTAAAGTAAAATATCTTCACTCAGATATAAAAACTCTGGAAAGAATAGAAATTATACGTGATCTTCGTCTTGGAAAATTTGATATTCTTGTCGGTATAAACCTGCTTCGTGAAGGTTTAGATATCCCTGAAGTTTCATTAGTTGCCATACTTGATGCTGATAAAGAAGGATTTTTACGTGGTGATAAAGCTCTTCTTCAAACAATCGGGCGTGCTGCACGTAATTCTAACGGTCGTGTAATTATGTATGCTGACAACATTACCCGTAGTATGAAAAAAGCTATTGAAGAAACAAATCGTCGACGTGAAATCCAAACCGCTTATAATGAGCAACACGGTATAGTACCACAAACAATTATTAAAGATGTAAGGGATGCAATTAGTGCTAAGAAAGAATATATTGATGAAGAAATTAAAGAACTTGAAAATAAAACCAGTATTAACGACAATAATATCAAAGAACATCTTACTGAACTGGAACAAGAAATGTTCGCTGCGGCTAAAAAATTTGACTTTGAACGTGCGGCAAAACTTAGAGATACTATCTTTGAACTAAAAGAAAAATACAAACTTTAACATTAGTAAAATGTTTTCATATAACTACTATACTCTATTAATTTATGATATAATAAAAGGAAAGTTTAAATATCCCTTTTTATTTAGACTATAAATATTGTATAAAATAATGTTAGGAGATTAAACATGAAAAAAGAAAATATCGGAATCATTTATGGCGGCAAAAGTGCTGAACACTCTGTATCACTACTAACAGCAAAATCAATTATCAATGCAATTGATAAAGAAAAATACAACATCTTTCCTATTTTTATATCATTGGACGGCGCTTGGGCTAAGGGTAAAAAAATAACAAAACAAATTGAAAATCAAAAGGAGTTAATATTCTCAAATTTTGATAATGATATTAGCGGATTATTGTTCGAAAATGGATGTAAGTTTGATATAGTTTTCCCTGTTCTTCATGGCCCTAATGGAGAAGACGGTACTATTCAAGGGCTTCTTGAAATTATGGATATCTCCTATGTTGGTAACAATGTTCTTTCATCAGCTACCGGAATGGACAAAGTTATTATGAAACAATTATTTGAAGCATATAACTTGCCTCAACTACCATATGTTCACTTTATCGAATACACATGGAAAAATGATAAGGAACAAATCGTTAAAAATATTAATTCTAACCTAAAATATCCTGTATTCGTAAAACCTGCCAACCTTGGTTCATCTGTTGGAATTAGTCGTTGTAGTAACGAACAACAATTAATCGCAGGAATTGAAGAAGCCTTAAAATTTGATAAAAAAATCGTTGTTGAACAAGGTGCTGTTGATGCCAAGGAAATTGAAGTTGCAGTTATGGGATATAATGAAATCAAAACAACAGATCCCGGAGAAATAGTCAATATCTCTACAACTGAATTCTATGATTATGAAACTAAATATACTGACGGTCAATCAAGAATGGACATCCCTGCTCCAATCAATACAGCTTTCTACCCTAAATTTAGAGAAATGGCAGCCACAGCATTTCGTGCTATTAGCGGTTCCGGCTTAGTTCGTGCCGATTTCTTCTTAACAAAAGATGATGAGATATTTATAAATGAAGTAAATACAATGCCGGGCTTCACTCCATTTTCTATGTTTCCATCGCTTTGGGCAAATATGGGAGTAAGCTATCCAGAAATAATTGAAGAATTGTTTGCTTTAGCAAAAGAACGTTATAGCGATCGTCAAAATTTATTAACTGAAGAATAAGGATATACCACTTATGAAATATAATATTACTGAACTGGTAAAAATACTAAATGCTAAAAAAGTAAACTTAATAGATGATAAATACATTACCGGTATAGCTATTGATAGCAGGAAAGTTCAACCCGGAGATTTATTTATTCCTTTTTTAGGAGAAAATGTCGACGGTCATAATTATATTGAAACCGCCTTTAAAAAGGGAGCTGTCGCTTCCCTTTCTTTAAAGGTTAATTTCGAGTTAGATAAAAACATAATCTATGTTGAAAATAGTGAAAAAGCACTACAAACACTGGCACATCACTATTTAAAATCTTTAAATGTTAAAATCGTTGCTATTACCGGAAGTAACGGAAAAACTACAACAAAAGACATTATTAGCTCCATATTATCTACTAAATATAAAGTTCATAAAACAGCTGGAAATTTTAATAATGAACTTGGAGTCCCATTAACTATTCTCTCCGCTCCGGAAGATAGTGACATACTTGTTCTTGAAATGGGCGCTGACAATTTTGGACAACTGGATTATCTTTCAAAATTAGTTGAACCGGATTTCACCGTTATTACCAATATAGGAGAAAGTCATATTGAATTTTTCAAAAATCGTGAAGGAATTGCCAAAGCAAAATTTGAAATTACTAATGGCATGAAAAAAAATGGGGTATTTGTCTATAATGGCGATGAAATACTTATTAAAAACTTAATAAATCAAAGCAATATAACATCTATCTCATGTGGTGAGTTAAAATCTAATGATATAATCTTAGAAAACTATAATATTACCCGTAAATCTATTAATTTTAAATTAAATATTTCAAATACGCCGTTTAGTACATCATTAAAAGGTAAACATAATCTTTATAATATTATGTTTGCAATAGCAATTTCTCACAAATTAGGGCTTAGTTACAGCGAAATAAAAAATGCTATAAGTAATATTAAAGAGATTACTAAAATGCGACTTGAAAGCATACCCTACAAAAAAAATTCATTAATAATTAACGATGCCTACAACGCAAGTCCAACTTCAATGAAAGCAAGTATTGATGTTTTAAACGAATTAACAGATTTTAGTTATAAAACACTGGTTTTAGGAGATATGTTTGAACTTGGAAGTAACGAAATATCATATCATAGTTTAGTTGGAGAACATATTACTGACAATACAAAAAATATAAATCTTGTAATTAGTGTTGGAATTTTATCAAAAAATATTACTGATAATATTAAAAATACTATTTCCACACTTCACTTTAATACAACAGAAGAAGTGACAAATTACTTAAAGCAGAATACTCACCCTAACGAAGTAATACTTTTTAAAGCAAGTCGTTCAATGAAACTTGAGAAAATTATTGAAGAATTAATAAAACACTAACATTTTTTGTTCTGACCCCAAAAAGTTAGATTTTTGTTCTAACTTTTTGGGGTCGGTACATTTTCGTTAGTGTTTTATTTTAATTATATATTGGAAGCTATTTATCGCCCATTAATAAATCTTTCGGATGTTTTCTAAGTAATGTTATAGAAGCAATTAATACTGAAACTATAATAATTATCAATCCGAAACCTACAACTTTAGTCATATCCTCAGGGCTAACATGAACAGATAGATTTGTTAATGTTTTATTAAAACCATCTACTTCTGCACCTCCACCTATATTTGCTCCTTTTCCTTCAAGCGATAGCTTTTTAGTAATATTTTTAGTTACTTGTGAAAGTATACTGTCCCCTACCATTTTACTAACATAATTTCCGGTAAAATATGCTGCAATAAAACTGAATACACTTATTATTATAACTTCTGTTATAAATTGTAAAAGTATTTTAGTTTTACTAATACCTAATGCCAACATAATTCCCATCTCTTTTCTTCTACCATTGATCCATAAGAATAGAACTAAAGTAAGAACTAATGCTCCGAATATAAGCGCTCCTACTAATAGATTATTTGTTGCACCATAAATAGCATTAATTGATGATTGAAGTGCAGGGAAGTTATTGCTACTTTTTATAAGAGTGTATGACTGCCAATCAATATCAGATATTCCTCTTACTCTGTTCATTACTTTGTTTATGTTTTGCCCACCGCTAACAAAGAAAGTGGCATCTTGATAAATTGCAGTATCATCTGTAAAATTATATAATTTTTTGGTAGTTTCTGTATCTGTCACAAAAATGTTTTCATATAATTCTTGCGGGTAGGTTACTGATGTTTTATTTTTACCATCAAAGATTCCAACAACTTTAACCTTGGTTGTTTCATTTGCTTTATTAACATTATCAGCATCATGAACGTTTGATTTTAATGTTATAGTATCGCCAACTTTAATATTATTTTTTTGTGCAAAATCTTTATGAACTAAAGTAACATTTTTATCAGACTCATTAATATGGCGACCTTCAACTAATTTTAATGTTTCGGCAACAAATTTATCATCTTTAGATGAATCATTAATTCCCGTTACCATAACCGCACTTCCGAAATTTTTCTTTCGTTCTTCGCTTTGATTGTCAGAACCACCGGGTACTTCTACAATTTTATGATCTACTAGATCTGCCACTATATTTGTTCTTTTTACATAACCTGTAATACCTTCAGTTCCTTTTATTTTCTCTATATCTTTCCCTTTAAGATTACCGGCACCTCTTGATGTCCCTTGATTAACCCTACGGTTAATTTGCATAGAAAAACTGCTCGTTATATTTTTTAAAGTTTCTTTTGAAGCCGTATCTGTTGCATTCTTTACAGAAACACTACTCAATATTAGAGTTGACATACATAAAAGAATACAGAAAATAATAAGTGTTTTTATTTTTTTACGCCATACATATGCGATGGCATTTTTTATAATTGACATATTTTTTCTCCTTACGCTTAATACATATATAAAATTAAAATGTTTATTTATTAATTTCTACTAATTTTTGTTTTTTTAACTCTAAAACAATATCTGCTTTGCTTGCTAGTTGATTACTGTGAGTTACTACTATAACACATTTATTTCTCTCTTTTGCTGATTTGATTAAAATTTCGATAATATCCATAGCCGTATTTTCATCCAAGTTTCCTGTAGGTTCATCTGCTAATATAATAGGTGCTTCTGACACCAATGCCCTTGCTATTGCTACACGTTGCTGTTGACCACCTGATAATTTTAAAACATTACGATTAATTTCTTTTTCTTCAAGACCTAACTGTAATAATATATCTTTACCGGCTTCTTTATTAACTAATTTAATATTTTCAAGCGGTGTTAAATAATCAATTAAATTATAATTTTGGAAAACTAATGAAATTTGTTTACTTCTATGATGATTGTATCCACTTTCGGCAATATCCTTATCATTGAATAATATTTCTCCTTTTGTGGGAGTATCTAATCCGGCTAAAAGTGATAATAATGTTGATTTTCCTGCACCGGATTTCCCGATAATTGCATAAAATTTCCCACTTTCAAATTCATAATTAATACGATTTAATACACTTTCTCTGGAATTGTTATAATTATAACTTACATTATTAATTTTTAATATTGTCATGTTTAATATCTCCTTAACTCATATTTGATAAAATATCTTTTGGTTTTTTATGTAAAATAATATATGAAGTGCCTATTACTGATATTAGTATAATAAGAATTAGTATCCCATACGTTGAGATAATAGTTGTAAAATCTAATTTCGGTATAACACTTTCGAATATAGATGTAGATCCATCTTCAAATTGTCCGTTGTTTATAAATTCTTTAAACACATATTTTGCGACAATATTACCGCCGGTGGAAGATAAAATTATACTAAATACTGAAATTATCATTAACTCTATAATAAACTGAGCAATAATTTTAATTTTTGAAATACCTAGCGATAATAAAATTCCAATTTCATAAATTCGTTCTCTTAACCAAAACATTAATATAAGAGATAAAACAACAACACTTCCTATTATAATACCCAATGTTAATACGTCTATAATATTTTTAAAATTTATAACGGATGAAGAAACTGCTTCAAAATCTTTATTATTTTTCACAATATCAACACCATTCCAATCTATTGGAGTTTTTTTAGCGGTATCTACTGCACTATCAATTTCATTAGGATTAGATAAAAAATATACTGCCGTTGTAACTTTGTAATCATTGGCTTTATAACCCCATAATTTTTGGCTGGAATTATAATCTGTAAAAATAGTATTTTCCGTAGCGTCTGAACTCAAGCCGGTATTTTTTTCATTTTTTTGTCCTGAAAAAATTCCCGCTACTTCTAGTTCAACTTCACTACTCTCCTGTGTATTTGTTTCCTTTATAGCAACTCCACGTAATTTTATTTTATCTCCCACTTTTAAATTATTTTTTTGTGCTAATTTCTCATGTATAAGAACCTTTGAGTTGTCTTTTTCGGTAATAGGATTACCTTTTTCTAATTTAAAAACTCCACTTGTAAATTCTTTTTCTAATTTTGTATCCGTTGTCCCAAATATAGATACTAAATTACTTAGTTTAGAATTTGATTCATCTATTGTTACATTTTGTTTAACATCAACAACTTTTTTATCTGTTAGCTTTGCCAAAGTATCATATTTAAAATTGTATTTAGAAATTTTTTTATTTTCTAAAAATTTTTTAGCTGCATCTAATGTGATAGGTTGTTCAACATTTTTGCTAACTACAGTAAACCCTGTATTTGATATTTCATATATTTTTTTTTCAATTTTATTAGTAGCAAACATAATAGAAAAACTACTTAATAATGCAGTGGAAATCAATGTTAATATCAGAAATATAAGTACAGTTTTTACTTTCTTTCTACTGATATAATTCCATGCGCGTTTTGTAATTGACATATATATGTTCCTTTCTTAATAATTTTTATTTATGAAATTTTTATTTGGCTATAATTAATAAAAAATTATATACCATGACTTCAATAAATTAAGACTTAGTAAATTTAGCTATCCTCCTTAAATTAGAATTAAAAACATAGAATTATCTGACTACGTTTCCGGTGAATCGATCCTGTTTTTTATTCTAATAAAAATAACTTAATTTTACTTTAATATTTTACTTTAATTTTTTAATATAGATATTCATCATTTTTTTAACTTAAATCTAATGAACAAAGTTATATACTTAATACTACAAAAGCATAAAAAACAGTATTTTATCGACTATTTTTTTAATAATATTAAAAATATTTTTTAAAATAAATATTTTTTTAAAAATATAGTTATCTAAAAAAAAATACTATTAGAAAATTATAATAAAATATTTATGTTTTATAAAAGAATATTTTAATTATTAAATTATGAGTTGAATAGTTAATTAAGAAAATAATAATAAATATAGTCTTAAATATAATTATCTAATTTATCTATAATACCCATTTTGATAACTAAATTTTTTTTAATTCTATCAACTATATTTAGTATTTTATCCTTATTTTTTCTCATGCCCCATATTTTACATAAAACCTAAAAAAAGTATTTAATATAGATTTTTATACTCTATATTAAATACTTTTCTTATTATTTTATTTAATAGAATTCCTTATGCGTTCATATGCTCCGGGTTCTATCTTATCTAAAGAATTTCTAATTATTTCTAACGTTTTATTATAACGATATTCACGATAGTATTGTTCAGCAACTGTTAGTTGTTGATGCAATTCAACATTATCTTTTCTGTACCTGTTGGCATAACGAATTAATTTTTCAATCAATTCTATGTCAGTTAAGATGGTATTTACTTCAGAACGATAAATCTCCAATGACTCCTCTGCTTCTGCTACGGAACGTTTTAATAAATCTATATTAATAGGTTCTTTTCTTAATTCTTCTAAGGCATACTTGTAACTATCCGTTACATCTTTGTATAAAACAATAAATCTGTCGCTAAAACCGGGAACTCTGGAATTATCAAGTTTACGTTTAATAACCTCTTTCTCCTGATTAATAAATGATAATTTTTCTCTGGCAATACCCTCTTCTTCACGAAGACTGGTTAAATACCTTGAATAATTCGTTTGATCTTCCTCTATCTTCTCAAGTCCTTGACCTAGAAGTTCGACTTTTTCTTTTAAGTCTTTATAGTTAAGTTTCGGTTGATTATTAATATAAACGTCAATATCGTGTTTAATATTCAACAGATTATTTAACTCATCATAATAGTTTGCTACCATTTCTTCATCTTTTTGATAAATTTGGTATCTATTTTTTATTTCTTGAATATTATTATACAATGCTTCATTTAATTGGTCTTGTAAATTTAATTTATTTGTAATTTCACGATAGTTTTCTTCAATGTATTTCTTATACTCAAGTTCTTTTTTCAAATCTTTTGAAATCTCATCAATTACATCGTAAATTCCATCTAAAATATTTTCTATTAAATCAATATCTCCGGACTTCACCTTATCTCTTGCATCATTTAATTGCCACACACTGCTTTCTATTTTACCTGATATGTCTAAATGATTTAATTTAAAACCTTTTTTCTCCATTTCTTCTACTTTAAGACGTAGTGCTTGAATTTGTGCGGGACATGTTTTTTCGATTTCTTTCAACAGATCCGGAAGTATTTCCATTCTTTCTTTCAAATTTAATACAACATCTTTAATATGTACAATTTTTTCTTGTGCTTCTATGTACTTACCTGTTGAAGTTAACAATTTAAAATCATCTAATTGTGGTGCTATTTCTTTAATTTCTAATTCAAATTCTTCAGCAGCAGTGCCATATTGATGACGTTTAGCTAATAATTCACGGTTAAGTTCTTTATACTCTTGAACAATCTCCTCATAAAGTTCTTTATTACTAGGTTCAATTTCAGCTAACTCTTTAATTTCTTTTCTTATACCTGATATTCTATCTTTAATATTAGCGATTAATTCACCACTATTCATAATAATTTCATCAGCTTTTTTAAAGTTAAATTTGTCGATATATCCTTCTGCACTGTAAAGATCTTTATCTAATTCTTCAATATCAATACTTTGAATTTCGTACCATTCACTTTCCCAACTTGCATAAAGTTTTTCTGCCTTACCTGATATATTTATTGCTTTTATCTGCTTCAAATCATCAGATAGCGTTTCTCTTTCTAGCTCATCTTTCATAACTAAAAGAGGGTATAAATCTTGTTTTTTCCTGTTTCTTAAGATAAATAGTGCCACTATACCACCAAGAACAAGGACACACACAAATAAAAATATATATGTCATATATCTTCCCCCTGAAATTTTCATTAATTTATTAAATACAATAAAACCTATCAAAATTATACCATTTTTAAGAAAAAAAACAAAGTATTTATATCCATTTTTTCCTAAAAATTTTACTAGGTATATTAGAAAAATATATATAAATTAATAATAACATATTATCTTGAAAAAATAATAATAAAAATAAATTTATTGATATATATTTAATACTAATCATTTTTATTTTTAAGTAAAAACCCTCACCTTTTATGTGAGAGTTTATAACAATTTTACATTTTAATATTCATTAGAAAAAATTAACTCTAGGAAATAATCCTTTAACACTTTTATATATGTTCCTTTCATTCCTAAGGATTTTGACTCGATAATACCTGCACTTTCTAATTTACGCAGTGCATTAACAATAACTGAGCGCGTAATTCCCACTCTGTCTGCTATTTTGCTGGCAATAAGCAATCCTTCTGTTCCGTTTAATTCTTTAAAAATATGCTCAATCGCTTCTTTTTCTGAATATGAAAGAGAATTTAACGCCATATTAACCATATCTTTATCACGTGCCAGATTTTTTTCTTTATCTTGTTTTTCGTGCATGATTTCTATCCCAACTACAGTTGAAGCATATTCAGCAAGGACTAAATCATCGTCTTTAAAATCACTATCCATTCTACCGATAACCAGTGTACCTAATCGTTCACCACCACCACGAATTGGTAAGATTACCGTATAAGTATTACCTTCAAATCTTTCTTCTTCTTCTTCAGGAAAAATAGAAAGTTCATTTTTAAATGGAATATTTACTTTTGTTGCATAAACCTTCATCGTAGCATCCAGATATGCTTTAGGAACTTTTCTATCTTGGATTATTCTTTCCATTCTTTCATTAGAGTAATCAATAATAGAATCATACCCTAATATATTCCCTTCAACATCTAATATATAAACTACCGAGTCTAATATTGGGCTAAGACGCATTGCCATTGCTTCGAAATCAACGTTGTCATGTCTTCCTTCTTGTAAAATTGTGCTTATTTTTCTTGTTTTTTGTAATAAACTTGCCATTTTTTTCTCCTTACAAAAATACTTCCCTGCTTATTATAACACCTATTTTGCAAAATTGTAAGACTTTTTTTGAAATTTAATTAATTAATTTTGAAATTTTCTAAAATTTCTAATGATCTTTTATCATATCTTGTATATTTTTCTTTTTTATCTTTTATTTTCTCTTCCAGTGGTTTAATTATTCCAAAATTTGCATTCATAGGTTGAAAATTCTTATTTGTATTATCAACAATATAGTTCGCCATCGCTCCAATCATTGTCTCCGTTGGAAAAATTACTTCTTTACCCTCAGTATTATATATAGCATTTAAAGCCGCTACAATCCCTGATGCCGCACTTTCTACATACCCCTCTACTCCTGTCATCTGCCCTGCAAAATAAATATTTTTTTCTTTTTTTAAACGGTATGTTCTTTCTAACAGTTGTGGTGAATTAAGATAAGTATTTCTGTGCATAACGCCGTAGCGAACAATATTCGCATTTTCTAATCCCGGTATTAAATTAATAATACGTTTTTGTTCTCCCCATTTTAAATGCGTTTGAAACCCTACGATATTATAAAGTGTCCCTTCTTTATTATCTTGACGTAACTGCACTACTGCATATGGTCTTTTTTCTGTTTTCGGATCTTCTAAACCTACAGGTTTCAACGGACCGAATAATAGTGTTTTTTCACCACGTTTTGCCATTTCCTCAAATGGCATACATCCCTCAAAATAAATTTCTTTTTCAAATTCTTTTAGCGGTGCTACTTCGGCATTTATCAATTCATTATAAAAAGTATAAAATTCTTCTTTTGTCATAGGACAATTTAGATATGCAGCCTCTCCTTTATCATAACGTGATTTTAGATATACTTTTTCAAAATTTATTGAATCTTTTTCAATAATAGGAGCTGCTGCATCATAAAAGTATAGACCGTCTTGGTTTGTATATTTTCTAATATCTTCACTTAATAAATCTGTAGTTAAAGGTCCTGTAGCCACGATTACCGGAACATCACCTTTAGGTATCGCTGATATTTCTTTTTCTATAATATTGATATTTGGATGATTTTTTATTTTTTCTGTTATCATCTCTGAAAAGCGATCTCTGTCTACTGCCAAAGCACCACCTGCCGGAACTTGAGTTGTATCGGCACATTCTATAATAATAGAATTAAGTCTTCTCATTTCTTCTTTCAACAGTCCGACCGCGTTTGTTATATTGTTAGCTCTTAATGAATTTGAACACACCAACTCCGCAAAATTTTTCGTTTTATGTGCCGGTGTCATTTTTTTAGGACGCATTTCATATAAATCTACCTTAACACCACGTGTTGCTAATTGCCATGCCGCTTCACTTCCGGCTAATCCTGCTCCAATTACGATTACTTTTTTTTCCATCAAATTCTCTCTTTCTTATAATAAATCTGAAAATTCATCTTGTAAATTTTTTTCTATTTCTATATTTTTAGTTGTTACTTTTCCATTTTTATCAAATAAATAAGTTTCTATACTCGCTAAAGTTTTTTTAATTAGTTCTGAATAATCATCACGCATTTCATATTCTACTATTTTCTCTAATTTTGGTTTTGTTTTAGGCGATTTTGGTGTAAAAATAGTACAACAATCTTCAAATGGTAAATTAGAAATTTTCAAAGTGCCTATCTCAGTTGCAATTTTTATTATATCAACTTTATCCATTGTTAATAGCGGACGTAATATCGGCATATTGGTAACAGCATTAATGCAGTTCATTGATTCCAGTGTTTGACTTGCTACCTGACCTAATGATTCCCCGGTTGCTATAGCAAGACAATCTTCTTTTTTCGCAACTTCTTCCGCTATACTCAACATAAAACGGCGTGTTGAAGTCATAGTATAATTAGATGGTATTCTCTTTACTATTTCTGTTTGTAATTCTGTAAAATTTACCACATGTAATTTTACTCTTCCTACTACTTCACTAAGTTTTGTTGTTAAATCAAAAATTTTATTCAAAGCATCTTGGGATGTGAATGGTGGTGATTGAAAGTGAATCATTTCCACTTCAACACCTTTTACCTGCAAAGTATGAGCTGCCACCGGTGAGTCAATACCGCCAGAAAGCAATAATAATGCTTTTGATGATGTATTTACAGGAAAACCTCCAACACCTTTTATAAAATCTGTGAAAATAAAAATCCCTTCACTTCGTACCTCTACATTAATAATAAAATCCGGTTGTTTTACATTTACTTTCAAATTTGGGTAATTTACCAATACGTAACTTCCAAAAATATTATTTAATTCATTAGTATTATAATCAAAATGTTTATTCGATCTTTTAGTTTGGATTTTAAATGTGTAATTTTTATCTAATTTTGTATTCAATAAACTATCTATTATTTTTTTTGCTTTATCTATATTCAAATCAGCACGTAATACCGGTGAAAAATTATGAATTCCGGGTATGTGTTTTAATTTTTCTATGATTTCATCTATATAATCGTTGTTATCAAAATGAATATACATTCTATCTCGTTTAGTTTGAATATGAAATCCTTTTAATCCCTGTAAATTATAACGAATATTTTTTGTTAATTTTTTTAAAAATTCATTTCTGTTACCAGATTTTAGAGTAAGTTCCCCATATCTGATTATAATATGACTATATTCCACTCTCTATTACCTCTTTAAATTTTTTGTATTCTTCTTTAAATATGCTAATAAATGTTTCAATCTCTTCTAAAGTTGTCATATAAGAAAAACTGACTCTAATGCTTCCTTGGATATTTTCTTTTGATAATCCTCGTGCATACAAGGCTTCATTCAAATGAAATGTTTTTGATGAACAAGCACTTGTTGTTGATACCATTATATCATGTTCATTAAGGGCGTTAACTATTGCCTCTCCTTTTATCTTCGGTAAACTTATATTTAATATTGAATTAACATAATTATCATTTAATGGAGAATTTAAAACTACATATTCTAATTGTCCCAATTCGTCAATAATTTTCTTTTTAAAAACTTTATGTTGTTCTTTAGCAATATCTATTTTCTCAAATGATAGTCTTAATGCTTTAGCTAGTGATACTGCACCCGCTACATTAACCGTTCCACTTCGTAACCCGGCTTCCTGCCCCCCTCCGAATGTAATATTATGTACTGTACGACGTGATTTTAAATACAGTAGTCCAACACCTTTTAAACCATGAAACTTATGTGCAGAGATTGAATAGCTGTCAACCTTGGTCAAATTAATTTTCTCTTTTATAACCCCTTGTACACCATCAACATGAAAATGTACTTTCGGATAATTTTCTAATATCTTGATTATCTGTTCTATAGGCTGCACCGCACCAAAAATATTATTAACATGCATAACACTTACTAAAATCGTTTCTTTTGTTAATAAAGATTTTAAATGTTCAAGATTGATAAATCCATGTTTATCAACATCAACATAATCAAGAACAAAACCTCGGTGTTCTAATTCCCTAAACGTTTCTAATACAGATGGATGTTCAATTTTAGAAACAATAATACGATTACCAAAATCTTTTTTATGTTCTACGCTTCCCAATAAAGCAATATTATTACTCTCCGTTGCACACGATGTAAAATATAAAGTATCGCTATCAACACCCAATAAATTTGCTATTTGTTCACGTGCAGCCGTTAATAATTTATTAGCGGTTTTTCCATATTTATTAATACTGGCAGGATTGCCGAAATATGTGCTGTTAACTTCAACGAATGTTTTTAAAACTTCTTCATACGGCTTTGTTGTTGCACAATTATCTAAATATATCATATTATTTCCTTTCAATATATTTCTTTACTTATTCATTAATTACTATAAAAGTATATAACAAATAATACGTTTTATCAATAGTAGTTAATTAAAACAAATATAACTATATAGATATAGGTTTTTTATAAAATTAAATTTTTATTATCAAAAAATATAAATCATAAAATAAAATAGCACTAGGGATAATATTCTATGTGCTATCTTATCTAAACTATTTTCCATTATTTACAACATCTCTTAAAATTTGATCCCATTTAGGAAGGTTTCTATCTATTCTAACAGCTCTTTCTCCATTAATTTTTAAAATGCTATGTGAAGATGAAGCTAGAATAATAACTTCTTCATTTATTAGAAATTCATAAGAAAAAATTGTTTTAACACCGTTATGTTTGTCAATCCATACTTTTATAAAGATATCTTGATTTTCAAATTTAATATTTTTTCTTATTGAATATTTTACTTCAATATCGGCATAATATAAATCATACTCTATAAGACTATCAATATTAATGCCTAAACTACTAAAAAAATGTTTTTTAGCAAGATTAAGCCATTCATAAATATATTTATTATCTAAATATCCCGACTTGTTAAAAAATTTCTTTTGCAATTTGAATTTTATAGTTTTTTCATACATATTATCTCTCCTTAGCAATTAAATTAGAAATAGAGTTCATTAAAATCTCTGTTATTTCATCATGAGTTTTACCAGATTCTTTTAATGCTGTAGCATCTATTTCGTCACCTACAACTATCTTTATTTTAGAAAATAATCTAAAATTCTTGTTAGGTATTATAGCAAACGGTAATATTTTTGTTTTTGCCCTTGTTGCTATAAATGACGCTCCGTTATGTGATTCACCCAAACTAAGCTCTTTAGATTTAGAGCGAGTACCTTCCGGAAATATTCCGACTACTTCTCCTTCTTTTAATAATTTTATACTCTTATTTATTGCCGTTTTATCAAATGTTCCTCTTTTAATCGGTATAGCACCTGTTGACTCTAATGCCTGCTTTACAAAAAATATTTTAAACAATTCTTCTTTTGCAATAAAACGAATATTTTTAGAGAAAAATGCCGGAAATAAAAGCGGATCGTGATTACTCAAATGATTCCCGGAAATAACTATTCCTTTGGCATTTTCAATTTTTGAACCATTTATTATTGTTACCTTATAAAATATTCTATAATAAATCGATAGTAATATTTTTATAAATTTATACATAAATACACTCCCTCTAATTTAAAACATTTTTAATAAGTAAAACTATTTTCTCTACAACTTCATCTATAGATAAATCCGTTGTATCAATTAAAATTGCTGAATTAACTTTTACAAGGGGAGCAATTTCTCTATTTTCATCTTGATAATCACGTGCTGCAATATCCTTCATAACATTTTTAAAATCAACGTCTGTAATACCTTGTTTTTTAAAATCGAGAACTCTTCGTCTTGCCCGTTCTTCTACACTTGCCGTCAAAAATATTTTCACATCAGCATTAGGTAAGACAACAGAAGCAATATCTCTACCATCCATTATTATATTACCTACCTCTGATAAATTTCTTTGACTGTCAATCAGAAAATTACGCACAGCGGGAGATTTTGAAAATAAAGATGTATATTTCGACACTTTTGCCGTTCTTATTTTATCACTCACATCTTCTTTATTTATAAAAACATGCTGAATTCCATTTATGAATTTAACTTCAAAATTAACTTGTTTTAATAATTCAACTATTTTTTCCTCATATAATTCAGTTAAATTATTTTTTAAAAAATTATATGTTAATGCTCTATACATAGCTCCAGTATCAACGTAATTAAATCCTAATTTGTCAGCAACCAACTTAGTTATTGTACTTTTCCCCGATCCTGCCGGACCATCAACAGCTACTGATATATATTTCATTTTATACCTCACGAAAATTTACTTTTATTTCTCCTAAAATTAATTAGACATCTAAACAATTAATATTATAACATATACCACATTTAATCTCTAGTTTAATAATAATTTTATCTTAAATTAAATTGTAGTGTTACAATAGATGTGAGACATATAATAAAAAAAAGAAGAGTAAATCCTGTATAATGAAGTTACCTACAAATCAAAAAAAGGAATTTACTCTTATGAAAACTATTATAACAGAAAATATAGAAAAAACACAACGATATATACCTCATACTTTACAAACAAGAATAACTGCAGTTAAAACTTATAGAAATGGTAACTCTATTCGTTTTGTTTGTAGGCGCTATAAAATATCAAAAGCCTCTCTTTTGCGTTGGAATAAAAAATATGACGGTACTAAAGAGTCTCTTATAGATAAGTCTCATAGACCTCATTCCATTCACCCTAACGCCCATACAGTTGAAGAATTGTCTTGGATTAAAAATCTTATTAAACGTAATCCTAATATTTCTATGATTGAATTATATGCTAAACTTAAATTCAACAAAGGTTATAAAAGACATCCTTGTTCTTTATTTAGAGTGCTTAGAAAATTAGGTTTTTATAAAGATACTAAGAAAAAAGTAATTCCTTATAAACCTAAACCCTATAATACACCTACTGAAATTGGTAAAAAATGGCAACTTGATGTGAAATATGTTCCTAAACGTTGTTATGTAGGAAAAATTCCTGATAAATTTTATCAATATACTATCATTGATGAAGCTACTAGGGAAAGATTTATTTTCCCTTTTAAAGAACAATCATCATACTCTACTGTTCAATTTGTTAAAATGGCTATTGATTATTTTGGGTATAAACCCAAGATAATTCAAACTGATAATGGTTTTGAATTTACACATTTTAAAGATACTAAACGAATACACCCTTTTGATGTATTGTGTAATAATCTTGGCATTAAACATCAACTTATTAGACCTAGAACTCCTAGACATAACGGTAAGGTTGAACGTAGTCATAGAAATGATAATGAACGTTTTTACAGGCATTTATCTTTCTTTTCGTATGATGATCTTATATCTCAGATGAAAAAGTATCTATATCGCTCTAACCGTCTTCCTATGCAGACTTTAAATTGGCTTTCTCCTGTTGAAAAAAGAAAAGAGCTACGGAAAGAGTCTATAAAAATATGCCGGCTTTTTAATTCCTTGTTAGATAATAGATTTCACAACTTATTTGTCAAGGACAAGGGCTACGCCTTTTTCAAATCCTTGACAAATAAGTTTTAGAAATCTGAAATGTTCTCTAAGGAATTAAAGCTGGCAAATCTAATCAAATAATGTAATTTACGTCGGGGGCTTCATACGGTTTACATAGAAGCTAGCTTCTATGTAATTCTATTATATCCGGTATTTATTTTTTACTTTTTTTGTCTCACATCATTTACAAATGTACAAATAATAATTTTATCTTAAATTAAATATAGGAGACGGATAAAAAATACATTTTTTATTCCGCTCCTACAATATTTCCGATTAACTTATAATAAATCTTTAGAATTTTATTTTTTTCGAAATATATTCTTTAAGTTCACTTATTGGAAGACGAGTTTGTTCCATAGTATCACGATCACGAATTGTAACCATTCCATCATTTTCTGATTCGAAATCATATGTTATACAAAACGGAGTTCCTACTTCATCTTGTCGTCTGTAACGTTTACCTATAGAACCCGTTTCATCAAAATCTACCATAAAATCAGTTGATAATTCTTTATATATTTCCTCAGCTTTATTACTTAATTTTTTAGAAAGTGGCAATACAGCCGCTTTGAACGGTGCTAGTACCGGATGAAATTTAAGCACTGTGCGAGTATCATTTTCTCCAACCTGTTCTTCATTATACGCATCGCATAAAAACGCTAATAAAACTCTATCAACACCAACAGACGGTTCTATACAATATGGAATATACTTTTCTTTTGTTGATAAATCTTGATATGATAAATCTTGACCTGAATATTCCATATGTTGTTTTAAATCATAATCTGTTCTATCGGCAACACCCCAAAGTTCTCCCCAGCCAAATGGGAATTTATACTCTATATCGGTTGTTGCATTTGAGTAATGTGATAATTCTTCTTTTTCATGATCACGCAAACGAATATTCTCTTTTGTCATTCCTAGGTCTAGTAACCATTTTTCACAATAATTACGCCAGAAAGAATGCCACTCTAAATCTTCACCGGGCTGGCAGAAAAATTCAAGTTCCATTTGTTCAAACTCACGAGTTCTGAAAATAAAATTACCGGGTGTGATTTCATTACGAAATGATTTACCGATTTGCCCAATACCAAACGGAAGTTTTTTACGCATACTACGTTGAACATTTTTGAAATTAACAAAAATTCCTTGTGCGGTTTCCGGGCGCAAATAAATTTGACTTGTCGCATTTTCTACAACACCTTGATTTGTTTTAAACATAAGATTAAACTGTCTTATATTTGTAAAATCATGTCCGTTACACTCAGGACATTTAATATGTTCACGTTTTATAATATTTTCCAATTCTTCAAATGGTAATCCGTCTACAATTACATCTTCATTTTTTTCACTAAAGTAGTATTCTTCAATTAACTTATCAGCTCGTAATCTTGATTTACAAATTTTACAATCCATCATCGGATCACTAAAATTACCAATGTGCCCCGATGCTTCCCAAGTACGTGGATTCATGAAAATAGCAGCATCTAATCCTACATTATATGGTGATTCTTGTATAAATTTTTTCCACCATGCTTTTTTTACATTGTTTTTCAATTCAACACCAAGCGGACCATAATCCCATGTATTAGCTAAACCGCCATAAATTTCAGAACCCTGAAATACAAAACCTCTATTTTTTGCTAATGATAAAATTTTTTCCATTTTTATTCCTCCTAAAATTAAAATATAAAAACCCTAGATATGCTAAGCATATCTAGGGACGAAAATTTTCCGCGGTTCCACCCTGATTAGTAAAAACTCAACTCATTTTTAGTATTAAATTATATTAATGCCATTTTAAAATTATTGATCTTTCACCATCATCAACTCGCTCTAATATAGATATTTTACCATCTATTTATTAAAGTTTCAAGTAATTGCAGTGATTTTATAAACAAAATATTTACATTAATTATTAATAGTTTTCATTTAATACAAATTTTTATTCTATTATACCTTTAAATCTTAAGTAGTTTTCATAATCCATCTCTTTATTAATGACCCCATCCGGTGTCAACTCTATTACTCTATTGGCAATTGTTTGAATAAACTCATAATCATGTGATGTAAAAAATACAGAACCTTTAAACTGTATAATTCCTTCATTAACAGCTGTAATTGATTCCAAATCGAGATGGTTGGTTGGTTCATCAAGTAAAATAACATTAGCTTTTGATAACATCATTTTAGATAACATACAACGCATTTTCTCTCCACCTGATAACACATGAGCTTTTTTCAATGCTTCTTCACCCGAGAACAACATTCTTCCTAAAAATGAACGTAAGTAAGCCTCTGATTCTTCTTCCGGTGAAGCATATTGTCGTAACCACTCAACTAACGAAAGTTTTAATCCCTCAAAATATTCTGTATTATCCTTTGGCATATAACTACGTGATGTTGTAATACCCCATTTTACAGTCCCGCTATCCGGTTCTAGTTCACCGGCTAAAATTTTTAACAGCGTAGTTTTTGCCATTTCATCACCTAATAAAATAACTTTATCGTTTGGATTTGCTACAAAACTAATATTGTTTAATATTTTTTTACCGTCAATTGTTTTACTAACACCATCAACAATTAATAAATCATTACCAATTTCTCTATCCGGTGTAAAGCGAACGAATGGATAACGTCGACTACTTGGCTTAATATCCTCAAGTGTAATTTTTTCCAACATTTTTTTTCTGCTGGTTGCTTGTTTTGATTTTGAAGCATTTGCAGAAAAACGGGCGATAAAATCCTGAAGTTCCTTAATTTGCTCTTCTTTTTTCTTATTAGAATCTTCTGCCATACGACGTGCTAATTGACTTGAATGATACCAAAAGTCATAATTACCAACATATAGTTGAATTTTACCAAAATCTAAATCACAGATATGAGTACAGATATTATTTAGGAAATGTCTATCATGACTGACTACGATAACCGTATTTTCAAAATTAATTAGAAATTCTTCCAACCATTTTATAGCACTGATATCAAGACCGTTGGTCGGCTCATCAAGTAACAATACATCCGGATTACCAAATAATGCCTGTGCCAATAATACTTTTACCTTAATCGCATTATCTAATTCTCCCATAAACACATGATGATATTCAACACCAATTCCAAGACCTTCTAATAATTGAGCAGCATCACTTTCAGCATTCCAACCGTCCATCTCCGCAAATTCTCCTTCAAGTTCTGCAGCAATAATACCGTCTTCTTCAGTAAACGGATCTTTCATGTAGATTTCGTTTTTTCGATTCAAAACACTCCATAATTTCTCATGCCCCATCATTACAACATCGATAACTTGATTTTCCTCATAGGCAAAGTGATTTTGACGTAATACCGCAAGGCGTTCTCCTTTTCCTAATGATACATGCCCTTGCTGAGAATCAAGCTCTCCCGAAAGTAATTTTAAAAATGTTGTCTTGCCCGCTCCGTTAGCTCCAATAAGACCATAACAATTACCATTTGTAAATTTAATATTAACATCTTCAAACAGTTTTCTATCTGCAAAACGTAAACTTAAATTTGTTACTTGTAACATTCTTCTCTCCTTTGTTAATAATTGACAAGCTCACCACAATCATTGATGAGCTTATCAATTTTATTATTTATTTTCTTCTTTTTTACTAACACTTGCAATTAAATTTTCAATGTGGAGTGCATACTCACTTGTTGTATCGTATTCAAAAATAAATTCTGGAAATTTTCTTATTTTTATTTTTTTTGCTACTTCACTTTTTACAAAACCTTTAATTTTTGCAAGAGAATTTTTTGTTTTTTCTTTCTCTTTTTCTCCACCTAATACAGTGTAATAAACTTTAGCTTGAGAGTAATCTCCTGTCAAAACAACTTCTGTTACAGTTACAAATCCTAAGTTATGATTTTTTACTTTTGTGGTCAATACATAAGTAATTTCTTTTTTGATTTGCTCGGCAAGTCTGTTGACCCTTACTTCTGACATATACTATTACCTCCTATTTTTTTACTTCTTCCATTATATATACTTCAAAGACATCTCCTTCTTTAATATCATTGAAGTTCTCTACAGTCATACCGCATTCATAGCTACTTTGAACCTCTTTAACATCATCTTTAAAACGTCTTAATGTATCGATTTCTCCCTCATAAATAACTACACTATCACGAATAACACGTACTTTCCCATCACGTGATACTTTTCCTTCTGTCACGTAAGCACCCGCAATAGTACCAACTTTCGATACTTTGTACACTTGTCTTACTTCGGCAAGACCAATTACTTTTTCTACAAACTCCGGATCTAAAAGACCGGTCATAGCAGATTCAATTTCTTCAATCACTTTGTAAATAATACTGTGTAGACGAATATCAACTTGTTCAGTTTGTGCCATTTGTTTAGCATTATTATCAGGGCGTACATTAAATCCAATTACTACAGCTTTAGAAGCTATTGCTAATGTAATATCAGATTCGTTAATTGCTCCCACACCTGTGTGAATAATACGTACATTAACACCCTCTACATCAATTTTTGCAAGTGACATGGCCAAAGCTTCCACAGAACCTTGCACATCCGCTTTAATAATAATATTAAGATCTTTCATTTCACCTTGTTTCATTTGTTCAAATAAGGTATCTAATGATACAGCAGAATTTGCTTGACGTGTTGTTTCAATATATTGTTGTTGACGAATTTCACCAATATGACGAGCAGTTTTTTCATCACCGAATACAACAAATCTATCTCCGGCATTCGGGACATCTTGAAGTCCTGTAATCTCTACCGGTGTAGACGGTTTTGCTGTTTGAATATTTTTATTACGATCATTAATCATAGCACGAACACGACCAAAAGTATTACCGACAACCAACGGATCACCAACGTTTAGACTTCCGTTTTGAACTAATAACGTAGCTACTGCACCACGTCCTTTATCTAATTTTGCTTCAATTACCGTACCTAGTGCAAGACGGTTTGGATTTGCTTTTAGTTCTTGCATTTCTGTTACTAATAAAATATTTTCTAACAATTCATCAATGCCGTCACCTTTTAGTGCAGAAATAGGCACAAAGATAGTATCTCCACCCCAATCTTCCGGAATTAAACCATATTCAACTAATTCATTCATTACACGATCGGGATTAGCCTGCGGTTTATCCATTTTATTAACAGCCACAATAATAGGTACATCAGCTGCCTTTGCGTGATTAATTGCTTCAATGGTTTGAGGCATAACACCGTCATCAGCGGCTACTACCAAAATAGTTACATCTGTAATTTTTGCTCCTCTTGCACGCATAGTTGTAAAGGCTGCATGTCCCGGTGTATCTAAAAACGTAATCTTTTTATTTTTTGCTCGAACTTGATAGGCTCCAATATGTTGAGTAATACCGCCGGCTTCTCCTGCTGTTACATGAGTATTTCTAATAGTATCCAGTAATGTGGTTTTACCATGATCGACATGCCCCATAATTGTAACGATCGGTGCACGCTCTTTTAAATCTTTTTCTTCATCTTCCGCCTCAAAGTATAAATCTAAATCTTCTTTATTAATTTCTACTTCTTCTTGAATTTCTTTACCGTAATCAATGGCAATTAATTCGATTTGTTCCAACGTTAATGATTGATTAATATTTGCCATTATTTTAAGTTCCATAAATAATTTTTTAATTAGTTCGGTTGAATTGATATTTAATATTGTTGATAATTCTCCAACTGTCATCCCATCTTTAACTAAGATTGTATCTTCAGAAATTGTTTCTTCTGTCGGTACTTCTATAATAGCCGGCTGTTGTTTTTGAGATTTTTTTATACGTTCTTTTTTATTTTTATTTTTTTTCTTTTTACTTTTTTTACCTTCTTGTTCTACTTGCTGGTTAATATTTTTTTGTTTGTTATTTTTCTTTTGAGGCTTGTTTTCTTTTTTATTCTGTTTTTTAGTATCTATTTTCTTTTTAAAAATACTGTCTAATTTCTCTAACCCCTCTTGTGTTAACATTGACATATGGTTAGATACTTCGATATTAGCCTCTTTTAGTATATTTATTAATTCTTTTGATTGTTTTCCGATTTCTTTGGCATATTCATATACTCTGACTTTTTTCATTACTGTCGTCCTCCTTCTTCCAATAATTGTTTAAACTTTTTTATAAATCCGTCATCTGTTATTCCTACAGCTACTCTATTATCACGACCGATAGCAGCACTAATTTGTTCCACTGTGAAAAAAGTTACGTTTTCTACTTTATAAAAATTTGATTTATCTTCTAATTTCTTTTTAGTGTTTGCCCCACAGTCTTTGGCAATAACTAACAATTTTATTTTTTTATTTTTAAGATTCTTTACTATTAAATCTTCTCCGGTAATAAGTTTTCCTGCACGTTGCATTAAACCTAATAAATTAAATACTTTGTTCATTATTTTTTTGGTATTGACTTTCTATATATTAATCTAATAACTTCCTTATATATTGGTTCCATTTCTTCCGAGGTTGCACTGAAAAATTTTTCTAATTGTTTTTTTTCTTGTGCATTTTCGATTACTTCTAAATCTGATACAACATATGCACCACGTCCGGCTTTTTTACCTGTTGGATCAACGGAAATTTCCCCTTCTTTATTTTTTACTATTCTTAATAACTCTTTTTTAGGGAACATTTCATTTGTTAAAATACATCTTCTTGTTGGAATTTTTCTCTTTTTCATAGTACCACCTCAATTATTCAACTGCTTTTATATCAATTTTCCATCCTGTTAATTTTGCAGCTAAACGGACATTCTGCCCTTTTTTGCCGATAGCTAAAGATAATTGATCTTCATTTACTTTAACATTAGCAATTTTTTCCTCTTCATCAATAATAATTTCCTCAACATTAGCCGGAGCTAAAGCATTAGTGATAAATTTAATAGGATCCGAATCCCAAGTTATAATATCTATTTTCTCACCATTTAATTCATCAACTATTATTTTTACACGTTCACCCTTATTTCCGACACATGATCCTACCGGATCTATGTTCTTATCTTCTGTATAAACAGCGATTTTTGTTCTATCTCCTGCTTCACGTGAGATACTTTTAATTTCTACAACACCGCTGTAAATTTCCGGTACCTCTTGTTCAAATAGACGACGAATAAATTCCGGATGCGAACGTGATGCTAGTACATGAGGTTTACTTCCACGTGTTGGATTATCTACCTTGGCGATATATACTTTAATTGGTGATTGCGGAACATAAATTTCACCTTTTACTCTTTCATTCTCTCCTAAAATAGCTTCAATTTTTCCGAGTTTCACATAAACATAACGTGTATCAATTCTATCGACTGTTCCCGATAATATTTCTCCTTCATATTCACTATATTCTTTGTATAAAATTTCTTTTTCAGCCTCTCGTAATCTTTGTAATAGTGCCTGTTTTGCTGCTTGTGCACCCACTCTGCCAAAATCATTAGGAAAATCTTCTTCTTCATAAATATCCCCTACTTCGTAAGCTGGATTTATTTTTAAAGCATCTTCTAATGAAAATTCAATTCTATCATCATATACTTCTTCAACAACATCTTTTCTTATAATAAATTTATAGTCACCAGTTGTTCTGTTAAAATCCACTCTAACATTTTTTGCTGCATTAAAATTTTTCTTATATGCTGATAATAACGCTAATTCAATAGCCTCCACTAATATATCTTCAGAAATTCCTTTTTCTTGTTCAATTAATTTTATAGCTTTAAGCAAATCCTTGCTCATTTTTTTATTCTCCTTTTTTTATTAAAATTTAACAGCTAATCTAATTTTAGCAATTTTTTCATAATTAATCTTTGTTCTTTTTACACGAGCCTTATCCTTATACTCAATCGCTATTTCATTATCAACGACTTCCAATATATCACCATAAAACTCTTTTTGATTATCAATTTTTTCGTAAGTTTTAATATAAACATGTTTTCCTACGGAATCAGCCACTTCCACTAAATTACGTAAATCTCTCTCTATGCCGGGAGAAGATACTTCCAAATAATATTTATCACTAATAAAATCTTCCTTATCTAATTCAAGCGCAAGCCGTTCACTCAATACTACACAATCATCAAGTGTAAGTCCACCATCTTTATCAAAGTAAACACGTAAGAAATACTCATTACCTTCCTTAACATATTCAACATCATAAAGAGAATATTCCGTATCTTTAGTTTGTTGTTCGGAAATTACTTTTACCTTTTCGACAATACTCATAATAACCACCTCTCAATCTTCATTTAACAATTTTTTCACTATATAATATACTGTTGAAATAAATATATATTATTTTACAAATATTCCAGCAATGGTTAGCAGTGGTATGGACGCCTACAACTAACTTAGGTTAATTCGTAGAAGTAAGGTATGCAAGGCCACTCTAATCTTTACGAACAAAGTGAGTAAAAGATTAGCTAGTAGCTACTGCCACGGGTCAGCAGTTGACACTAACGTGTATCATCTACGCCTATGGCTTTGATGATACTAGTGTCTTTGCATACGTCACTTCTAATATTTATGATGTGCAGATAGCACTCATAAATAAAGAATTGACGCATAAAATTCTCCAAGTAAAATGCTTTTAGCATTTTACCATTACTTACAAACATTGCTATTAGGTTCGTTGCTGTTCTTAGTGGTGGAATACTGGCTTCACCTGAGATTATAAGCTCAGGTGAACCTTAAGAAATCCACTGCATACGTTAGCAGTGGGAACTAAGAATTTCATCGTCACTACATTCCTTGAAATTCAAGTTCCTGTTGCATACTTTACTTCTAAGATTTATTCGTGCTAAAGGCACTCATAAACCTAAGAATTAAAGAGAATTCTTAAGGTTGCCATACTACTATAAAATCAGCAATAAATAATATTTTGTATATAAATATATAATTTTTATCCAATATAAAAGAGCGGAGAACTTTCAAAATTCACCACCCTTTCGGTAATTTATTTCAATACAAGTATAATTGTAACATAATAACATACAAAAATCAAATTTTTATATATTATTCTGCACGTATGACTTCAATTTTATATCCGTCCGGATCTTTTATAAAATAATAACTCGGAGGAAACCCCGGTAATCCTTTTAAATCAGTAACATCATACCCGGCTTCAACATGTTTTGCATGTAATTTTTCCAAATTATCAACAGATATGGCAATATGCCCATACCCATTACCTAAATCATATGAACCATGATCATAATTATATGTCAATTCCAACTCATAATTGGAATTAGGCAAAGTTAGATATACTAATGTAAACTTATATTCCGGAAAATCTCTTACTCTACTCTTTTTAAAATCAAATGCTTCTACATAAAATTTTATTGATTTTTCCAAATCAGCTACTCTGTAACAAGTATGAATCATTGTTTGTACCATGATAATACTCCTTTTATTATAATATTGTCCATCCTAAAGCAATCGAGCCAATTCCTAAATGTGTAGAAATAACAGGACTAATTTCACCTATTTCCGTTTCTACACCAACATAATTATCTTTAATATAATCCCTTATTTCTATTGCGTTATTTGGAGAATCAATATGAAGAATACATACTCGAATATTCTCTCCTTTATTCTCTTCATAGAATTCATCAAAAAGTTCTAATATTCTGGAAACTCCTTTTTTATAAGTACGAATTTTTTGGAATGGAACTATCACCTTATTTTCAAAATGTAAAATGGGTTTTACTTGTAACAAGTTTCCTACCAAAGCTTGCGCTCCATTCAGGCGACCACCACGTTGAAGATGTGATAAATCATCAACCATAAAATATGCCTTAGAAATTTTTTTCATATCATTTAGTGCAGTAATTATTTCTTTAGGTTTTTTACCCTCTTTTATTAATTTAGCTGCTTTTATTGCGTAATACCCTTCCGGTAAACATGATATCTCTGAATCGAATGGATAAACGTTAATGCCATCAACCATTAATCCTGCCACTGAATAAGAAGAAAATGTTCCACTAATACCGCTTGACAAGGCTATCGAAATGACATCTGTATATCCCTCTTTTTTTAATTTCTCCAAACAGGCTACCACTTCTCCTATCGCAGGTTGTGAGGTAGTAGGAAATGTGTTATTAGGATTTTTCAAATACTCATTATATTTTTCCACAGGCATATCCACAATTTCTTTATAAGGAGTTCCATCTATAATTATATTAAGAAAAATTGTACGGATATCCAATTCTTTTTTTATTTCTTCCGGAAGATATGCCGTAGAGTCCATCATAATTGCTATTTTTTTCACTCTATTAGCGACTATCAAAAGATAGCTTTTCCTTTCCTAGAATTTTTCCACATTATAAAGTTCTAATTCAACTTTAGTTTCTCTTCCCATAAGTTCAATCATAACATCAACCTTGTAGTTAGATAAATCCAAATGAACTACTTTTCCTTCCATATCTACAAATGGTCCGGAAATAACACGAACGTGATCTCCAATTTCTATATCTACATCTACTACACTAGATAATCCCATTTGTTGTAAAATAAAGTTAATTTCTTCCGGCAATAACGGGCTTGGTTTAGTTCCCCCACCATGTGAGCCGACAAAACCTGTTACCCCCGGAGTATTTCTTACAACAAACCAAGAATCATCTGTCATTACAAGTTCTACAAGGACATATCCCGGAAAAGTTTTTCTATTAACTTCTTTTCTCTTCCCAGTCGGTGTAACAATAATTTCTTTTTCTTCCGGAACAACTATTCTAAAAATTTTGTCTTCCATATTTAAAGATTCTACACGTTTTTCTATATTGTCTTTTACTTTATTTTCATATCCTGAATACGTATGAATAACATACCATTCTTTTGTTACTGTATCGCTCATAACAACCTCTCTTATCTGCTAAAATGTCTAATTCCAGCCGTTATCCCTAAATCAACTATGTAGCTGAACATCATCAATATCCCAACTACAACTATAACTATCAATGTTTTTCTAACAAGTTCATTTAACGTCGGCCAACTAACTTTTTTCATTTCAGAAACTACATTTTTTAGAAATCTTACCATTAATTGCACTCCTCCTTTTAGAAATTTTCCATATCTAATAAATTATAACATAGTATAATCTATAAGTCCATATATTCCAATCATATTAAATCATCTACGCTGTGTAACATTATATCAAATTTTATAACTATTATCAACACGTTACTATAATAGTAAGTATAAAAATTTATTTACTAAATAATAATATTTCTTTTAAACACCATATTTCATCTATAATTATAAACTTTCTTTTTATTTCATCATACCCGCTTGCAGTTGATACATTTTATAATATATTCCTTGTTTTTCCAACAGTTGCTTATGAGTACCGGATTCAATAATTATACCTTTATCAAGTACATAGATACAATTTGCATCTTGAATAGTTGATAATCTATGTGCTATTGCTATAGTAGTACGACCTTTTCTCATTTTTGCAAGTGATTGTTGAATTGTTTCTTCTGTTTCCGAATCAATATTAGCTGTTGCTTCATCTAATATTAAAATTTTAGGTTTAAGAGCAACTGTTCTTGCAAAAGCAAGTAATTGACGTTCCCCGCTGGAAAAAGTTGAGCCACGTTCCGCTACTTTATTTTGATACTTGTCAGGAAGTTTTTCTATAAATTCGTCGGCATCTACAAATTTAGCCGCTTCTTTCACATCAGTAATTGTTAAATTATCTTGATACATCTTTATATTACTCTCTATTGTTCCGTGATATAAAAAAGGTTCTTGCAACACTAAACCAATGTTTTTTCGCAATTCACTCATTGAATATTCTTTTATATTTTGTCCATCAATGAGTATTTCTCCACGATTAAATTCATAAAAACGTAAAAATAAATTTATTATCGATGACTTTCCTGAACCTGTTGAACCTACAAAAGCAATTGTTTCCCCTTTATTAACTTTAAATGAAATATTTTTAAGAACATCTTTCTTACCATCATAAGAAAAACTTACGTTTTTAAATTCGATGTTTCCGTATTTTATTTTATAATCTTTATCTTGTTGTTTGGGTTCAAAATCTTTATTGTCAATTAATTCAAATACACGTTTAGCTGAAATAATTGACGCTTGAAGAATAGAAAAATTTTGCATAAGTTCTATTAAAGGATTAAACAACTGATTAGTATATTGTATAAAAGCATAAATCAACCCTGCGCTAAAAATTGAATTTTGCCATGTGAAACCGAAATAAGATAAAATTACCGCATAAGCCAACACTTTAAAAAGTGCCATTGCCGGGCGCAGAAACAAAGTATCCACCACTAACCATTTGTCTGTATAATATAAATGTTCTCTATTAATTTCTTCAAATTCGGATAGTAATCTTTTTTCCTGATTAAAAACCTGAACTATTCTCATTCCTTCTATGCTTTCAGACAATCTGCTATTTAAAGAACTTAACTTTTCCCTTGTAATTGCTACTAATCTACCGGATATTCTTTGATAAAAATATATTGACCCTAACATTATCGGAATAAATATAATCATTAAAAGAGTAAGTCGAACACTTAATGCCAACATAGTGGTAATTGTCACAGTAAACATTAATATTGAATTTAAAAAATTAGAAAAAATGGTCCCGAACATATCAGCTACAGCTTGAGTATCATTCGTTACTCTTGATACTACAGCCCCAACTGGTGTTTTATCAAAATAAGCCATTCCAAGTTTTTGAAGATGTTCAAAACTTTCATTTCTTAAGTCTCTTACAACACTTTGAGCCACCTTTGCAAAGAAATATTCACCAGTAAAAGAAGCGATAACACGAAGTAAAAATAATCCATAGTAAACTATTAGAAGATAAATCCCTGCTCCGGCTAAAGTTTTTGTTATGTAATTGTCTATGTAATATCTAGCAATCAGCGGAATTGCCGTTGTTATCAATGTTGTAGATAATATAAAAAATAATGCTATTAATGTTAAAACTTTATATCTTAGCATATAACCAAGCAATCTGAAAAATACTGATTTTGTTTTCATTATAGGTACTCTCCTTTCAGCTTTTCCTCTAGTTGCTGGTTATTGTACGTTTCTTTATACCAACCGTCTTTACTTAATAGTTCTTCATGTGTACCACGCTCAATAATTTCACCTTCATTCATAACCAGTATTAAATCAGCATGAACCACCGCTGATAAACGATGAGCTGTAATTATCGTCGTCTTTCCTTTTCGTTCTTCTTTCAAATTATTTAAAATTATATTTTCTGTTTTAGCATCAACCGCTGATAATGAATCATCTAATATCAAAATCTCAGGATTCATTATTAAAGCCCTGCTCATTGCTAAACGTTGCTTTTGTCCACCGGAAAGTGAAATCCCTTTTTCTCCAATAATTGTATCAAAACCGTCAGTCATATTTACTATATCTTCATATACCCCACATAACTTTGCGACATTTTCTACTTGTTTATCCGTAAAATTATTATCCGCAAAACGAATATTTTCTTTAATACTCATGGCAAAAAGCATCTGTTCTTGAGGAACATAACCCATTAGGCTTCGTAAAACACTCAGTTTATACTTTTTTATATTGATACCATCTATCTTAATCTCACCCTTTTTTATATCATGCTCCCTTAGCAGTAATTTTAGTAAAGTCGTCTTCCCTGAACCCGTTACACCGACAATACCAAGTGTTTGTCCTTTATTTAAAGTAAATTTAATATTAGATAACACCTGTTTATCTGAATAAGAAAAACTTTCTATATTATATTCTAATCTTATACCCTGCGGTTTATAACATACATCCTCTGTTTCTACGACATCACTTTGCTCAGCAAGTAAATTTTCTATACGTGAATAAGAAACTTCTCCTCGTTCCGCTATATAAAATAAATAACCGATTGCTTGAAGCGGCCAAATAAGCATATCTAAATATGTTATAAATGTTATCAATTCTCCAACGGTTAAATTACCACGATGAATAAAAATTCCACCAAATACTAAAGTTAGCATATAAGAAAAACCAATAAATATCAAAACCATTGGACTGAACAAAGCACTATATCTGGCTGCTGTAACATTTTTATTAAATACCATATCATTTATTTCATTAAAAGATGCACTCTCACTTTTTTGATAACCGAAAGATTTTGTTACCCTAACACCGGATACACTCTCTTGCACTTTATTATTTAAGTCTGAAAATGCTTCCTGTGAATCCTTAAAACTTCTATGACTTTTTGTTGCCAGTTTTCCTGTGAAATACGCTAAAAACGGGAGTGGAATAATCGCTATTAGTGTTAATTTAGCATTTAACATAAAAAACATTGAAAACAATGTAACAAGTGCTGTTATGCTTGCATCAACGGCAGACATAACACCCACACCACTCGCCATAGATACAGCATTTACATCGTTTGTTGCATGAGCCATTAAATCCCCCGTACGATATTTTTGATAAAATGATGGTGACATTTTTGTAAAATGCTGAAATAATCTAAAGCGTAAAATTCTCGCAAGATTATTAGCAGCACCAAAAATACATATTCTCCATACATATCTTAATCCATACATAATAAAGGCGGAAGCGATTAAATAAATTAAATTTACAATTAATTTATTAGACGTTAACGTTTTTTCTCCTATTGAATCTACTACATTTCCAATTACTTTAGGAGGAATTAAATTAAAAATACTGACAAATCCCAGAGATAATATTCCGATTATATATCTTTTCTTTTCTAATTTAAAAAACCAACTCAAACGTTTTGCAAAATTCATATAATTCCTTTCAATAATGATACTTTAATCATTTCTTTAATATTTTAGTTATGAAAAAGATCATTTTAAACTAAGTTATTTGAAAATTGAACTTTCTAATCATGACTTATAGAATATTTAATATTTTCCAAATAACGTAATTTTTAATAATAATGTATCCATAATTATAGCACATATTTATTTTGGTTTCATTAGTCTTTTTTAAAAAAAATTTACAATAGAAAACAAATAATTAATTCAGAAATTTATTATTAACTTTATATACTCTACACATAATTAATAAAAATATTCATTATTCTATAATTTTTAATGTTTGTACCAAAAATACTTTATCTCCTTATAATATTATCACAAATTTTTTCTTTATTAAATGCTATATATTTTTTATTGTAAGATTTTTAGTATCATATTATAATTATAAGTAATAATTATTGGAGGTAAACTATAATGAAATTATACTTGGCAGGTGCATTATTCAATGAGGCGGAAGTCGCTCAACGTCTTAAAGAAGGGCGTTTACTAAAAGAACATTTTAAAAATAAACTAACAATTTATAACCCTATTGAACAACCCTTTAACGAAAATAAACAATCGTTACCAACGCCACAAGATATTTTTACAGGAGATACTATAGCAGTAAAAGAATGTGATATTTTTCTTGCCGACGTTACAAATGAGGATAGTGGTGTAATGGTTGAACTCGGTTTAGCAATCGCCTTAGAGAAAAAAATTATCGCAATCAATTCTGATATAAGACTAAAATCTTCAAATAAATATAATATCCCCAGCTACGCTATGAATCACTACGTTCTCGGCGGTATATTAAAACATGGTAAATTAGTATATAATTTCCAAGAAGCAATAGAGGAATTAGATAACTTATTTTGCTTAAAAGCATAAAACTAATAAATTTAATCTGGAAGTTAAAAATTTTAATAGAATTTGTTAAACGCAGCAGTTCATTGATTTGGGAGTTTACTTTAGTGAATTTTTCCCAAATCTAATAAACTGTGCGAAGTAATTCTTAAAAATTGATTTCTAATAAAATTATAATTTTTTAATTACTAGCTATTTACATATAATCTAACGCTGAATTATCTATTGTTATTGTTATTTTTTGTGTAGCATAACTTTCTTCAAAATAATTATTAATATACTTCAAAAGTGGATAAAGTTTTTTATAATCAACTTCTTGAAATCTAATAGCTATATTAAATTTATACTCGTTATTTATTTTATAAAATATACTTTTATTTGGTCCAAGAATATTTTTATCACCGTATTTTTCTTTTAAAAAATTATAAATTGATTTTGCAACAAAACTCACCTTTTCTTCAGCATATCCTTTTATGGTAATAAACGAAATATTACAAAACGGTGGATAATTTATTAATTTTCTCCTTTTTAATTCGTAATTATAAAAATCTTTATAATTATGTCTTATGGCAAAGTCAATAATACTACTAGAAACATTAGTCTGAAAGATTACTTCTCCCGCTTTTTCACTTCTCCCCGCTCTTCCTGCCGTTTGCACAAGAAGTTGGAATAGTTTTTCATTTGCTTTAAAACTGGGAATAGCGATAAGAGAATCTATTGATAAAACTCCTACTAAGGTTATATTTGGAAAATCCAATCCTTTTGAAATCATTTGTGTACCTAAAAGTATGTCCGATTTATACTCTCTAAAATCCGTAAGGAGTTTTTCGTAAGCACCTTTTTTTCCTGTAGTATCTGAATCCATTCTTGTAATTCTAACATCTTTTATATTTTCTCTTAAATATTCCTCAACACGTTGAATACCATAATTCCCGGATACAAGTTCTGGATTGTCGCAACATTTTTTTATATTTGCTATTTTTTTATGAAAACCGCAAAAATGACATCTCAATGAATTATCATGCTTGTGATAGTTTAAACTTATATCACAATTTTCACAAGTGTACATATGACCGCAAGAAAAACAACGAATATAGTTTGTATATCCACGCTTATTCATAAGAAGTAAAATTTGTTCATTCTTTGAAATTTTTTCTTTTATTTTGTTCAATAGTTTTTTAGAAATTACCTCTTCTTTATCATGAACATGAAGCACTTCTACTTTAGGCAATACATTATTAAACCTTTGTGTTAATGTTAATAAATTGTTAGGGTTGTTTTTTTCAAAACGATAATATAGATCAATAGATGGTGTAGCACTGGCATACACTACACTACACTTATTATAAATCGCACGTTTCTTTGCAATATCCTTTGCTTCATAACGTGGATTGTCTGACTGTTTATAACTATTCTCATGTTCCTCATCAATAATGATAAGCCCTAATTTTTCAAACGGTGCAAAAATCGCTGAACGGGTTCCAAGACAAATTTTCACCTTACCTTCTTTAATTTTCTTCCATTCCAAAAATTTTTCTCGTGCCGTCAGTCTTGAGTGAATTACCACAACATTATTTCCGAAAATCTTTTTAAATTTTTTCTCAATTTGTGGAGTTAAAATAATCTCAGGAACAAGAATTATAGCCTCCCTTCCAAGCTTTAAAACTTCCTCAACCAATTTCAAATAAATTTCTGTTTTTCCTGAACCGGTGATACCGTGAAGTAAGTATTCATTAAATTTATTTTTATCTAAATTACACTTAATTTTATTAAAAATTTCTTTTTGATAGATACTTAATTTATTTGAATTTATATAGTTGTCATCCATTTTTTCTTCTTTTTCAATTTCAACTATCTTTATAATATTATTATCTAAAAGCTTCTTAACTACTGAAACTCCGATATCCAAGATTTCCTTTACTTTATTTTTTTTAATCCTTTTATTTTGTTTTAAGTATGCCACTAAAATTTTCTGCTTTTGAGTGAGCTTCTTACCATGATAATCTGCTAACTCCAAAAATAATTCAACTTCTTTATTATTATTTTCTTTTATTTTACTAATTAATTTTATAGCTTTTACCGATAATAAATATCCTATCTCCTGCTTGGAAAATAATTTTTCAAATTTTTTCTTTTCTATTAAATTATCTTTAAAATGTTTTCCATAATCTATTAAAAGAGTTTTATTAGCATCTAACAACTCATAATATTCTATGTATTTATTTTTTAAAATAGTTGGCACTATAGTTTCAATAACTTGTATTCTGGTACAAAAAAGTTCATTAGCCATCACCTTTGAAAGAAGCAACATTTCTTTAGTTAAAATAGGAAAATTATCTTTCAAACGTTTTATATATTTAAACTCTGAAATTTCCCCATTGTAGCGTTCAAAAATATTTATGACATATCCTTGAACTATTCTCGTACCAAAAGGAACTTCTACTCTGTAGCCTATAATGTCTTCTCCACGTAATTCTTCCGGAATTAAATAATAAAAGGTTCTATCTACATTATAAGCATTGACATCTACTATTACTTCTGCAAACATATGTGCCTCCTTTCTGATTATTAAACACCGAGCAAAAAATAAATTACCCGGTGTTTTAATTTACTACTCAAGTATATTAACAAGTTCTTGTGCTATATTTTCTTTTGAAGTCGTATTTATTTTTTTTATATTTTCAAATTTATCAATTATATATACTTCATTATTATCTGAAGCAAATCCTATACCTTCTTTTGAAATATCATTAGCAACAATATAGTCAAGATGTTTTTTTATTATTTTTTCTTTAGCATACTCCAATATATTATTAGTTTCGGCAGCAAAACCGACAACAATTTGTTTATCTTTTTTATTTTCTCCAACATATCTTAATATATCTTCCGTTCTTTTAAACTCTATAGTTAAATTTTCGTTTTGTTTTTTTACTTTTTTATCATAAGTTACCACAGGTGTATAATCAGATACTGCTGCTGCTTTTATAACTATATCATATTCTAAAAAGTTATTTTTGACGGCTTCAAACATATCATGAGTATTAACTATTTTTATTATTTTTATATTTTTATTTATGGGGACATAATTCACACCGGTAATTAGTAAAACCTCTGCACCGTGCTTAGCAAACGCTTCTGCAATAGCTATACCCATTTTACCGCTTGAAGGATTGGTAATACAACGAAACGGATCAATAAACTCTTTGGTCGGTCCGGCAGTCACCAAAACCTTTTTATTTATTTTTTTCTCTTCTGAAAAAACACATTGGACTATTTTCTGGATATTAGGAAACTTTCCACGACCGACATCTCCACACGCAAGAAGTCCTAAATCAGGTTCAATAAAGTTAAAACCAAGACTACTTAATTTTTTTATGTTTTCCTGAATAATAAGATTTGTATACATATTTGTATTCATCGCAGGTGCAATATATACCTTGTTCAAATCTTTTACCGCAAGAATTAAAGAAGTCGCCAAATCGTCTGCAATGCCATTAGCTATTTTAGAAATAATATTTGCCGTGGCAGGAGCAATAATAATTTTATCAGCCCATTTTCCTAAATCTATATGTTGAATTTCTTTCTCATTAACTTCGTCAAAAGTATCATCATAAACTCTATTTTTTGTCAAAGTTTGAAAAGGTAATTCCGTAACAAATTTCTTAGCATTATTCGTTAGAATAACTTTTACGTTATTTTCTTTTTTTATTAAACTACTTGATAAATCAATCGCTTTATAAGCAGCAATCCCACCAGAAACTATCAATAATATATTCATCTTGCTCTCCTATAAAAATATCTTTAATATAAATCTTGCTCTTTACTATGCCCAGGTCCAAATACTGCTAACTCCAATTTTGATAATCGTTTTAATATATCAAGATTTGTTACTTGTTGCGGTCTTTCCTCTTTATTGGTGTTTTTAATAGCCTCTATTTTAATTTTCAAATTTTGATTTTCTATTTCCAACTCTTTTATCTTCGTCAATAACTTATCCAACTTCATATAATCCTCAATGATTAAATCTAAATAATCATTAACGTCATCCTCACTATATCCTTTAGAACGGCTCTTTTTGAACTCTTTTTCGTAAATATTTTTCGCTGTCAAATTAAGTTCTACACTCATCTTTTATCTCCTTTAATTATAAAATTCATTAAAATATGAAACACAACTAACCAAATATAATGGAGCTGTTTCAGCACGTAAAATTCTTTTTCCTAATCCTATAGTTTTATAATCAGCATTTCTAAAATTACTTATTTCATTTTCAGAAAGACCACCTTCACTACCAAAAACCGCAAGAATAGATTTTTTATTTAGATCGCTACATAATAAATTTTTTAAATTAATATTGTCATTATTAGTAGACTCCTTTTCATATGCTACTATCTTATAATCCATATTTTTACCATAGCTAATTAATTCTTGCAAACCATCAACATAGATAATATTTGGTATTAAATTTCTTTTTGATTGTTCTGCTGCTTCTTTTATAATTTTTTCCCAGCGTTGTATCTTATTTCCAATTTTATCTTTTTTTATTTTGGCAATATTTCTTTCGGAGTTAAACAGTACAATATTAGCAACTCCCAACTCTGTTAATTTTTGGATTAAGTATTCTATTTTATCATTTTTTAATGGTGGTATGGCAACTGTAATTTCTACCGTTAATTCATTACTTGTACATACTCTTTCAAAAGGTTCTACCACCACACCATCAATTTTACTATCTATAATATTACATATATACTTTATTTTTTCTTTAAATACAATATAAACTTTATCATTTTCTTTTTTTCTCATAATTCTTACAATATGATTACTATCGTTTTTAGATAAAGTATATCTCTCATGTTCATCAAATAATTCATCTACAAAATATTGTTGCATAACTTCTCCCGATAATTTTCTCTATATGTACAATTTTACTCCATTATAACATTTAAAGCAATATAATAATTTATTCTTAACTTGACGGCTAATTTCAATTAGCTTATAATATAATTAGTTAATTCTGATTAGCCAAAAGGAGAAGAACATGAATACAAAAGAAAAAATACTATCCGAAGCCTTGAAACTTTTTGCTCAAAAAGGTTATTCTGACGTTTATGTCAAGGATATTGCGATGATGGTCAATATTAAGGCACCAAGTTTATATAAACATTTTAAAAATAAGCAGGAAATCTTCGATAGTTGCATTAAAACCTTTTATGAAAATATGAGCAAAAAGAGGAATACACTTCTTTTACCTAAAAACTCTGTCAATAATGAAATATATTTACATAAAAGTCGAATGGATATCATTCATATCGCACAAGAATTATTTGAATTTTATCTATTAGATGAGATTGCCTCAAACTTTAGAAAAATGCTTCTTATCGACCGCTATAAAGACCGCAACATTAATCGTCTATATGAATGACCCTATCACCTATCAGATAAAAGTGTTTTCTCTACTGCTAGCGGCAAATAAAATAAAATTTGGAAACGCAACAGATATGGCAAATGCGTTTTTCTCACAAATCTATTTTTTACTTCAAAAATATGACGAAAAAAAAGATAAATTAGAAGACGCTAAAAAGGAAATCGAGACATTTATAAATGTATTTTGTAATATTTGGGGGTTAGAGGAATGAAATGGTTAAAATTCACACTACTATTTATTGTAATTTTAGTAATCTTATATGTGCTTAGTACATCATTACGTTTGAAAAGCGACCTAAAGGAAGCTATGAAAAAGCTGGACAATTACCATCCTAATCAAATGAACTTATCTTATGGAAATATTGAATATCTTGATATCGGAGCCGGAGAAACCTTACTTGTTTGTCATGGGATATTTGGCGGTTTTGATCAAGGCTATGAAAGTGTAAAAAATTTCTCTAACAATTACAGAATTATTTCCCCCTCGCGATTTGGATACCTTAATAGCGATATATTAGGAAAGGGTACCCCAAAAGAGCAATGTAAAGCATATGTAGAACTTTTAGATAAACTAAATATTGATAAGGTATTTATTATAGGAGAATCTGCCGGAGGAACTGTAGCTATTCGATTTGCCCTAGATTATCCTAATAGATGTAAGGGACTTATTCTATACAGCTCTGCAATGCCTGAAACAAAAAAACCGGAAAAAATAAACTTACATCAAGCTCCACCTGATTTTTTGTGCAATAATTTAGCCATGTATTTAATCAGCCCATTTTTTAAAAGCACAATGGGTATGGATAGCAGTGTGGTTAAAACAATGCTGCCAATTGATAAAAGAAGTGCAGGGGTTAAAATAGATGGTAAGATTACAAATCCTGATATGCCGGTCAATTATGATGATTATCCCGTTGAAGCAATAAAAATTCCCGTACTGATTCTCCAAGCTAAAGATGACAAGCTAACAAAATATGATAAATTTATTGATTCTGTTAAGAGATTTGATAATATCACATTAAAAATATTTGATAGCGGTGGTCATCTTTTAGTTGGTCATGATGAGGAAATAAGGAAAACTGTATCTCATTTTATTTATCAAGTAAATCAGAATAACTAATTGATTTATAATAACCAACACAAAAGAAGATTGTACAAAAGTATAATTTTTTTATTCTATGTCAATAAGCATATACTATTTACGCTTTTCCATTGTCTTTATAGCTTTGACAACACCTTTACATACTCACGCCATATTCATATATATACTATATACAACCCAAAAAACTGCATCGAAGAGATGCAGTTTTTATACTTATTATCTATTAGTTGGGATATAACCATCTATATGTTCTTTTGCTAATTGTTCATGTTCTTCATAAGTTTTTGAAAAATAGGCTTTTCCATCTTTTGAGGCATGAAGGAAATATATATACTCTGTATCTTCAGCATTGTTTAACGCCTTAAACGATACCAAACCAACAGAGGCGATAGGTCCCGGTGGTAAGCCTTTAGTAACATAAGTATTATATGGTGATTGAAGCATTAACTCTTTTTGCGTAGGTGCTCCTGTTAATTTATCTGCTGCATAATTAGCAGATGGATCTGTTTGAAGCAACATACCTCTTGATAACCTATTAAGAAATACACTTGCTATTTTAGTATTTTCTCCATCTTTGGTAGATTCTTTTTCCAAAATACTCGCCATTGTAATATATTCATGAATGGATATTTGTTTATCTTTGCCTGCAATATTCCAAACACGTTTATTCTCTTTATACAATGGAACTATTTTTTCGTTAGCTACACTTATCATTTTGGTAATTAGAGTTTCTGCGGTTTCATTATCGTCCAAAGTATAAACAGCCGGATATAAATAACCTTCTAAAGCATATTTTATATTTTTCCCATAAATATCATTCGTTATTAGTTCAGGAAATTTCTCTTTAAGTCTACCGATAAATTTTGCATCGTTTACTTTTTCTAAAAATTCTTCCGCATTTATTTTCTTAGTTTTTTCCAAATTTTGTGCGATTTTTAAAATACTATCACCTTCTATTACAGCAAAAGTATTTCCGGCACGTGCCTTGTCTTTAGTTCCTAATTCTTCCATTATTTGAGATACACTCATACTTGGTTTTAGGTTAAACGTACCTACATAAAACGATAAACTCGGTTTCATCTTTGCGTATAACTTAAATATGGTAGCATCCCTTATTAACCCCTTATTTTTTAATTCTTCAGCAATTTTTTGACTTCCATAACTCTCTTTTACTTCTATTTGAATATCGTTGTTATTATTTTTATCTACAGGTGTTAATCCATAATAAAAATATGAAAGAAAAGCAACCGCAGCCGCTAACAATAATGTGAAAAATACTGAAAGTATTCCCCCTTTTTTCTTTTTCTTATTTTTTTTTCTTAATTCGTTCCTGCGTCTTATTTTATCTTCTCTCATTTTTTACTCACTTTCGTCATAGTAGAAAGTATCCAATACTTCAGAAATCATATCATACTCTTCATCAGTTTCAACAGGTTCAAATCTCACATTGTCATCATCTTCTACGCAAATCATAGGGAAAATGCTAATTTCTTCCTCATCAATAGTTTCTTCTTCTGCAAAAATATAATAAAGATTTCCATTAGTTGGGTTAGTAAATTCTAAAATTTTACGATATTCTTTTTCTTCACCTTCCAATGTACTTAATGTATAAATTTCTTCCGTATTGTCTATACTAATTTTTTTAAAATCTTTTTCCTGCATAATAATTACCTCGTTATTTTATTAATTTAATTTATCCAAATAGGTTTGTAATATTAATACTGCCGCCATTTTATCAATAACATTTTTTCTTTTTTTTCTGGAAACATTCGCCTCTAACAGCACTCTATTAGCTCCCGTAGTAGTAAGTCTTTCATCTTGAAGTATAATTTCAACATTTTTTATTTTCTTTTTTAACACCTCTACAAAATACAAAGTTGCTTCTCCACGAAATCCAACAGAGTTATCCATATTTTTAGGTAAACCGACTACGATTTTTCCAACATTATACTCAGCTACCAGTTCTTTTATTCTTTTAATCTTAAAATCTTTTATTTGTTCATTAATATTTATAGTTTCAACACCCTGAGCGGTAAAACCTAGTAAATCACTTACCGCAACACCAATAGTTTTAGAACCGTAATCAAGTCCCATTATTCTCTTATCTAACATCTATGACTCCTGAATAAAAAAGTGTAATAAATATTCTAATAGATCATCCATTTCTATCAATCTAATTTGCTCACGTGCATGATTATCCCTTGGAATATATATCGGATCTCCCGTTTTAATATATCCCATTAATTGATTTATAGGATCGTAGCCTTTCGATTTTATTGTAAGAACAACATTTTTCAAAATAGAATGAATATCTTTTTTATCATACAAACTGTTGTCAAATAGTCTTGTTTCATCAAAATTCGTCATAATCTACCTCCGATTATACTAACTCTACAATAATCCCTACTGCTTTTTCCCCTGTATGAGTTGAAATAGCGGGCGTTGTAGTCATTATATCTTCATCTTTTACAACATAATCTAACTCATCTTTAACTTCTTTTTTTATTAACTCAACATATTCATCTGCCAAAGCATTAGGTAGGCTTATTCTTTTAATAGATCGTTCACCTTTTTCATCTATTATTTTTTTTATTAAAGCATGTACTAATTTTTTTTTACCACGAACTTTGTCAACCGCAACCAGTTCTGTTTCCCTCAACTGTGTCAATACTTTTATATTTAATAAACCTCCAATAAGGGCTGCCGATTTGCTAAGCCTCCCGCCTTTTACAAGATTATCCAAACTATCTATCGTAACAAAGGTTAATATATTTTTCGCTTTTTCTCTAAGTTTTACAACCACTTTTTCCAGAGGAATGTTTTCTGAAAGTTCTTTTATGGCTTCTTCTAATAGATAAACCATACCTCGTGTCGTTGTTTTTGTATCAACCACATAAATATCTTTAAATTCTGCTCCTGCCGATAATGCCGTATTATATGTTCCGCTAAGTGCTGAAGATATAGTAAGAACTAATAATTTATATCCTTCTTTTGTCCATTTTTCAAATACTTTCAAAAAACTCCCAAGCGCCGGTTGGCTGGTAGAAAATTCATTTGCTGTTCTCATTTTTACTATATATTCATCATTGGCAATTGTTTTATAATTGTAGTCAACACCATCAATAGTCATTGTCAAAGGCACAACTTCAACATCATATTTATCAATCTCGTCAAAGGTTAAATCACTTGTTGAGTCAATAACTATTTTTACCTTTTCCATTTATTTTCCCTCTTTTCTTTTGTAGTGTAAAAATGAATAGTTAAATTCATTATCATCATCTTTTTTGAAATCTTCTTTTTCAATAAGTTCCCACTCTTCTAAAGAAAAATCCGGAAACTTCGTATCAGTATTTGTTACTGTTTCTACTTCCGTCACGAACATCTCGTCACAAACATCAAAATATTTATTATATATTGCTCCACCGCCAAAGATAAATACTTTTTCTGTTTTTATATTCTCAAGAATTTTTTTATCATCGCTAAAAACTTCTATATTTTTATAATTACCAAGTATTTCCGGATTTCTTGTTAAAACCCTGTTAACTCTATTAGGTAAGGCTCGCCCTATACTTTCCAGCGTCTTTCTTCCCATGATAATAGTCTGACCTGTTGTCAACTCTTTAACTCTCGACATATCATTTTTAATTCGCCAAGGAATAGTATTTTCATTACCGATGCCTTTTTCTTTGTCATATGCCACTATTAACGATACCATGATAACTCCCCTTTCTATACAGCAATAGGTGCTTTTATAAATGGATGACTTTCATAATCAACAACTTTAACATCTTCTATTTTTAAATCAAAGATACTTTCAAAATCAGTAATTTCTAAACTTGGTAAAGGAAAGGGTGTTCTTGACATTTGTTCTCTTACCTGATCAAAATGATTATTATAAATATGAGCATCTCCCAATGTATGGACAAATTCTCCAACTTCCAATCTGCATTCTTTCGCAATTAAAATAGTTAGTAACGAATATGAAGCAATATTAAAAGGTACTCCTAAAAAAACATCACCACTTCTTTGATAAAGTTGACAACTCAACTTTCCATCATTCACATAAAATTGAAATAAAGAGTGACATGGTGGTAATGCCATGGTATCTACTTCTGCCGGATTCCAAGAAGAAACAATTAACCGGCGAGAGTTAGGATTTGTTTTAATTTGTTCTACAACATTTTTCAACTGATCTACTCCATTGAAATTTCTCCATTGCTTTCCGTATACATTCCCAAGATTTCCATATTTATCAGAAAATTTTTTATCATTAAGTATTCTTTCTTTAAATAAAGCCATTTGCTCCTTGTATTGCTTATTAAAATCTGTATCAACTAGTGATTTATGCCCGAAATCTGTCATATCCGGTCCATTATATTCATCACTTTCCACCCATTTTTTAAAAGCCCATTCATTCCAAATATTATTTTTATTTTCTAATAAAAATTTAATATTAGTATCTCCTTTTATAAACCAAAGAAGTTCCGACCATACTAAATTAAAATTTACTTTCTTAGTTGTAAGTAACGGAAAACCTTTTGTTAAATCAAACTTCATTTGATAACCAAATATACTTTTTGTCCCTACACCGGTTCTATCCGATTTTTGCGTTCCTTTTTCTAAAATTTCTTTACATAAATCTAAATATTGTCTATCTGCCACGCTTATTCTCCACTATGCTTTATAATTATTTTCTTTTAAGTACGTCGCCAACTCTTTTATTTTTTCCAAAGAATCACGCCCTAAATGGTGTTCAATACCCTCTACTTCTTCATACACTTTTTCCTCATGAACACCGATTATTCGAAGAAAATCTTCCAAAAGTTCATGTCGTGTAAGAGCATACTCTCCCATATCATGTCCTTTTTTAGTAAGGGCTATCCCACGATATTTTTCATAAACTATATATCCTTCAACGTCTAATTTCTTCAACATTTTCGTTACTGTAGACGGATAAACATTCAAATGTTCTGCGATATCTGCAGATCGTGCATATCCTTTGTTCTGTACAAGCGAATATATTATCTCAATATAATCTTCCATTGTTGGAGTTGCTTTTGCCATATATATATATTTACCTCCTATAAAATTTTAAATGGTGATTTTTCAACTTCTGATTTTAAAGTCTCAACCTCTAATTTCAATATATGAGTTTGCAATAACTCTTTTACCAAATGCTCTGAAAAATGACCAATATCTATTACATTTTTTTTCATTTCAATAGCGTCAAGTGCTACGTGATAGCCGACATCACCTGTTAAGTACACATCTACTTCCGGTAAATCATAAATAAAATCACCACCGCTACCACCTAACAATGCTACTGTTTTTATATTTTTTTTATTACCTACTACTGCACTAACACTAGATAATTCAAATTTTTCTTTTAAATAAAAAATAAATCTTTCAAAAGAAAGTTCTTTTTTTAAATCACCATATCTACCTAGTCCGGCATCGGTATCTAATTTGTGTTCAAAAAGAACTTTAATGTTATTTAACTCTAATTTTTTAGCTAAATAATCATTAAGCCCTAAACTTGCTGAATCCAAATTTGTATGAAATGAAATTACTGAAATATCATTCTGAATTAATAGTTTTATTATACTTGATTTAAAATCATCCGAAAAATTTAATGATTTTATCGGTTTAAAAATAAGCGGATGATGAGAAACAATTAAATCTATTTTTTTTTCAATCGCTTCTTTTACCACTTGAGTCGTCACATCAAGACAAACCAATACTTTAGTAACTTCATTATTATAATCTCCCAACATTAAACCAACATTATCCCATTTTTCAGCCAGTTCAACATTTGCAAATTTATTTAAATGATTAAAAACATCTGCTACAGTCGGCATATTTATCCTCCTATTTCATTGTTCATACTATTATAACATTTTATAAAAAAATTTGCTAGAAGACAACTTAATTGTAACAAAAATAAAATATTTATATTATTTTATGAAAATTAATCATAATTCTCCTTTATTACCATAAAATACCGTTAAAAATATTTTTGTGAATAAATATATATTAATAATTAACTCCCCTAAAACTAATTTGTGTTTTAAGGGAGCTGTTGTTATATACTATATTTCTTTATCGTTTGATAAATAGACACGTGGAACTCTTGTATGAATAGCACATAATATTTCGTAACTTATGGTATTTTGATAGTCTGCAAAATCATCAATAGATAATTTTTTATTATTGTATTCTCCAAAAAATAATACATCATCTCCTACCTTTATGTTTTCCGAACATCTAACCATTAATTGATCCATACAAACTCGCCCGACAATTTCACAAAGCTCATCGCCCACTATTATCTTATACCCCTGAGCACGACGAAACAAACCGTCAGCATAACCTATTGGAATAGTTGCTATATATTCATCTTCTTTAGCTTCATATGTAGAACCGTAACCTACTTTACTTCCTTTTTTAATTCTTTTAACATGAGTTACTTTACTAACAAGACTTGCGATCGTATCTAATTTTATACCGTATAATTTTTCTATATTACTACTCGGATATTCACCATAAAGAGATATACCCACCCTTACTAATTGATAATCAGCATGGCAATTATGATATTTTATTGTACCTGCTGAGTTATCTAAATGGATATAAGTAGGTTTTTTTGTAAAAGTAGATAGTAAATCATTAAACTTATCTATTTGTTGGTTATCGTAGATATTATTTTCTCCATCTGCTTGTGCAAAATGAGAAAATACTCCTTCAAATATTATTTTCTCAGATTTTAAAAGATTGTCAACATGTCTCAATTCTTCTTTATCAAAAATTCCGATTCTATTCATTCCTGTTTCCAGTTTTACATGTACTTTTAATTTTGAATTATTTTTTACAACAGATATGGCTTGTGTTAACCAATCTTCCGAAGGACAACATAATGACACATTATTTTCAATAGCATAATTTACATTTAAAGGATTAGTTACACCTAATACTAAAATAAGTCCATCTTTTATTTTTTTTCTTAATTCTATTGCTTCTTCTAATGTGGCAACTGCAAAATATCTTGCTCCATTATCATATAAAAGTTCCGATATTTTATCAGCTCCTAAACTGTATGAATTTGCCTTTACTACAGCAATAACTTTTTTATCACCTGCCAATTTAACAAATTTTTTATAATTATTTAAAACAGCGTCTAAATTAACAATTAATTTTGTGGGTCTATCATTTATCATTTTCTACTCCTATCTTGTATTAAATTATAACACAATTAAACTATTTTTTAAATTTTTTATGTAATTCTTTATAGAATAATAAACCTATAACTGTAAGTCCTATTCCTCCTAATGCTAATGTAGTTTGAGAAATAAGAGTGCTTATTAAAGTATAACCTCCACCTAAAATAGCAATTATAGGAATAACCGGATATAACGGTACTTTATATGGGCGTTCTAAATCAGGATCTTTTTTTCGTAAAATTATTACAGCAAGAAATGTCGCAGTGTAAAAAAACCACATTACAAAAACTAAAAGATCTGTTAACATATCAAAACTTCCGGTTAACATCATAAGTCCCGCTAAAATTAAAAGTAATATCCCTGAATTTACCGGAATAGCTTCTTTATTCAGTTTTGTCCAAATATTTTTAAAAGGAATTTGATCACTTTTTGCCATAGCATATGGAACACGAATCCCAGCCATCGTAAAACCGTTAATCGCTCCGTAAACACTAATTAATATTCCTATTGTTAAAATTTTACCACCCAAACCGCCAAATAATTTGGCAGCCACTTCGCTTGCTACTGTTTGATTTCCTGAAATATGATCCAAAGGAAGACTTAATAAATATGCAACATTAATAAGTACGTATATAGCCATGACAACAGCTAATCCTAAAAAAATTGCTTTTGGTAAATCTTTTTTAGGATTTTTCATTTCTCCTGCCATACTACCCACATTCGTCCATCCTTCATAAGCGAACATGGCTGCAAGTAAAGCGCCGCCTAATCCTCCGGCAAAGGAAATATCCTTTCCTGCTTCTACCGGAAATAATTGTAGTGGTTGTGAATCCTTTTGAAAAAGACCGAAAAGTATAATTGCAATTAATGGTATCAATTTACAAATAGTTGCTACCGTTTGGATAATACCACCTGTTTTTCCACCTAAAAAATTTAAAAACATCAAAGAAGCAGCTACCAAAAATGCGATCGGAATATGCCATACTTTATCTAAATTTAATAAGTTTAAAACTTGTGTTGAAAAAATAACAGAAAGGGCAGCTATCATTGCAGGAAAATAAATAACCGACTGTGCCCACCCTAGTAAAAAGGCAGCTGTCTTTCCATATGCTTTTTCTATCCAGACAACCATTCCACCTACTTCGGGTATAGATGCGGCAAGTTCAGCTACGGTCAACCCCGCACAGATGGTAATTACCCCCGCTAAAATCCATGCAAGCAACCCTAAACTCATTGTGCCGGTAGTTTTATATATAATAGCAGCTTTAAAAAATACCCCTGCTCCTATTACCGACCCTATTACCGTCATAAATGCCGGCAAAAATCCTATCGTTTTTTTTAATTCATTCATAATATAAACCTCCTTTAATTTTTTATGAAATCGCTTTACGCGATTATATTATATATTATTTTTCATAAAAAATAAAGTGAAATAGTTGAAAAAAATTTTATATAACAGTTTTATAAATAAAAAATATAATATCCTTTAATTTGTTAGATATAGACTATTTACTATAATATAAAATAATAGTACAATTTATTAAATAACATATAACATACATAAAATATTATGTAAATTATAAAACATTATTAATTTCATATCTTATTAAAAATTTTGAAATAAAATGTAATACATCTATTACTAAAATTATGTATTAATATCATTTTTTATAACACTTTTTATTTACGGTTAAAAAATTATTTTAACTTACTTTAAAATATTTATGATATATTATTCTCAAAATTATACAAGGAGATAATACATGAAAAAATTTTTAAACAGTAAATTAATAACATGGCTATTGTTGGGTATCTATTTGATAATATTAACATGGGTTATTTTAGCTAAAATGCATTGGAGTTTACTAGAAAAAATTAATTTATCATGGATTTCTTCTCCACGTACTTTACTGCATCCGGGAGTGACGTGGACTGATATTAATCTTATACCATTTGCCGGTACAGCAATAGTTAACGGACATATTGATTATATTGAACCGATATTAAATGTAATATTCTTTATCCCCTTAGGTATGTTTATCAAAACTCTATATCCTCATAGTAGTATTATCTCAGGTATATTTTATACTGTATCATTAAGTGCAATATATGAGATTTTTCAATATATTTTTGCAATCGGCTATGCCGATATTACAGATATTATTACAAATACAACAGGCGGTTTTATTGGAATATGCCTTACTTTATTAATATCCGGAATTTTAAAACAACAGCATTTTCGAATTTTATTTAACTGCACCGCACTTATTTGCGAAAGCTACATTATTTATTATATTTACTACATATTATAAAAACAGCTAATGAATATCATTTCCATTAGCTGTTTACTAAATTTATACCCTTACACACGCTGTTTTGTCGGACGAATAATTACCTCATTCCATGCACTGTCTTCCGGTAAATCAATTGCTTGTTTTATTGACAATGCAACACGCTCTACCGGAATAGCATAAGTATTATAAAAATCTTCAAAACCTGCCTTCATTTCTTTATCTGTTACACTACTTAACAAATTTGTATGTATTGCACCGGGCGAAATAACTGTTACTCTAATATTCAATTCGCTTTGTGCCATTTCATCACGTAAACTTTCACTAATTGCTCTTACAGCCCATTTAGAAGCTGAATATACAGCACCACCCGCATGAGCAAAATGACCTGCTACCGATGAAATATTAATAAATTGTCCTGAATTTTTCTTTACCATATATGGTAATGCCGCTCCAATACCATATAATACACCTTTAATATTAATATCAATTGTTTCGTCCCAATCCTTGATTAATTTTTTTTGTAACAATGACTGTGGCATAATTCCCGCATTATTTAACCAAACATCAATTTTTCCAAAAGTATCAATTGCTAATTTAGCTAAATTTTCTACTTCATCTACTTTTGTAACATCTGTTACCTGATAAACTGCTTTTCCTCCTAAACTTTCCACCTCACTAACTAACTTTTCTAACAATTCTTTACGACGTGCAGCTAAGACAATTTTATGTCCATCTTTAGCCAAAAATTGTGCCGTCGCTTTTCCTATTCCGCTGCTTGCTCCTGTTATTACAATTACTTTACTATTTGACATATTTTAATTCTCCTTTTTAAAATTTGTTACTTCATTTAAGATATTAAGAGCATTTAAACTACGAGGATACTCGATATATGTTCTGTAATTATTATTCATAGTAACTTCTCCTAAATTATAATTTATTATATTCACTATCTATCACTTTTTCTAGCCATTCAGCTGTACCTGTTGTTATAGCAACATGACTGAACCAACTATCTTTTGTTGCACCATGCCAATGTTTTATAGCGTCTTTTATAATGACAACATCTCCTTTTGTTAATTTTTGTGCAGATTTATTTTCTTCTTGATACCAACCCTTTCCGTCTGTTACCATCAAAATCTGATACCCATTATGATGAATATGCCAATCGTTTCTGCATGCCGGCTCAAATGTAACATTTGCTATTTTAACATCTATATCTTTGTCCGACACAAGCATATTTATATAACTTTCTCCTATAAAAAATTCTTTATAATTAATATTTTGGTTACCTAAATTAAATAATGGTTCAAATTTTTCCATTACACTCACCTCTATTCTTTGTTATATTTTTTTTAATTTTTTCTCCACCGGGATAACATGAGTTTTATAGTTTTTTATTTTATATTCCAAGTGATCTAAATTACGTTGAATTTCTTCTCTTTTTTCAAGCAATCTATTATATTCTTCTTCCAGTAACTCTATTCGTGCAGGGATTGTATGATCACCATGCCCAAAAAGATTAATATACTCTGCTAATTTTTCAATACTCATTCCCGCATTACGAAAGTGTTTAACAAAATCAATCCAACGAATTTCTTCATCACCAAACTCACGAATACCTTTATCATTACGAGGTATTGGTGGTAAAATACCGATTCTCTCATAATAACGTATTGTATCCGTGCTGACACCACATAATTCACTTGCTTTTTTAATATTCATTATTATTTCCCCTTAATAAATTATAACTTCTCTGTAACAAACATGTTTTCCCATTGATATTTTTATTATTACTACATATATCCCCCCAACACCTCTTAATACTATAGCGTTCCATTTATATTTGAATTTTTATTGTTAAGTTTATCAACTTAACTGTATTTTTATTATATACCTTAGAGTTTACTCCAAGTCAACAGTATTTTAAAATTTTTTTATACTGTTAATTATTACAATACAAAATGCTGAATTTAAAGGTTGTATAATAAATACGGGGCATGAAAAAAAATCCATACCCCGTATTGTTTTTTAATATACAAAAAGACAAATATCCAATATAATTAAAGTGCAAAAAAATAAACTATGAAAGGATATCTGTCATGAATAATTTTAACACAAAAACAAAAGAAATAAAAGAGGGAGAATTCATTAAAAACCTACTACAAATAAAAGATAAAAATATAACTATTGAGAAAACACATAACGAAACTATAAAAAATAATCAAAAGTACTTTGTATTCAAAGGTACCTTAACATATAAACCCAAGAAGTGTGAATGCTGTGGTTGTCTTAATAAAGGTTATACTGTAGTTAAAAACGGCTTTAATGAACTTACTAGAATTAATCTATTAAAAATATCAGGTATCCCTGCTTATTTGGAACTAAGAAAGCAACGTTTCAAGTGTAAAACTTGTAATAAAAAATTTGTAGCTACTACTTCTTTTGTAGATAAATACTGTAGTATTTCTAAAAATGTTAAGTTTTCTATAATGAGTGATTTAGCTGATACTTTATCTTTTAAACAAATAGCCAAAATGAATAATGTATCGGTTAATACTGTTATAAGAACTCTTTATAAATGTAAATCCCATGTAGACATTCTTAACTATAATACCTTACCTGAGTATTTATGCTTTGATGAGTTAAAGTTTACTAAAGATAGTAAAAATGGTATGAGTTTTATTTTTTTAGATGCTTTAACTCATGAGATTATTGATATAGTTGATGGTAGAACTGAGTATATTTTAAATAATTATTTTTCCAGATTTTCTAAAGAGGCTAGAAGTAATGTTAAGGCTATTTGTATTGATATTTATACTCCTTATATGAAGTTGATTAGAAATAAGTTTCCTAATGCTGAAATTGTTATAGATAGGTTTCATATTATTCAAAATGTTAATAGAGAACTTTATTCAAAATGTTAATAGAGAACTTAATAGAACTAGAGTTAAGCTAATGAATATTTACAAAAAACAAAAAGGTATTAATTATACTCTTTTAAAAAATAATTGGAAGTTAATATTAGAAGATGAAAGTAATGTTACTCATGGTAGGTTTTTCTTTAATAGGAGTTTTAGGAGTTTAGTTACTAGACGTGATATTTTAGATTATTTATTAGGATTAGATTGTATATTTAAGGCTAGCTATGAGAGAGTTCAGGATATTAGATATGCAATAAGGTATAGAAATGAGTTGGAGTTTAAAGAATTAATTGAAAAATCTACTATCGATTTATCTGATGGTGTTAGTAAGGCTATTAATACTATGAGAAAACATAAAGAGTATATGCTTAATAGTGTTAGGTATTCTATTTCTAATGGTTCTTTGGAGGGTATTAATAATAAGATAAAGGTTTTAAAGAGAGTTTCTTATGGTTATAATAGCTTTTATAACTTTAGATTACGCATTTTAGTTGTTTCTAGGTTATTTGTTTCTGAGTATAAAAATAATATTTCTTTTAAGGGCGTTTTGAAAAATGCCAAGCAACACTGCATTGCTTAGCATTTTATCCTTATTTTTTCTCATGCCCCGTATTTGACACAGAGCCAATTTAAAAGGATTGAGTTCCGCTAATTGCAGAATTCAATCCTTTATTTCTATTCTAAATTAAAATTATTTTACCAAACTACTTCTCAAATATTCATCTACCATATCATATGTTGCCTTTATTGAATCAACATGAGTACGTTCATATGAGTGACTGGATTCTATCCCTGCACCTAACAAAGCATGTTTTACTTCTGCCCCTGCTCTCATTGCTGATGAAGCATCACTTCCATAAAATGGATAAATATCCAACTTAAACGGTATATTTTTCTCTTTTGCCAGAGCCACTAGATGCTGGCGAAATTCATAATGATATGGACCGCTTGCATCTTTTACACAGATAGATACAGTATATTCATCGGTTTGTTGATCATCACCAATTGCTCCCATATCAACAGCTAAATACTCCACCGCTTCTTTTGGAATGCTGGAGTTAGCACCATGTCCAACTTCTTCAAAACAACTAAACATAAAATGTGTAGTATATGGAAGTTCTATTTTTTCTTCTTTATATTTTCTTAATAAATCAAGGAGTATTGCAGCACTAACTTTATCATCTAAAAATCTACTTTTTATAAAACCTGTTTCAGTAACTATTGTTCGTGGATCAAAACTGATAAAATCACCTACTTCTATTCCTAACGCACGTGTTTGTTCAGCATTTGTTACTTTTTCATCAAGTCTGACTTCCATATTATCTTGAGTTCTCTCTATTGTACCTGCCTCACGATACACATGACAACTTGTCTGATGAACCAAAATTGTTCCGCTGACAGTTTTATTATTGCTCGCTATATGAACCAGACAATTTTCACCTTCTATCATATTCCAAGGATAACCGCCTATTTTATCAAGTTTTAAACGACCATCAGATTTTATAGCTCTTACGATGGCTCCTAATGTATCAACATGTGCCGTTATTACACGATGTTTACTATCATCTTTTCCACAAACTGTGACACTAACTCCACCTTTATTTGCTTTAGTAACGCTGTAACCTAGTTGCTCTATCTCATCAACTAAATAATTCATTACATTTTTTGTGTAACCGGTCGGTGATGGAATACCGGTTAATTTTGTAATATAGTTAATAGTTTTTTTCATGAGTTAATCCCCCTTTAATATACTCTATAAATGATTATACCATACTCTCATATTTTACCAAATATTTAATTTCAATAATTTATCATTATACTTAAAATACAAAATAATATCTTAAGACTGTTTTAAATAACGTATTTACAATATTTTTTTATTATCAACTATAAGTTAAACAGTTTTATTCTAATTTTAATCCCGCTAACTTTTCTTTTAGTGAATTATTTTCTAATTTTTCCTGTTTCATATATTTTCTCTTATCTACTCTACTTGCCTTATCCTTTTTATTGGATTTAATTCTCTTATCTACTTCCTTTTGTTTTAAAGAATTTCCACATACGCAGCGATAAGTGGCGTTTTCTCCATTTCCAAATAATGTCATCTTTTTATGACAAGTATCACAACGTAAGTTTGTTAAACGACTAATAACTTTACGATTTCGACAATTTGGATTAGAACACTTCAACATATTAGTTCCCTTTTTATTGACTTCAAGCATAAAGTTTCCACATTCTTCACATTTTCTCCCACTAATATTATCATGCTTAAATTTATCTTCGCTTTCCTTTATTTCGGTAATACATTCTTTAGTATATTCTTTAATATTATGTAAAAACTTATCTTTTGATAATTTATTTTTTGCGATATTATCAAGTTCTTTTTCCCATGTTGCCGTCAAAGACGGGCTTTTCAACTTCTTAGGAACTAAATTTAGTAATTGTTTTGCCTTATTTGTAGTTTTTATTCTACCATTATCAAGTATTAAATAATCGTTGGAGAATAGTTTTTCCAATATATCCGCTCTTGTTGCAACAGTACCGATACCATTAGTTTCTTTTAAAATCCTTCTCTCATTTTCATCATCAACAAATTCAAAAGGATTTTCCATTGCATAAATCAAACTACCTTCAGTATAATAATTAGGCGGTGTTGTTTCCTTTTTTACAAACATTAAATTCTCCAATTTTACATTTTTTTCATCAATAGTTATTTTTTTATCTAATATTTCATCACTTGCTAATACTTTATATCCTAAGTTGATAGTTTTTATGCCCTTTGTTTGAAATTTCTTTCCCGATAAACTAAATCCATATGCTATTTCCTCATAGTGATAATCCGGTAGCAAATTCTCTAAAAATCTTCGCACTACAAGGTTATAAATTTTTAATTCCACATCCGTTAATACTATATAATTTGGTCTTTCTTCTGTTGGAATTATAGCATGGTGATCACTTACTTTTGAATTATTTATGATTTTTTTTGTATTAAAATTTTTTTCTTTTAATATTTTAGAAATTATTTCTTTATAATCTCCACCTATTGCTTTTAATCTGTCTACAATAGTGGATTTCATGTCTGTTGTTAGGTATCTGCTGTCCGTTCTGGGATAAGTTAAAATTTTATGTCGTTCATAAAGATTTTGCATTATGTTTAGCGTTTGTTTAGGAGATAAACCAAATAAATTACTGGCTGTTTGTTGAATATCTGTAAGGTTATATAAAGGTTTCGCTGAAGATTTTCTTTCTTTTATTTCCACTTTATCAAAATAAATTACTTTATTACGATTTTCTTTCACAAACTGTTCTGCTTTTTCTAAACTAAACTCACTTTCATTACAGGTAAATTTTACACCTTCTATATTACATTCAAAAGTGTAGAATTTCCTTGATTTAAAATTTTTTATTTTTTCTTCTCTTGTTAAAACCATTTGAAGAGTAGGAGTTTGAACACGTCCACAGTTTAATGAAGCATTATATTTTAAAGTTAATGCCCTTGAAGCGTTGATTCCGAACAACCAATCAGCATTAGCACGTGCCAACCCTGAATAATATAATCCGAGATAGTCATTACCACTTTTTAAATTTTTAAAACCGTCTTTTATTGCTTTATCAGTAACCGAAGAAATCCAGAGGCGTTTTATATTTTTTTTAAAGTTGGCTTTTTCTAATATATACCTTGCAACCAATTCTCCCTCACGTCCAGCGTCAGTCGCAATAATCACTTCACTTACATCTTTTCTATTTAGTGCATTTTCTATTATTTTATATTGTTTAAAAGTTTTTTTTATAATTTCCGTTTTCATATGTTTTGGAATCATAGGAAGCTTTTCTAACCCGATATTATTAAATTCTTTATATTTATCCGGTGTTTGAAGTGTTACTAAATGCCCTAAAGCCCAAGTAACAATATATTTATCCCCTTCCAAACAACCATTTTTGTTATTTTTAGCACCGAGATTTCTGGCAATATCTCGTGCCACTGACGGTTTTTCGCATAATACTACACTTTTCATCTATATATCCTCTTTTATAAAATTTATTTTTATTAATTATTATGAACCATATTTAGATACTACAACAACCTTATTTTGTTTTCTATTCTAATTTTTTCTAAAACTATTACTATAAAAAGACTATCTTAAAATAATAAGAATGGTGAATTATATTGAATTTAAACATAATCATTCACCAAAAATATTTTCATCATAATGAAAAATATTAAATCCTAATTTTTAAGTTAGCCTTATCTTATCACTGTAATTTCTACACTATAAAAATTTTAATTACTCTGAAATTACTTGATCAAGGGTTGATACTATTCTTGCCCGACCTTTTATTTTGAAATTTTTAATATTATCAAAAATATTCAAAATAATTACCTCGCCTTTATTTAAAATCTCCAAAGATTCTTCATTGTTTATTTTCTTGGTAATAACTTTAACATTATCCACTTCGGCTCTTATTATTATATAATCAGCTTGTTTCATATTTTCACCCTATTACAGTTTAATTTTATATTGAATATCTTTTACTAAATTGTTATCTTCTAAAAATACCCCTGTTTTTTTACTGGTTACCGTCTTAGAACCTATTTTTTTTATTCCCCTCATAGCCATACACATATGCTCCGCTTCTATAACAACATAGACACCTTTAGGGTGTAGTTGTTCTTCCATTGCATTTACTATCATGAGGGTCATATCCTCTTGAATTTGCAAACGACGACTTGCACTTTCAACAAGACGTGCTAATTTACTAAGTCCTGTTATTTTTCTATTTTTAGGAACATATGCTATATGACATACTCCATAAAATGGAAGCATATGGTGTTCACATAGTGAATAAAATTGAATATCTTTCACTAATATAGGTTCATCGTTATCTGATTCGAAAAATGTATTAATTTCCTCTTTGGGATCTACATTCGTCTTTGATAACAATTCTTCATACATTTTTACACAACGTTTTGGTGTATCCATAAGTCCCTTTCTTGTAGGATCTTCTCCAAAGTTTTCTAATAAAGTTTTTATAAGTTCCATTGACTGTTCTTTATTCTTCAAAACCAACCTCCAAATTTTTTATGATAACACTATTTTACCACAAAAACGACTAATTCAATAGAGAAATATTTTCTGTTCTTAAACCAGAAAGTTGCTAATTTGACAAAATAAAAAGCCTAAAATACAAACTATCTTAGGCCTTTTTATTTATTTCCTATTATTTTACTGCATCTTTAAGTGCTTTACCAGCTTTGAATGCAGGTACTTTACTAGCTGCAATTTCAATTACTTCATTAGTTTGTGGGTTACGACCTTTACGAGCAGCTCTTTCTCTTACTTCAAAGTTACCAAATCCAATAATTTGAATTTTTTCACCTTTAGCTAGAGTTTCTTCAACTGTTTCTACGAATGCTTCGATAGCTGCAGTTGCTTGTTTTTTTTGTAGTCCTGATTTCTCAGCTACTTTTGAAATTAATTCTGATTTATTCATTAATCCTTTACCTCCGTTTTTGAGTAGCGGTTTCCCGCTTCACTTATTAAATATTACCATATTACCAAGTAATAATCAAGTTTTTATTAAAGAAAAATGGCGAAAAATATGTTTTTACATGATTTTATTTAATTTAGCATCATTTTTTATTTTATTTGTTAATAAATTTTCATTAAATCCAACTTCTTATACCTAGAAAATTATTCAAATCTATTTAATTCTTCACTAGCTACATTTTTCATCAAATTTTTAGCACAATCATTTATTGACAAATCTTCATACAATACTTTATAAATATTTTCTGTTATAGGCATATAAACATTATATTTTTTTGCAAGTTGATAGCAAACTTTTGTAGTTCTAACTCCTTCTGCCACCATATCTAATTTAGCAACTGCTTCTTCTAATGTATATCCCTTACCAATTAAATAACCACAATTATAATTTCTTGAATGTTTTGAAGTACACGTTACAACTAAATCTCCGATACCGCCAAGTCCTAAGAAAGTCATCTGTTTTGCACCTAGTTTTGTCCCAAGACGTGTTATTTCTATTAATCCGCGCGTAAGTAAAGCGGCCTTAGCATTATCTCCTAATTTCATTCCGTCTATTATTCCACAACCAACTGCAATAATATTTTTTAAAGCACCACCCACTTCTACACCGATAATATCTTTATTGACATAGATTCTAAAATATTTATTATGAAAAATTTTCTGAGCTAATTTATTTAATTTATCATTTTTAGAAGCTATAGCCACAACGGTAGGATTTCTTAAAACTAATTCTTCCGCGTGTGACGGTCCGCTTAAAACTCCGACACCTTTTAATAAATTACTATCTATCTCATCTTCTATTACTTCTGACATACGTTTATTAGTTTCCATCTCCAACCCTTTTGAAACATGAATAATATACTTTGGAATATCTAAATAAACATTTATTTTTTTCATTGTCTCTCTCATTGCTTTTGTTGGAACTGCTATTACTAATACTTCACCAAACTTTACCGCTTCTTCAAGATTACTGGTAGCGATAACATTTTCAGGTAACTTTATATTTTTTAAATATCGTTTATTAGTGTGTTCAGTATTTATTTCATCCCTTGTTTTCTCATTTCTCGAATACAGTCGAAGTTCGTGTCCGTTATCAACTATCGCCTGTGACAATGCTGTTCCCCAGCTTCCAGAACCTATTACTGATATTTTCATATTATTTTCCTCACTAATTTTATTCAATAACTTTTATATTAAATTTATTATATCAGAAAAAATGAAATTAATCACTAACTAAATATGGTTATATAATAGGGAAAAAGTTTTTCACTTTTTAGTTTATTTTTTTATTAATAATCTAAATGAATTTAATAACGCTATTACCGTCATTCCCACATCGGAAATTATTGCTTCCCACATAGTTGCTATACCAAATGCACCGAGCGTTAAAAATATAACTTTTACTAAAATAATCGCTATAATATTTTGGTAGGCTATATGACGTGTTTTTTTCGCTATATTAATCGCTGTAATAATTTTTGACGGTTTATCTTCCATTAGCACTACATCTGAAGTTTCAACAGCAGCATCGCTCCCTAAACTTCCCATTGAGACACCTATATCAGCTCGTGCTAGAGTTGGTGTATCGTTAATACCATCTCCAATAAACATAACTTTTTTTCTATTATTAATTTTTATTTTTTCAAATATTTCCAACTTATTCTGTGGCAATAATTCAGCATAAACTTCATCTATATTCAACTGTTTCGACACGTTTTCAGCTAATATTTTATTATCTCCGGTTAACATTATTGTTTTTATTTTTTTATCTTTCAAAGAATCTATGAATTTTTTGGTGTCTGCTTTTATTTTATCAGCTATAACTATGCTACCGATAAATTCATTGTTTTTAGCAATATATACTATTGTACCTAATGAATTATTTTTTTCAAAGACAATTTTATTTTTAATCATCAACTTATCATTACCAACTAATATGTTATCACCATTATACGATAAAGATACGCCATAACCACTTAACTCTGTATAATCTTTTATTAAATCTTCATTGATTTTTAATGTAGTATAGTTTTTTATTGATACTGCTATTGGATGATTAGAATAATATTCTCCTGCTACTGCTAATTTTAGCAACTCTTCTTTTGTTGTATTTTTTACAGTGATTGCTACTACACTAAAAACTCCTTCGGTTATTGTTCCCGTTTTATCCATTACAACTGTTTCTATTTTTGTCAATAAATCTAAATAATTACTTCCTTTTACTAAGACCCCTTCTTTCGAAGCTAATCCCAATCCGCTGAAATAAGTTGTTGGAATGGATACTACCAATGCACAAGGGCAGGAAATAACCAAAAACATACATGCTCTATACAACCAAGTATCTATATTAAAATTCTCTAAAATTAACAAAGGTATCACAATTAATAATAATGCCCCAATAACAACAAGCGGTGTATAAATTTTTGAAAATTTTGTAATAAATTTTTCTGAAGGAGCTTTTTTGTTCGCTGCCTCCTCTACCAATTTTAATATTTTCATAATAGAAGAATTTTGAAAAGTATTTATTACTTTTACTTCAATAACGCCGTGATAGTTAACATATCCTGCTAAAACTTTATCATTTTCTTTAACACTGCACGGTATTGATTCTCCTGTTAAAAAAGAAGTATCAACGTTTGAACTGCCGGAAACAACAATACCGTCTAATGCAATCTTTTCTCCAGCTTTTATTACTATAACGTCTCCTATTTTTATATCTTCCGGTTTTACCGGAACTACCCCATTTTTTTTTTTAAAATTAGTAATATCCGGTCTTAATTTTAATAAACTCTTTATTGAATTCCGAGATTGTTCACTTGCATAATCGGCAAATATTTCACCTAATTGATAGAATAACATAACCGCTACCGCTTCTGAATATACTCCTATATAAATTCCACCAATTGTTGCTATCGCCATTAGAAAATTCTCATCAAAAAAATTACCTTTAATAATGTTTTTTATTGATTTATATAAAACATCATACCCTAAAATAAAATATACTAAAAGTAGTAATAATAAACTGTAATTATTATTACTAAATAACCCCGCTGTTATAAATATTAGTATCCCTACAACAAATCTCAATACATTATAAGATATTAAAAATTTTATAATATCCCTTTCCTTTTTCATTACAGTCACCTCACTTATTAATTTCTTATTTATGACTAATATGTTCTAAAACATTTTCCAATATTTCATAAACGTGTTTATCACTGAGTGAATAAAATACTTCTTTTCCTTCTTTTTCAGCTTTTACAATATTCCCCTTTTTTAACTGCTGAAGATGATAAGAAGTGTTAGCCACAGTTTCATTTATAATTTCAGCTATATCTTGAACACAAAGTCTTTTTTTCATTATTAAATAAATAATATCAATTCTCCTTTTATCAGCTATTAGGTTTAAAAAATTGTATACTTTATCTCGTTCTTCTAAATTCAAAATAATACACCTCTACATTCAAAATTCTATTTGAGTACATTTTATCATACCCCCTCTAAACATTCAAGTGTATTTTTGAATATAGAAATCATTACTATTTAGCATAAATTATTTTATTAATATATCTTTTTTATGAAATATGCTATAATGAAAGAAAATATTTTAGGAGATTAGATTATGAAATGGTTTGAGATAATTTTAATAGACGGAAATCGCGGATTGATAAATTTAAACAATGTAATTGATATTTGGAAAGACTATGATGCCGAGTACGCAACTTTATCACAGGTTAATGGAGATGATATAGAAATTCCCGCCTCTGAATATGATAGAATAAAACGTGCTTTGGAATTAAAAGGATATGTTTTAGGAGGTTTATAATAATTATGACTCGATTTTTAAAAATCTTTATAACCTTAACTATTATCACTGCTATCGGTTTAGGGATTTTCTACTACATAAATAACAGTTCAAAAGATAATAATACTGTTGATGATAAAACTAATATTGAAACAACGGTAAAAAGCGAAACAGGTTCACAAGAAGATGTTGAGGGTACCGTTGTTGCTAAACGTAGTACAGAAAATAATTAAAAGGAGTTTTACAATATGAAAATCAACTTTAAAAAAATATTCGGAGTATTATTGACCGGTGTTCTTATCTTTTCTTCTATTAACACTTTTACTACTAATATTATTGAAGCGAAAGGCAGCACTGTTAAACCATCTTCTATTAAATCCAGTAGTAAACCACGTACTTCCGGCAGCTCTAAAAGCAGTAAGCCGAAAGGTAAGACTTCAAGTAAATCTACCACTTCGACAAAAAGAAATTTTTCTAAAAGCTCTAAAGGAAGTTACAACCATAATTACAACAGTTATAATAATCAAAATTACAAAAAACAATATACAGATTATCTAAACAATAACTATCGTTCTAGCGGATTTTTCTCAGGTAACAGTATAACAAATATGCTACTTTGGTACACTTTATTCCACCATTCAACAACTCCACACACCAAAGTTCATGCCAGCGATCAACAAAAAGAACTTGTTGATAATGTAAAGGATAGCAAAGTTCCTGTTTATATGCTAGAAATAAAAACAAAAGAAGGGGAAACAAAATACATTTCAGTTACAAAAGAACAATATGATAAAGTAAAAGAAGGAGATAATATTTCTCTTAAATCAGGACACTTAGAAATTAAAAATTAATTAAATAAAAATTTTCCCCGATATATAGTAAAGCTATATTGTTAATTATCTTTATTGAATAATTAACAATATAGCTTTATAAAATTTTTCTATCTAATTTGATATTGACATTTAGTATTAATATTTAGTATTTAATTTTTATAAAATCCCTTTCTAAATTCAATCAATTTCGTTTTCTTGTTAATAATTTAATTGGAGTTCCTTCAAAGTTGAATGAATCTCTTATTCTATTTTCTAAAAATCTCTCATAAGAAAAGTGCATTAATTCCGGATAATTAACAAAAAATACAAATGTCGGTGGGTTAATAGCAACCTGAGAAGCATAAAAAATATTTAGACGTTTCCCTTTGTCCATTGGAGTAGGGTTCATAGATACCGCATCTACAACAACTTCATTAAGTGTTGAAGATTGAATACGGCGTTGTCTATTTTCATAAGATTCTTTTATCAATGGAAAAATATTAAATACTCGTTGTTTAGTTTTTGCTGAAACATAAATGATTTTAGCATAATCTAAATATGCAAAACTATCACGAATTTTTTCATTAAATTCGTTCATAGTTTTATCATCTTTAATTATCGCATCCCATTTATTAACAACAATAATAACACCTTTACCTGATTCATGAGCATATCCTGCTACTCGTTTATCCTGTTCAATTATTCCCTCTTCTGCATTTAAAACTACCAAGACAACATCAGAACGCTCAATTGCTTTTAACGAACGTAATACTGAATATTTTTCACAATTTTCATATACTTTACCACGTTTTCTTATTCCCGCTGTATCAATTACTACATATTCATCACCATCATGAACAAAATCGGTATCAATCGCATCACGTGTAGTTCCTGCTATTTCAGAAGCTATAACACGCTCTTTCCCTAAAATAACGTTAATCAAACTTGATTTTCCTACATTTGGTCTTCCTATTAATGAAAATCTGATTTTTTTATCCTCTATTTTTTCGTCAACTACTTTGAAATTTTTACAAACTTCATCAAGTAAATCTCCTATACCCAAGCCGTGTGAACCTGAAATCGGGAACGGCTCTCCAAATCCTAGTGAATAAAAATCATAAATCATGTGATTCATATCAAAATTATCAATTTTATTAACGGCAAGTATTACAGGTTTATCAGTTTTATATAACAACTTGGCTACTTCTTCATCGTCGGCAGTAACACCATCACGTCCATTAGTTAAGAAAATAATAACATCCGCCTCATCTATCGCTAGTTCCGCCTGTGCTCTAATTTGTTTTTGAAAAGGTGTATTTTCCAATTCAATCCCACCTGTATCAATCATAAAGAATGAATAATTTAACCATTCTGCTTTTGAGTATATTCTATCACGAGTTACACCCGCAACGTCTTCTACTATCGAAAGACGATCACCTATTATTTTATTAAAAATAGTAGACTTTCCTACATTTGGTCTTCCAATAATAGCTACTGTTGGTTTTGCCATTACACAATTCCTCCTTAGCTTTTTTACAAAATATCTTCCATTCAAAAAATAATAGCAATAGACAAATTTTTAATCTACTGCCATTATTTTTAATCATACTTGTTAAAATTAAAGTTCAATTTCTTTAAATTTATCTGCAACGCTGAATGAAGTATCCTCATCTTTTAAATATGAAGTGTCAAATTCCGACTCTTTCTCCTCTTTAGGCGCAACCGGTTTTTCTATTAAATCTTTAATTGTTAAAGATAATCTTTCATTTTCAAAGTCTACATCTAATACTTTAACATTTACTTTATCACCGGCTTTTAATACATCTGTCACATTATTTACTCTTTCATGAGAAATTTGTGAAATATGTACTAAACCTTCAACATCTTCCATCACTTCAACAAATGCACCGAAATCAGTTGTATTACGAACAATACCCTCTAGTACATCGCCTACTTTTATTGTGCCACGTGCAATTTCCCATTGTGTTGGCAATAATGCTTTTGCTGATAGAGAAACTTTACCTTTTTCTTTATCAAGAGAAATAATCGCCACTTTTATAACATCACCGACGCTTACTACCTCTGATAATTCATTAAAACGTTTGTGTGATACTTCTGAAATATGTAGTAACCCGTCAATTTCTCCAATATTAACAAATGCACCGAAACTTGCAAGTCTTCTCACCGTTCCTTCTACAACATCACCTACTTTCAAGTTTTCAAATGCTTCTGCTAATTTTCTAGCTGCTTCCTCTTCTAAAATAGCTTTTCTATTTAAGATAATTTTATTTTTAGATTTATCCACTTCTTCAATTTTAAAAGTGAACTCTTTCCCAACGAAATCTGATAAATCTCTTCTAAATCTAATGTCAATATAAGAACCCGGAATAAATGCACGTAGTCCATCCACCTCAGCCAATAAACCACCTTTAGTTTGTGCAGAAACAGTTGCAGTAACATATTCCCCATTTTCGAATTTTTCTAATATCTGTTTCCATGATAACTCTATAAGTTTTCTATACTCAGCATTTTCTAAAATTCGATGAGATAAATAAATTACTCCCGGTACATCTTCTTTTCTTTTTTCACGATCAACACGAATACCTGTTACCTGTGCTTCTATTTCATCACCAACTGATAATACTTCTTCAATATTTTCAAACGGCTTTCTAGTGATCTGATTTCGTAAAATAACGCAGTCATATTGTGCCCCTGCAACATCTACATACACTTTATCTTCATCAATTTTAGATACTGTACCAGTTACTTTATCTCCTTTTTTTAACATTTCTGAACTGTTTAATAATTCCTCAAATGAAGTTGTCATTACTTCTAATCCTCCTGTGCTTACAATACATACTATCCTATATTATACATCAAAACTAAACTATTGTCATTCTTTTTACGTTAATTTTTTAATTCTTTTTTTATTTGTTCAAGAAGCATTTCTTCTTCAGTGTCTAATTCATAGGTTTCTAACAAATCCGGTCTTCTTAAATAAGTTCGTTTCAGACTTTCTTTTTTACGATATATTTCTATATTTTTATGATGTCCTGATGTCAATATGCCCGGTACTGACATTCCTTTATAATCTTTTGGTCTGGTATATTGCGGATATTCTAATAAACCTGTTGAAAATGAGTCATCTTTATGCGACTCCTCCTTTCCTAATACATTCGGTACTAATCTGACTATACTGTCAATCATAGCCATAGCTGCGAATTCTCCACCCGTCAAAATAAAATCACCAATAGATAGTTCGTCAGTTACCAAATATTCCCTAATTCTTTCATCATATCCTTCATAATGCCCACAAATAAATATTAGGTGATCTTCTTTTGATAATTCTTCAGCTTTTTTTTGATTAAATCTTTCTCCTTGCGGACAAAGTAATATTATTCTAGTTTTAGAATGTTTTCTTAAACTTTCTACAGCATTAAATATCGGTTCCGGTTTTAATACCATTCCTTGTCCTCCGCCAAATGGATAATCATCTACCTGATTATGCTTATTACCGGAAAATTTTCGATAATCAACTGTATTTATATTTACTAAATTTTTTTCTCTCGCTTTTCCTAAAATTGAATGATTTAATGAATCAAACATATCCGGAAATAAAGTTAATATATCTATCTTCATTAATCAATTAATCCTTCCATTAATTCGATTTCAATTTTTTTATTTATTACATCAATATTTTTTACTACGTCTTCAATATAAGGTATAAGAAATTCTTTCCCGTTTTCTGCTTTTACTACCCAAACATCATTAGCTCCCGGAGTTAAAATCTCGGATATTTCTCCTAATTTTTCTCCATGTTCATCATATACCCTACAACCTATTATTTCATAAAAATAAAATTCATTTTCCTTTAGTTCATCGATATTTTCAGAATCAATTTTTATTTGCATATTTTTCAATTTTTCCGCTTCTTCTATTGTGTCAATCCCCTCAAATTTAACTAAAAGTGAATTTTTATGATTTCGATAGTTTTCTACTGAAACTTCCCTAATCACCCGATTACCTTGGGTAATAAGAAGCTTACTTCCTTTTGAAAAACGTCTTTTTTCAAAATCAGTAGAAGAAATTACCTTAACTTCTCCTTTTAGTGAATGGGTATTTACTATTTTTCCTACTTTTAAACGCATTAAAATCTCCTTTAATATTTATTATATCAATGTTAAATAATATTTTTACAATAGTAATCTATGCCTTAGTTGTCACAACATAATGCTATCTTTTTATTTTTTCTCTTATAATAGATGATATATTTTCTACTATAATTATCGCCGTACAAAGTCCAATTAATAATGTTGATATTCTGTTCCAATTCCTATATTCTATATTATTAACTAATAACTGACCTATTCCACCTGCTCCAACCATACCAAGTATTGTTGAATTTTTTATATTCATTTCAAATCTATATAAACTAATTGTTACAAATTCCGGTAGATAACCGCTAAAAATTATCTTTATATAACTAATAAAATTACCCAGCCCTATACTTTTTGTTGCTAATAATATATTACTATTTATTCCCTCTAATATTTCACTATACATTTTTGTTACAACTCCTACAGTGTAAATATATAGAGCAAAAAACGAACTAATAGTTCCGGGCCCAAAGCCTCTAAAAAATATTAGCGCTATAATAATAGGAGGAAATGTTCTTAAAACATTAATAACAACTTTAAAAATTATCGCTTTATATTTTCCAAATAAATTTGTTGATGCTAAATATGAAGTAAATATTGCCGTTAGACTTGCAAGTAAAGTTGCAACAAATGCTATCTCTATACTTGTCAATAATGCAAAAAACATTTTTGAAAAATAAGAAATATCCGGATTAAATAATTCCTTAAATAACACTTTTAGTTGACCTAATCCTAATAAAAATCTCTCTTTTGTTATTGTTAAGAAATTTATTACATAAATTAATGAACTAATTATTACTATCGGTATTAATATTTTTTCTATTTTTTTTCGTAAAAAATATTCTTTTTTTGATAAATTATTTTTATCTTCCATAGTTCTGAAGTAATAACTAATTAAATCTATAATAAAAATCAAAAGTACTAAAATTATAATTATCAATGATACTCTATCATAACGTAAATGATTTAGCTCCGTCCATAATCTTTGACCAATTCCACCCGCTCCGACCATGCCCAAAACACTGGCTCCACGAATACCGGATTCCAATATTAAAAAATAAATTGAAAATATCGCCGGTTTTATATTAGATAGCAAGGCTGTTTTATAAATAGCAAATCTTGAAACTCCAAGGCTTTTCATCGCCTCTATATGTTTTATATCCACTTCCTCCGCATATTCTTTTAAAAGCTTAGTTGCAGTTAAAAAACTGATAATATAAATGCTTAAAAACCCACTAAAATTTCCTGTGCTAAAAAGACTTACTAATATAGCTGCCACTATTAAAAATGGTATTGTCCTAAAAATCGAGAACACTGCACTTAATATTTTAGGTAATATTTTTATATTAAACAAAATATTTGTTAATAACGGGAGAATAAACAAAGCTGTAAACAGTGCTAAAATTGATGAAAATACCGCAATGTTCAAAGTTTCTAAAATCGGTTCATAAAGGCTACTAAGTATACTTAAATCTAGTGGATACATTCTTGACAATAAATTTTCAACTCTAGAAAATCCTAAAGAAAAGCTTTTAGCATCATAATTTAGTATAGAAATAGCTATACCGATCAATAATATTGAGTTCAAAATAACACTTTTTATTTTTCTTTTAATGATATAATTCTTTAAGTTCATCATTCGTTACACTTTCTGTATAATTGTAAAACAAAATCTTACCATCTTTTAATCCTAAAATTTTATTACTATATTTTTTAGCAAGGACTATATCATGCAGATTTATCAATACTGTTATGTTTTTTTCTTTATTTAATTTCTGAAAATTATCCATTATTATACTAGTATTTTTTTCATCAAGACTGCTCACCGGTTCATCTGCCAGTAAAATATTCGGTTCTTGTGCTAGAGCCTTTGCTATGGCTACACGTTGTTTTTGCCCACCGGATAAATATTTTGATTTTTTAAATATTTCTTCATTTAGCCCAACTTGTGTTAAATATGTTATTCCTTGTTCATATTCTTTTTTAGTATAGCCGGACATCAATTGAATAAAAGATTTTTTAGCAAGATATGGTGTTAAAACGTTATCTATTGTGTATAAATTATCTAATGTATTATAATCTTGAAATATAAAAGCTATCTTTTGTCTAAATTTTTTTAATTCATTTTTATTAAATTTTGTAATATCGTTATTATTTATTATTATTTTTCCACTAGGTACATTTAAGAGATTCAAGCATCTAAGGAGCGTTGATTTACCTGCACCGCTTTTCCCAACTATTGCAACAAAATCTCCCTTGTTTATAGAAAAATTCAAATTGTCCAAAACTTTCTTTTCTCCATAGCTAAATGATAAATTTTCTATTTTTATTTCTTCGTTAACCAATAAATCACCTCATTTACTTCTTACCGTACTAAAATTTAAGATAAAATTTCTTGTTACAATTATAACACTTTCTTAAATAATTTTCAGCATCTATTTGTTATAGTAACATCGCTATTATTAGCACTAACAAAAAATATAATATTTTTCATGAATTTTCAACATTAGTTATTAATAATATGAATTTTAATAATATTTGTCTAATATAAAAAGGAATAACTCTTCGTTACTCCTAAATTACTTTACCTATTGTAATTCTATACTTCAAAGATTTTTTATTTTGAGTTTTTTCTTTTATAATAAATCTTCCATATTTTCTAATAGAAATTATGTCACCTACATTACAAGATTTTTCTCCATTTTTTGCTACAACATGATTTAATTTTATAAAATCTTGAATCAAAAATTCTTTCACTTTACTGCGTGACTTATTGGTTATTTTTGCTACAATACTATCAAGTCTGAACGAGGAACTGACTATTTCAAAATTTTCAAATTTTTTCTCAAACTTAACATCTAACATATTCACTTTCTTTAATGTTATATTAATCTTTCCGATTTTTGTTAGATTCATTATAACAAAATCTGAAATACTACTATCCACAAAAATATAAAGTGTATTTTCTTCTACAATAACGTCTCCAAATCTATTAAAATTTATTCCAAGATTGTGGATAGCACCTAAAACATCTTTATGTCTAATTGTGTTAAATTTATTATTATATGTTGCTCTTAAACAAGTTATCTCAAAATCAACATTATAATATTCGTTTGCTACCAACTTTGCTTTTTTTCTCTCTAAATTAACAACTCCACCGAAAAATTCTACTTTTAATTCCGGATAATTATAAATTATTATTTTTTCTAAAATAATTTGCTCAAATTGAGTTAGAAAAAAGGTAACCTTATTTCTATTGTTGAAGAAATCGATTGTTTGTAATAGATTTTCCGCCGTTTCTATTTCTTCTTTTGATGCTGAATATAAAAAATTCAAATTTTTCATAATTCACCTAAGAAAATATAAATCCTAAAAGTAATCGTCTTAATATATCCAATGCAATAAAAGCTATGATTGGAGAAATATCTAATATTCCAAACGGTGGAATAAGTTTTCTAAAAATTTTCAAGTATGGTTCACAAAGTTTTTCCAAAAATTCCACTATAATATTATTTCTAAATTGTGGAAACCATGATGATAATATATATGCCAGTATACAGTATTCATAAAAATTAAATAAATAATTAATAAATCTATATACCCAAAAATATTCTGTTAAACTTAGCAATATTAATACTCTCCTTCGTAAAAATCTCCCGATACATCAATACCGTTAGGTACACATAAATAAATATCTTCACCTATAGTTTTTAATTTTGCATTTAGCGCATAAATACCACCCGATACAAAATCTAATAATCTATCAGCTGTTTCTACATCTAGTTTGCTTAAATTAATAATTACCACTTTATTTTTTTTTATATCATCAATAATATCTTTACTATCCGCAAATACTAGCGGTTCTGTTAATATTACATTATTCATTTTACCGGTTATTGGATTAGATGTCGCTTTATTCACTGAATTCTCCTTTGAAATTCTTTGTTTTGGTTGTTCTTTTTGTAATTCTTTTTGAATTGTTTGTTCCTCTTTTACATCATCTTCGAAATCTTCTTCACTCACAAACAGGTTATTAAATTTTTTTATCATACTCATAATATCAAACCTCTATTTAGTTATATTTAACTGTATAATTATATCATAATTTTCATTATTTTTAAACCGATATATTCGTTATAATACACAAAGAACCTTAAAGTTGATTAAAACTATAAGATTCTTTACTTTGTTCACTCATAATATTTATTATATCTACTTCGAAGAGTATTTATTAATTTAGTTATTAATACTTTTAAAATTGAATAAATCGGTATTCCTAAAATAGCACCAACTACTCCGAGTATATTGACACCTATTAAAATAACGAAAATAACTGTAAGTGGGTGCATATCCATACTTTTCCCCATGATATTTGGTGATAAAATATTCCCTTCAACAAATTGCACTATTCCCCAAATAACCAACATTTTCAAAACCATTATACCACTGGTTGAAGCTGCAACCAACATTGCAGGAATTATCGCCATAATAGGTCCTAGATAAGGAACAATACTTAAAAATGCGGCTATCGTTGCCAACGAAAAAGCGTAATGCAAGCCGATAATATTATACCCTATATAAAGCATAACTCCCAAACATAATGAAACCGTCATTTGACCTTGGATATAAGAACCAACCTTATCATCAATTTCATCTATTGTTTCCGAAATTGATTTTTTCAATCTGTTAGGCATAGAATTTATCAAATAAATTTTAAATTTTGCGGCATCTTTTAATAAAAAGAATAACACAAAAGGAAAAGTCATAAGCACCGAAGCAGTTGATGATAATGAAGAAGCAATACTTTGAGCAACATTTGTCACTATTGTTACAGCTTGTGCACTAATTTTTGCAGTATTCAAATTGGAACTAATATATTCATTCACCGCTTTTACATAGGTATTTTCTGAATTAGTTGCAAGATACCCTCGAACTATTTCTATATATTTAGGTAATGAGCTTACTAAAGCCTGAGTTTGTTCAACAATTATCGGAACTACTCCAATAATTACCACTAAAATTACCAAAACACCTACAAATATAGCAAGCAAACTAGCGATAAAGCGTGGCATTTTTCTAGAAAAAACATTTACCAACGGATTTAATATGTAATAAAATGCATAAGCTAAAATAATTGGAGTTGTAATACTTGATACTATGGCTTTTATAGGTGAAAAGATATATGATATTTCAGTATATAAGTATATTGCTATCCCTAACAATATAACTACTATTAAAATATACAAAATAAATTTTCCACCTAAAAATGCCAATAATCTATCTTCTCTGGAGTTTTCTACTATTTCTTTATTTTTCTTTATCTCTTCTTTAATCTTTTCTTTCATAAAATCCTCCTTCGTTATTTTATTAAGTGTAATGACAATTCATATATTGTCATTATTGCATTATAACCTAAATATCCTATAGCGAACGACACTAGACTGATTAAAATTTTTATTTCCTTTGTACTATTTTTTTTAAAGAATTTACCAAAATCTAATTTCATTAAGCTAAAGTTACTAACTAAAATCATTATAAATAACAATGTTAATTTTATAAAATTCATATTTTATCCTTTATATCTAATATCTATTTGAACATATCAAGCCAACCTTTTTTCTTAAATATCCATAACATTCCAATAGCAATTATCAGCATAACACCGCAGATTAAAAAGTAGCCATATTCCCACTCTAACTCCGGCATATTTCTAAAGTTCATTCCATAAAGACCAACTATAAATGTCAACGGCAAAAATATTGTTGAAATAACAGTCAGCATCATCATAATATTATTAGACCTAAATGAGTTATAAGTCATATAATTTTCTCTAATATCACTGGCAAGTTCTCGTGTTGCTTCAATAATTTCTGTTTGTTGAACAAGGTCATCATAAATATCGTGAAAATATTTTCTGTCGTTATCGGTCATTTCAACACGACGGGATACTAAAAATCTATGGAGTAACTCACGCATCGGCAATAAACCACGTCGCAGTTTTAACAAGTCACTACGAAGCTCAAAAACCTCGTCCATTATTTTACTGCCGGCATTATATGAGTCGTATTCTTCAATTTCATCAAGACGATTTTCTATTTTTGCAATAATTGGAATATATCCTTCCACTATTTCTGATACCAACATATGCATCACATGAAGTGGTGAATATTGTGCACCACGCTGTAAGATTTTCGGAATAATTTTATTAATATATCGTATATGTGAGAGGTGAAAAGTTACAATATAATTTTTTCCGACAAACATATTTATTGTTTCATAGTCATCATCAATATTTTTCAAAACATGAGATACTAAAAAGATTTGTTGTCGTGTTATTTCAATTTTTGGTCGTTGAAGCAATGTCATACAGTCTTCAATCAACAATTCGTGAAACTTAAAAAATGTAGACAATAGGGTTATCTCACTTCGTGTCGGTGTGTCAAAATCAACCCAATACCAAGCAATATCTTGATCATTAAGTCTTGCCAATTTGACATCTGTTAAGATATTTCCTTTTTTATCTACTGCTAGTGTTTTTAACATTAGATCTCACCTCTCTTATATTATTTTCACAACTACAATAATATCATAATTAATGAAATTAGTAAATTTTTATTTAATATTATTTGTAATATGATTCATAATTATTCCGGCAGCAACTGCCACATTTAAACTTTCGGCTTCTCCTGTCATTTTTATTTTTAAAAGATTATTTACCTTTTCCAAGATATTGTTATCAACCCCTGCACCCTCATTACCAAAAATAACAGCAATTTTCTCTCCTACATCATTAATATCTTCCAAATATTTATTACCTTTTAAAGATGTAGCATGTAAATCAAAACCTTTCATTTCACCAATAAGATTTTCCAAAACTATATTTTCAAAACAATCAATATGAAACTGACTTCCTTGTGTACTACGAAGAACTTTTTGCCCATATAAACTTGTCGTTTTGTTCCCCAAGACTACACAATCAAAACTAAAAGCATCCGCTGTTCTTATAATAGTTCCCAGATTCCCAGGATCTTGTACCCTATCCAAAATAAGAACCCTATTATAGCAATTAATATCCAATTCTTTTTTTTCTATACTACATACAGCAATTACCCCTTGAGAAGTCACTGTTTCTCCCAGTAATTTTATAACACTGTCCGAAACTACCACAAATTCTTTTGAATAATTTAATTCTTTTTTATTAAAATTTTCTGAAATTATTATTTCTTCTACAACATTAGCCTTTAATGCTTCTTTTACCAGATGAATTCCTTCTACCAAATACTTATTATATTTTTTTATATTTCTATTTTTTTTTAATTTTTGAAGTTCTTTTATTTTTTTATTATTGCCTGATGTTATCATTATTTTCTCCATGGTATTATTAAATAAAATGTCTAACTTTTACTATTATAATCAATATTGAATAAAATTACAAACTATGATATAATTTTTTTATTAATAATACGTAAAAGGAGTTTATTATGTCAATTTGGATATCAACACTAATAGTACTGTTTGTCATCGGCTTAATTGCATTATTTAATTATCTAAGATTGAACAGAGCTGTTACTAAGCTACCTTATGTTGAATTTAGACAAAATCTTAGAAAAGTTCAATTAGTTGATGTAAGAGAAAAAGAAGATTTTAAATATGCTCACATTAACGGAGCTAGAAATATGCCGCTTTCTCAATTCAATTTTTTATATACTTCTCTTAGAAAAGACCAACCTATTTATCTTTGTGATAAAAACGGAACTATGGCACCACGTGCTGCCCTTACACTAAAGAAAAATGGTTATACTAATGTCTTTATGTTAAAAAATGGTTTACAAGATTGGAAAGAAAATCTTAAAACAAAAAGATAACCATAAAACCGGTATCAAACGATACTGGTTTTTTTGTCGTTACAGTAATATACATTCACTGTTTTATATGTTATAATCTTATGTAAAATTAACTATATATTTATATACAAAATATTATTTGTTGCTGATTCTATAGTGGTGTGGCAACCTTAAAAATTAACCTTTGAACAGCAACTAACTTAATAGCAATGTTTGTAGTGGTAATAGTAAAATGCTAAAAGCATTTTACTTGGAGAATTTTAGACCTTGGCTAAAATTCTAGCCGAAAAATCCACCCACGTAGTGGGTTAGTTGTAGGCGTCCATACCACTACTAACCATTGCTGAAATATTTGTAAAATAATATATAAATTTTACACACTAGTTTAAATAAATACCTATAAGGAGAAGTTATGGCATTCGATGGTTTTTTTACACGAAAAATAATTAATGAATTATCTCAAAATCTTATTCAAGCTCGTATCAATAAAATTAATAATATCTCAAATGACGAATTTATCTTTTCTATTAGAAAAGGAAAAAATTTAAAATTATTTTTATCGGCAAACTCATCAAGTTCCCGTATTCATTTTACTAATATCCAATACGAAAATCCTTTAACACCATCTAATTTTTGCACCGTATTAAGAAAATATCTTACCAATGGAATAATTTCAGATATTACCCAAGTCAGTAATGATAGAATTATCAAAATTAGAATTAAAAACTTTGATGAACTTGGTTATGAAAAACATTATATTTTAATAGTGGAATTAATGGGTAAACACTCTAATATTATTCTTACTAACGAAGATGAAATAATCATCGAATCATTAAATAACAGCTATAGCCTAGAATACAAACGTTCTACTATAGCCAATATTAGATATACTCTACCCCCAACCGATAAAAAATTAAATCCTTTTGATTTTGAGAATTATACAAAATTAAACCCTAAAAATGAAAATAAAAAATTTCTCATCCAAAACTTTTATGGTGTTTCTTCTTTGCTTAATAATTATATTTTACAAAACTACCCGAACGACATGATAAACGGTCTAAAAGTCTTGTGTAATTCCTTTAATACCGACTTTAGACCTAGTATAATTAATAATAAAAAAGATTTTTACTACTTCGATATTACCAATACTAATGAAACAACTTTTAAAACATTATCAGAATTATTAGATTTTTACTATATGGACTTAGTTAAGAAAGCTACTAATAAAAATACTGATAAAAAATTATTCGATTTCATAAAAAATAAACTTAACAGACTTAACAATAAATTAAAAATTTTACAAAATGAGTTGGATATTGCAAGAAATAAAGATGATTTCAAATTAAAAGGACAACTTCTAATTGCAAATATTTATTTATTTAAAAATAATGTTCCCGAAATTGTTACTGTTCAAAATTTTTACAGTGAAAATTTAGAAAACATTAATATTAAATTGGATACAACGCTATCGATCGAGCAAAATGCCGAAAAGTATTTTAATCTATATAAAAAAAATATAAGAACAATAGAAAATCTGGAAAAACAAATCGCTCTTACTAATGAAGAAATAACCTATTTTGATACTATAAAATTTCAAACGGAAAACGCCGATAAGACAGAACTTGTTGAAATTAAGGAAGAGCTTATTAATGGCGGCTACTTGAGAGAAAAACAAATACAAAAGAAAAAAAATAAACAAAAGTATTTTACCATTGAAAATAATGGTATTACAATTTATATTGGAAAAAATAATATTCAAAATGATACTATAACAAATAAATTAGCCCATAGAAATTACTTATGGTTTCATGCCAAAGATATCCCCGGAAGTCATGTAGTAATTTTTTCAAATAACCCTGATGAAGAAACTATCAATATAGCTGCTAACTTAGCAGGTTATTATTCTAAATTCAAAAATGAAACAAACATTGATGTTGATATGACTTTAATAAAAAACGTTAAAAAAATTTCCGGTGCTAAACCCGGATTCGTAACCTATACAGGACAAAAAACATTAAAAGTTAAAATTGATAAATTATTAATTAATAAGTTAATAAACTCTAAATAATTAGTTATTATTACAATTTAAATCGATTATTGAAAATTTCTTAGCTTTATTCTAATAACCTATTTTTCTTAGAATTAGGAAAATTTTCAGAATAAATTCATAATATTATCCGGTGTATCTCTATACATTAGTTCATTAATTTACAAAAAGGAGCGACCCTACAAAATCGATTTCCAACGAAATTGCGATTTTGTAAGGTTGCTTCAATACAGTTTATTAGATTTTGGAAAATAAATCTCTTTAAAACTATTATCAAATCAATGAACTGCTACGTCTAACTACTAATAGGTAAATTTTATTAAAATTTTTACTTTTAGGCTAGTCCCTAACCTATTCTATTACATTTACTGTTAATTGCTCAAGATATTTTTTAAAAGTTCTATTGATATCTTCATCTATTCCTTTTGTCGCTTTTAAATCTACAAACAATTCTACTTTTTCATTATAATTTTGAATCATTATTATATTACTAAGAACACAGATATTAGAAACCAAACCACACAGCTCTACCTCTTTATAATCACTACGTGATACATAATTTGCAAGGTCAATACTTCCAAAGGTCGTTTTATTAAATACTTTTTTAGCGTCTTTTTCAAAATTTGCTACTTTACCATATAAACCATGACCATCAGTATCTATAATGCAGTGTTCAATCGGAAGATGTTTTCCCTCTCGTGTAGTTAAATAGTTTGTATAGTGAGTGTCTTTTGTGAAGATAATATCTTGCCCTGATTTCTTATACTCTTCTATTTTTTTAACTATTATCTCATCTAACTTTTCTGCCGTTTCAAAGCCTAAAGCCCCATCTACAAAATCTTTTTGATAATCAACAACTACCAACAATTTTTCGCTGGTATCGTGTTTCAAACAAACTCTTATGTATGCTAAAAAAGTAATAATTGCTAAAGCTCCTAAGCAGTAAAAAACAGTTGACATAATTAATTTAGGGTGTCTATGTGAATTAAAAATAATAAAATAAGATATTATTGCCAAAAATATTATTACTAATACTGTTATAAATTTTATTCTTTTTTTAAAATATATGCTAAAATCTTTTTTCCCTAATTTTCTATAGATTAGATAAATAAATAACGCTATTAAACCTATAATAATTAACATAGATCCATATCTATGCATTAATCTGAACGCATGGTGTGCACTTGGTCCTAACACATATCCTAATGATATAAACACTACTACCCAAAATATTCCTCCAATTGTTGAATAAGTATGAAATTTTTTCCCATTCACCCTTGAAATTCCGGAAAAATATCCCATTATATGACGAACTCCGGGTAAAAAATATGCAATTATTATTACAATATTACCATATTTATTGAAAAAATCTGAAGCTTTTGTCATTCGATAAGGAGTCAACCCTATATATGATCCGCACTTATCTACAGCTTTTGTACCAAGACGTCTTCCGATTTCGTAGGAAAACTGCATTCCGATTACTGTTCCCAATGCACTAGCCGTTATCATTCCAATATAACTGGCATGTCCGCCGTAAGCCATTATTCCGGCAAATAACATCATCGTTTCTCCCGGAAGCGGTAAGGCAGCAAACTCTAATATTAATGAAATAAACAATATCAAGTATACATGTTCTGCTAATAGTTTAAATAGCATTTCCATTTATAAACTATACTCCTTTTTCTTTTTATATGACTAAGATTATACCATATTTAAAATTTTACAGCAAATTTTAACCTTTATTATAAATATAAAACAATTTATATAATTTTCAAAGATTAATTTAATATAAAATAAATTCAATTTACAAATAATGAAATTATATGGATTTTTTTAATAATTCATTGATAAATATACCATCTTGTATTGCTTAAATAAATTATACAATCAATTTATCTTATATTAGCGGTTTCTTATTAGGAATTCCTGCTTTACGCGGATACTTATTCGGCGTTTCTTTTACCTTTCTTATTTCAAGAATATGTCGCTTTTCACCTTCTATTTTAAAATCAATATCTTTTTCTAATTTTCCTCCAAGCACCTTAAATGTATTTATAGCTTCAGATACTTCTTCATCTGCCTTTTGTGCTTTTAAGCTGAGAAAGTATCCACCTTTTTTTACTAGAGGTAAACACAACTCTGCCAGAACATTAAGTCTTGCCACAGCACGTGCTGTTACAATCTCAAAACTTTCCCGATATTTTTTATTTTGTCCCACTTCTTCCGCTCTCGCATGAATAAAGTGACAGTTTTCTAAATTTAATTCTTCCCTTAAAAGTTCTAAAAATTTTATTCGTTTATTCAATGAGTCAATTATTGTAACTTTCAAATGTGGGTATATAATTTTAAGCGGAATTGATGGAAAACCTGCTCCACTACCAACATCACAAATATTTTCTATATCATTATAATCTCTATAAAATGCTAGAGAAACTGAATCATAAAAATGCTTTGTATAAAATTCTTCTTCTTCCGTTATTGCAGTTAAATTAATTTTTTTGTTCCATTCAATCACCAATTTATAATATTTAGTAAACTGATTTTTTTGAATATCGGTTAAATTAATACCATGTTCATTAATCAGTTTATTAAAAAATTGCTCTTTATTCATTACTTCTTGCTCCTCTACATTGTTCCAAGTATATTAGTAATATTGAAATATCCGCCGGATTTACCCCTGAAATTCGTGATGCTTGCCCTATTGTTAGTGGTAACACTTTTTTTAATTTTTCTCTTGCTTCCAGTGCAAGGCTTGGTACTTCATCATAATCCAGATTAGTTGGTATTTTCATCTCATTCATTTTTTTTAATTTTTCTACCTGTTGCAATGATTTTTTAATATAGCCTTCATATTTAACTTCTATTTCTACTTGCTCTATTACTTCTCGTGATAATATAACTTTTTGATTTGCTAAATACATTATATCAACATAGCTTAACTCCGGACGTTTTAACATATCAAGCGCTAATATTCCATCACGTATTTCTGCACTGTTTAATTCTTTAAGTTTTGACAACGTTTCTTGTGTTGGTGTTATTCTAAAAGTTTTTAATCGCTCGATTTCAGCAACTACCATTTTACGTTTTGCAACAAATTTTTCATAACGTTCTTTAGTTATCAAACCATATTGATAAGCCTTTTCTGATAACCGCATATCAGCATTGTCGTGTCGCAATAATAAACGGTGTTCTGCTCGTGAAGTAAGTAGTCTGTACGGCTCATTTGTTCCCTTAGTCACCAAATCATCAATTAAAACTCCGATATAAGCCTCATCGCGTCCTAATATCATCGGTTCTTCTCCTAATACTTTACACGCTGCATTAATACCTGCTATTATCCCCTGACCTGCTGCCTCTTCATAACCGCTGGTTCCATTTATTTGTCCTGCGGTAAATAATCCATTGATTAACTTTGTTTCTAATGTTGGCCATAATGTAGTCGGATTAACGGCATCATATTCAATAGCATAACCATTACGCATAAGAACGGCATTTTCCAATCCTGCAATTGAACGTACCATATCACGTTGCACATCATTAGGTAATGAAGTTGATAAACCTTGAACATAAATTTCTTTTGTATTACGACCTTCAGGCTCTAAAAATAGTTGATGGCGTTCCTTATCGTTAAAGCGAACATACTTATCCTCAATACTTGGACAATAGCGTGGTCCTGTTCCTCTTATCATACCTGAATACATCGCTGAACGTCCTAAATTTCTATCAATAATCTCATGTGTAATTTTATTAGTATATGTTAACCAACACGGAACTTGATCTTCAACGAATTCTGTTGTTTCATAACTAAAAGCATGCTTAACATTGTCACCGGGTTGAATTGTTGTTTTTGAAAAATCTATGCTATCTGCATTTACACGTGGCGGAGTTCCGGTTTTAAATCTCACCATTTCAAAACCCAGTTCTTCTAATTGCTTAGCTAAATCAATAGACGGCATCTGATGATTTGGACCTGATGAATACTTAATATCGCCAACAACAATTTCTCCTCGTAAATATGTTCCTGTAGTAATAACTATAGTTTTTGCTTTATAGCATGTACCTAACATCGTCTTTAATCCAATAACTTTATTATCTTCTATAATTAGTCCTTTAACCATTGCTTGTTCAATATCTAAATTTGGTGTATTTTCTAATAAGCGTTTCATTTCCAATTGATATTGTGCCTTATCTGATTGAACACGTAATGCTCTTACCGCCGGTCCTTTAGCTGTATTTAACATTTTACTTTGGATATTTGTTTTATCAGCAATACGTCCCATTACACCACCCAAAGCATCCACTTCTCTTACGACAATACCTTTTGCCGGACCTCCAACACTTGGATTACATGGCATAAAACCAATTGTGTCAAGGTTAATAGTTACCATTAACGTACTAACCCCTTTTCTACTTGCAGCATGTGCCGCTTCAATACCTGCATGTCCTCCACCAATAACAATCACATCATATTCTTTTAAAAATTCAGTCATAGTACCTCCATATATTTTAACGTAATTGCAAAATAATGCTTTGACCAAAATTTTGATTGATTACTAAATTTTTACTTTATTATCTTATCACAACAACACTAAAAACACTAATAAAACACATATATAACTGCAAATTCTTCTATACATTTATTATATGTTTAAAATATAAGTAGAATTTTATACATATGAAATAAGCCTTTAATAATTATCTAAATTAAAATTATATTTCTTTATATCAAAAAAATATAATTTAACCAAGAAACCTTTCTTAGTTAAATTATATTAGTTGTTACAATACTATAAGGCAGCTGAGAAATCTTCAATAAATTTCTCTATATTTTCAAAGTCTTCATCAGTATCCGCCTCAATTTCAATTTTTAAATTTTCTGTAGGATTAGTTGCACCGGTTTTCTCTATTTGCTCGTCAAACTGATCTACGCAAACACAATATTGTTCATAAATTGTATCTCCAGTACCAATTACACCGTAAATTTTTCCGGAATAATCTTTCTCTCCAATCGCTTCAAAAAATTCTTCCATTTCGTCCGGAAGTTCACCTTCACCATAGGTATATGTTGCAACTATAAAAGCATCCGCATCATCCAGAAAATCAAAATCTTCCATATCTTCTATAAATAATTTTTCAACTTCTATCCCTTTTCCCTCAAATTTTTCTATTATTAAGTCTGATAACATCTCCGTATTTCCTGTCAGACTGGCATACACTAATTTAATATTCATAAATTAAACTCCTTTATTTTCTTTTGTTTTTTATTTTTATTAATTTTTTTCTAATTTTTAACGCCGTTTCAAACAAAATATAAATCGGTCTATTTACTACATAGGTAAACACACCCTCATATTCAACACACTCGCCACCTAATGATTTTTTAAAAGTATAAAGATTATCATTTATACTTTTCACTCCGCCAAGATTATATGATACACAGCCACGTTTGCGAGCATTTTCCATAGCTTTATAGTTCATGTAAATATTCGGCTGTAAATATCTAAATTTATTAGAAGAAGCCGCATATAAATAATATGATTTTTTACCACAATAAAGAACTAAACACCCCGAAAGATAAATACTATCTGATTTATATTTTAAAATTTCTTCAATATCCTTATTTAAACTATTAATTTTATTTCTTATTTCGGTTATTGTTGTTTCCCAAACTTCTTTTTTCTTTTCATCAAGCGATTTATTCACTTTTTTTTGCAAACCGGCTATCTCTTTTTCCAATAATTTTATATTGTTCTCTATATTATTTTTGAATGTATTTGCGTCTAAACTTATTAAATAAAAATCTACATCATTATCCCTTTTGAAAAATTCTATTATATTCTTATAATATTCATTGTTGCGTAACGAAATACCATTTCTTTCACTTGTTTCATCAGACAACTGAGTAAATATGTCAACCTTTTCCAATCCTGCATTCTCTATTTTTAATTGTGCTTTTTCTGCTACTCTTAATAATCTTTCAGTTTTTTTATTTAAGTATTCTCTTGTATCGGTTTCTAAATCTTTAAAATGTACAATCATATCATATTGAGTCTGATATGGAAAATCTTTTTCCTCGTGACCGCGAACTTTAAAACCTTGATTTTTTAAATCATCTACTAAGATTTTAGAATTATTACGCAATACGTTTGTTTCAAAGTCAATTAAAATAGCATGATGTTTTTTACATAACTTTTTGACTTCATTAATAATTTTCATATTTAACTCACTATTTTTATTATCACCTGTATATCCTTTAGGTATATAGGCAATAGTGTATTTTCCTAAACCTAATCGTCTGAATAACACTAAACAACTAGCCACTACTTTATTATTATTTTTTATCGCTATTTTCTCGAAGTACCATTCATTAACAGATTTTACCTCACCCCACGAAGCAAGTTGTAATAATTCACCTGTTGAATGTTCTTTTACAAAACTATCAAATTTTTTATTATCAATATCCAAATCTATTTCGAACATTATACACTCTCCTAACTCAATATATTATGCCACAAACTACTTTATAGTTTATTATATCAAAAAAAATAATAACTTCCAATAATATTATTATAATAAAAATTAAATCTTAAGATAAATATTATTATTGTTACTCACTAATTTTTCTATATTTTGTAGACAACTAAATCGAATAATTATATTTACATAATTCAAATTATTTTATTATAAATTTAAAACTTAGTGCAAAAAAATTGCAATTTGATAAAATGTGTAGTTTAATAATATGTATCATTTTAGAAAATGGAGGTAAAAGTTATGGAGAATGGGTTTACTCGTTCCCATCATATCTGTAGATGCTTGTAAAATTCAATAATAAAAATTTTACAATATTTATGAGCTACAGCTCAACAGGAGGATAAACAATGGGAAATAAATTTACATTTTTTGAGAAATTTCTAATGATTTCTACAAAAGAAACACTATTATTTTTACTTATACTTTTTGCATTATTTTACTTTATGTACTATCTTGCTAAAAAGAGAGTTAGTTCTTCTAAAAGAACATTATTAGCAACAGCCATAGGACTTATTTTAGGGATTATTATCCAAGCATATTCCGGTTTTAGTGATGATCCAATTAAAATAAAATATGTTGCTGAAACTACCAAATGGTATTCACTATTTGGAAACGGTTTTATTGATTTAATTAAAATGCTGATTATTCCACTGGTATTAGTATCAATTATCAACGTTATTGTTAATATCAATGCAAACACAGATGTTAAAAAATTGACAAGACTTACTCTTATTGTTACTTTGGGTATGGTTGCTATCAGTTCCATCGTAGGTTTTGTAATTTCTACCATCTTCAAACTTGGTAGCAGTTCTATAGCACTTGGTAGTGGAGATAGTAAAATTAAAACTGTCAAAGATGTAGTTACCATTATTAGAGAATTAATACCATCTAATCCAATTAAGGCAATGGCAGATTTTAACGTAATAGGCATTGTTATCTTTGCGATGTTTATCGGTATCGCTGCACGTTATATTCAAAATAAAAACGAGGAGAAAGTTAGTACTTTTGTTGACTATATTGCCAATCTTCATGCAATAGTATCTCGAATGACCGTTATTGTTATAAGATTGTTACCTTACGCAGTTATCCCTCTACTTGCCAACACCATTGCACAACGCGGACTAAAATCTATAAAAGATGTTTTATTATTTATAGTTTTACTATATGTAGCAGTAGTAATCCAATTTATTATTCAAGCATTTATTCTTGTACTACATGGAATCTCACCGATCACATATTTCAAAAAAGCAAGCAAACCTCTTTTACTTGCATTTACATCCCGTTCCAGTGCCGGCACTCTTCCCTTAACAATCAGTACCCTCACTAAAAATATGGGAGTTAATCAATCAACGGCAAATTTTGTTGCCTCATTTTCATCAACGGCAGGAATGCAAGGTTGTGCCGGTATTTATCCGACAATGCTGATAGTATTCTTAGCTAATGCTAATGGCATTACTATTGACGCTACTGTATTTATTATGACAATTATTGTTGTAACACTGGGATCTGTCGGTATCGCAGGTGTACCCGGTACTGCAATAACAGCTGCCAGCGTCAGTGTTAATGGTGTTGGATTTGGCGCATTATTCAACCAAATTAATCCTATTTTAGCTGTCGATCCTATCTTAGATATGGGGCGTACTTGCCTTAACGTTAGTGGAGGAATTAGTAATTCTATTATTGTAGATAAGCATTTAAAACTTTTTAATAAAAAAGCCTTTAATAGTTTTGAAAAAATAAACGAATAAAAAACAAAAAAATCTCTTAAGTAATCTTCAACTTAAGAGATTTTTCATTATCTTCATATTACCCTTTAAAATAAACGTTTACTCGTTTGAACTCTTCTTCCCAATTATTCCAATCAAGTTTTACTTTTGAATTTTCTCCTAGAATATCACTAACAACATTTTCTATAGTAATACCCTCAAGAGCTTCTTTTATTGATTTGTTTATCGCATCTACTTTTTTCAAATATTCTTCATAGCGTTTTTCTAAACCTAAAGCACCTTCGAATATTTTAGAAACATAATCTGTTTTTAAAACAAAAATTTCTACATCACCATTCAGGGCGACATAAATATCATATAAAGAAATTCTTTTCCCGCTGCGATATTTATAACCCCCACCTACTCCTGTATTCGCTTTTACCAATCCATGTAGAACTAATCTTCTCATAATTTTTTTCAAATATGTTGGTGATATATTAAGTCTATGACTTATTTCCCTTGAATTAAGAAAAACATGCTTGTCTTGGGTATATAACATAACCATTATACAAATGGCTTGCTCTGTACTCTTTGTCAAATGCATAAAACTTTACCTTTTTCCCTTCATAAAAATTTATATTTAATCTACTACAATTCTATTCTATATTATCCAAAATGTCAAATATTATCTAATTTTTTCTCCCCAATATTGATAATAAGTGCACTCTATCGATCCATTAAATAACTTTCTTCGTTTTGTAGCTTTCTTACCATATAAATACTCAAACTTTTTATTGGATGTAAGCAGATATAACGACCAATAACGTCTATCCTTTAATGCTTCTCCTAAATATTTATACATTGCTTCTACTTCTTTTTTTTCACCTAGACGTTCACCATAAGGAGGGTTTGCAATGACACAACCTGCTTCTTTTTTTACAACAAAATCATATACTGACATTTGTTTGAAATTTATAACGCCTACCAAACCAATTTCTTCTGCATTATTTTCAGCTGTTGCTATCATTTTGGGATCTATATCTGAACCATATAATTCTAATTCTTTTTCATAATCTATTGCTTCTTCTGCATTATTTCTTTCTTCATCAACCAACGCTTTAGGAATCCACGGCCATTTTTCAAAATCAAAATTTCTATTTATACCGGGAGCCATATTCTGCGCAAGCATAGCCGCTTCTATTAACAAAGTTCCTGAACCGCAGAAAACATCATATAACGGTGTTTCTCCTTTCCAATTCATTAATTTAACCATAGCCGCCGCTAATGTTTCTTTTAATGGGGCTGTCCCTTGTTTCGCTCTATAACCACGTTTATGTAGTCCATCTCCCGATGTATCTAACAAAATAGTCGCTATATCATTCAGCATAATTATCTCTAAGCGATAGCGAGCACCGGTTTCCGCTAACCAACCGGTAATTCCATAACTTTTTTTCATTTTTTCTACAATCGCTTTTTTTACAATTGATTGACAATCCGATACACTAAACAAAGTTGATTTATGACTACGTCCATCAACCGGAAATTTTGCATCTACCGGCAAATATTTATCCCATTCAATTTCCTTGGTTTTTTCAAATAACTCTTCAAATGTATATGCAGGAAATTGTGCTACAACGATTTTTACCCTATCAGCACATCTTAACCACAAATTAGATTTTACTATAGCTCTTTTATCTCCTGAATAATAAACCCTTCCATTTTCTAATTTTGTTTCATATCCTAATTCTTGAACTTCTTTCGCTACAATAGCTTCTATTCCCATCGGGGTTGTTGCCACCAAATTATATTTCATTTCTTCCTCCTTAAAAAAGAGCTCCTAAGAGCCCTTAAAACAACTAGTTATTTTTCTTATCATAAGCCATATTCTGTATCTATCTTACTATAACGAGCCTAGTTTACTCTCGTAAAAATAGTTATGATCATCTGTCTAAATATAAATTATATTTCCGATTTTTACATTCATTTCTGCAAAATCAGTGCTTCTACCAAAATTTGAATTGCTCGCTCAAGGGGTTTACCTCGTTCCACTTTTTATATTTCTATAAAAACTTCGTCACTGTGGCACTTTCAAGATATATACAACCATATAATATAAATAATTACTTAGGTTATATTGTCTGCCGTTACTCTTAGAAAGAATACCTAAACTTATTGTTTCGTTTAGCGTTGAACACTACAAGCATCTCAGCTTGTGCGAGTATGGACTTTCCTCAGCTAATACAAGCTGCGATCACTCAAAGAAAAATATTTTTTAATTTATTATAAATACTATTTTACTGTTAATGTTATTTTTCCTTCTGCTATTTCTTCTAAAGCTTTTCCTACTTCTTTGTGCGAAATATAATTATCCAATTTTTCACTTTCCGGTTCTGCAAATAGTTCTCTAGCTCTTTTACTAGCCAATGACACTAACATATATTTTGAATTTACTTTTGTTTTTAAAACATCTAATTTTGGGTATAACATAACTCTCTCCTACATTTCTTCTAATTCTAACAAGGCACGACGATATTTCATCTCAATACGTTCTCTTTTTAAATGTTCGCTCAATATAATCGCCTTTATTCGCTCTACCGCCTTGTCAACTTCATCATTTTCCACCACATAGTCATAAAGGTGCATCATATTTATTTCTTTTTTTGCTTTTGCTACCCGTGATTCTATAACTTCATCACTTTCCGTACCACGTCCCTTTAATCTATCTTTTAAATCTGCTATACTCGGTGGTGCCAAAAAAATAAATAGTGCATCAGGAATTTTACTTTTTACTTGTCCAGCTCCCTGCACTTCAATTTCAAGGAAAATATCTTTGCCTTTTTCCATGGTTTCCCTTACATATTTTACCGGTGTACCGTAGTAATTATCCACATATTGTGCATATTCCAACAGTTCACCTTCTCCAATTAAACGTTCGAATTCTTCTTTTGTTTTAAAAAAGTAGTCAATACCATCTACTTCTCCGGGACGCATACCTCTTGATGTCATTGATATTGAATATTCAAAATCAACGTCATTACTGGCAAAAATTCGTTTTCTAACGGTTCCCTTCCCTACTCCAGATGGCCCCGATAAGACAATTAATAATCCTTTCTCCATTTTTTCTATCCTTCTAAATATGATTTATTATCTTACTATAATACCACAAAAATATCTAAATTTAAACTATTTCTGTCCAACGTTTAATATATTTGTAATAAATTAATTAATTAACTGTAATTATCAGTTATTTTCTATAAATATACATAAATTTTAAAATACTTATTTTCTTCATCACTAATGACATAATAATAAAGAAGATAGTTAGATTACTCGCTAACTATCTTTTTCTTATTATAAATAATTACACCTAAAATAAGCCATATTATTAAAAATATTAAAGCAGGTATATCCAACATTGCAGGTGATATTGGGAGTAATAGTAGTAATATAAAACTTATAGAAATAATTATAGCTATAAAACAAAGAATTTTTTCAAATTTTTTATTAGCATATTTAAAACTTATATAACTGACATATCCATAAGCTACAGCCGCTAATACACTCGCCATATCTACTATATATAATATAACTTCTCTACCTATCCAAGGGGCAATTAGACTAACAGTTGAAACAAAAACAATAGCATAAGGATATACATCATTTTTATTTTTTTTACTATATTTTTTATCCATTATATCTTTTTTTGACAACGATGCTATTAACTTGCTACTGGCAATCATAAAACCATTTATACCACCGGTTACCGCCGCCCATAAGGCTACTAACATAAACGAAAAGCCTATATATCCCAGCTTACTGATAACAGAATCCGCCACTGCCCAATTTGTTGCTGCTGCCTCGGTTGGCGAAAAGCTAAACCCTGCTATAAGATTTAACCCTGCATATATGAAAACACCACATACTATAGATATTAATGCTAATATTGTTGCTTTATGTACTTTAAATTTCAATTCTTTTGCAACTTGTGGTATTACATCAAAACCCACAAATAAAAACGGAACTATTGCAATAACTGACGAAATTTCTTTCAAGGAAAATTTATAATTTTCTATATAGTTACTTCTAAAAATTGTCATATCACTTTTAATACCCACAAAAATTATTAACAAAAACACAATACTCACCAGACATAGACTCATAACATTTTGTACCTTTGAACTTACCCTAAGTCCTTTTATATTTATATATGCAAAAATAATAATTATTGATGACATTAATAAAATATCACTTATGTAGACTGAATATCCTGCAACAGAATATAAATATCCAAAATTGTATTTTTCTCCAAAAATCACCCTAAACAGAAGAACATATGCACTTGCATTTAAAGGAATCATGCTTAAATAACACAAACTTAATGACCACCCCACTATAAAACCGTGAAGTTTTCCCAATTCATTGAAAGCATAAGAAAATTCCCCGCCTTCTTCGGTATTTTTTTCTAACATTTTATGATAAGCTACTTGTATCAGCATCACTAAAATACCACCTGTAGCTAAACCTATAGTTGTATTAATTACTCCGGATTTACTTAAAAATTGCTTTCCCGGCAATGTAAACGATCCCCACCCTATAATGGATCCTATTACCAGAGAAAAAACATCAAAACGCCCCAGTTTTTTTACCATAAGACCTCCTACGCTAACTATTTATTATTGAAATAGGGAACGAGATAAAATCAAAATTTTTAAAATATTGATTTTATCAACCGTCCCCATAATTCTCCAAACTTACAAAACTTATCTATATTAAAAAGAAAGTCAGAATATTTTACATTTTAAAATTATATGAAACTTTTTAAATTTTAGATTAATTTTGTAATTCTATGTTAAGCTACAATAAATTAAATCTATAATTTGTGACAATAGGCTCTCTTCCTGTTGTTATATCTGTAAAATATTCATATAGCGATATACCTAAAAATGAACCTGAAATATTTATTACATTTTTGTACCCTCTTAGATTTAATTCTCGAACCATATAGTAACTTCGTTGTGATGATAAACAATGCACATATACAGGTCTATCTTTCGGTATTTCATCTAATCTTTCTCTAAATTCACTAAGCGGTATATTAACAGCACCTTTTATGTGGCCTTCTTCATATTCCACTTTTTCTCGTGAATCTATTATATATGCTCCCTCTTCAACCAATTTTCTTACTTCACTTGTGCGAACCTGCTTATATTCACCATTTAACAAATTACAAGCTACTAAAGCTGCCATGTTGGTAGCATCTTTTGCTGTGGTAAAATACGGAGAATAACATAATTCTAATTCTTTTAAATCTTCTATATTAGCTCTATTCATAATCATTGCCGCTATAACGTCAACCCTCTTATCTACAGCTCCTTTTCCTACAGATTGTGCTCCCAATATTTGACCTGTTGGAACTTGGAAAATAAGTTTAAAGTGAATAGGGTTGGCAGATGGTATTAAACCTACTTTGTCTTTCGGTATAATATATGCTACATCATAATCAATACCTAATTTTTTACAATCTTTTTCATTAAGTCCCGTACTTGCAGCATTGTAATCAAATATTTTTACTACAGATGATCCTATTACACCTGTATTTTTATATGTTCTTCCATATATATGGTCTGCCACTGCACGAGCTTGTCTTTGTGCCGGCCCTGCCAACGTTAGACGAACTTTTTTATTTGTAATAAAGTGTGTAGTTTCTATTACATCCCCTACAGCATAAATATCCGAATCTGTAGTTTGGTAATGATGATTTACAAGAATACCACCTGTTTCTCCAAACCCTAATCCTGCTTCTTTTGCTAATCCTGCTTCTGCTACAACACCTATTGCTAAAACCACTGCTCCTGCTTTTATTTCTTTTCCGGACTCTAAAATAATTTTACCATCCGCTACTTCTGCCAATTTTTCATTATATAAAAGTTTAACACCTTTATCATAAATTTCTTTATTCAAAACTTGAACCAAATCATAATCCATAGGTGCTAATATCTGATTAGTTCCCTCTACCAACACAACATTTTTTCCGGCTTCTCTTAGACTTTCCATTACCTCTAATCCTATAAACCCACCACCAATAACGGCAACATCTTCTATAGAATTGTTATCAATATATTTTTTTAGTCTATCAATATCTACAACATTTTTTACTGTAAATACATTATCTCTATCTACCCCTTTAATTGAACTTGGGCGAATGGCTCTTGCTCCCGGAGATAAGATTAATTTATCGTAACTTTCTTCATATTCTTCACCGGTGGCTACTTTTTTAATAAGAATTGTTTTTTCTTCTTTATTAATTTTAATTACTTCATGTAAAACTTTTACATCTAAGTTATATTGTTTTTTTAATAATTCCGGTGTCATTAAAATCAAATTGTCAGCTTCCGGTACTACTCCTGACAGATGAAACGGTAAACAACAATTTGAAAAACTTACGTGCGGTCCTTTTTCAAATACTTGAATATCCGCATATGAATCTAACCTTCTTAAACGTGCAGCTGCAGACATTCCTCCAGCTACTCCACCTACTACTAAATATTTTTTGCTCATAATTTGAGTCCTCCTCATAATATATTTTTTATTTAAAATCTCTGACATCTCTATGTCTTGGTGGTATCAAACATGAACTTCCCTTAAATAATTTTAATCCTACGACCGCTCCCAGTGAAATTGCCACTAAGAATACCCAACCTGAAATTGAAAAATTAGGTAATGAAGAATATAACGCACCAATATTACAACCTTTTGCTAAACGAGAACCGAAGCCCATAAGTAAACCACCAAGCCCGAATAAAAATGCATTTTTTGAATTGAATTTTAAATTCAACTTAAATCTTCCTGCCATAAGAAACGCTAAAAATGATCCTACAACAATCCCAATATCCAAAAGCACACCTGCATCTGCCAATATTCCATTTGATATTGCTTTATATACAGAATCAAACGCCTTATCATCAAAATGTACTCCAAATAATCCTAAAAACCATACCGCTATGTGAGTAAACGCTGATGTTACACCCCATGCCTTATTAGTAAAAATTATATAACATCCGGAAATAATACTAAGAATTAATGCTCCTGTTTTAAAACTCCATCTTTCTACAAATACCTTATGATATAATGCAGAACCCCATGGGCTAACATCTAAGTTATCTTTTAATTCTTTCTCAAAGTCTTCATAGTCAGACTTCGGATCTAAATAAGTTCCCTCTTTTTTTCTTTTATTCTCATAGGCTTTTGTTAAAATATACAAAAACAATAACCCTACAAATGTTAAAATTATTGCACCAAGATAACCTACATATTGTGGAAAATGTATTCTTACCCCAACTTTTCCTATAGGATTTCTATCAATAACTTCTCGTAAATAATGACCCGGTATAGTCCCTAGAATAAACAGTGGAAAAGCAATCATTGCATGCCCTTCCCCTTCACCGAAGTCGGCAAGTGTTCCTGAAGCACAACCACCGGCGATTATCATTCCTATACCAAATAAGAAACCACCTAATACAGTTCCTATGTTTGTCATAAAAACATTTTGTGTTCCCGGAATTATAGCTTCTCCATTTTTTGCTAAAAATGCCGGAATTGCTCCTTTGGTACTCGCCGTCCATTGTATTGCTCCATAGATTAAAGTTACAGCTGCAAAAGTTATTAATAAAGCTTTTGTCAAACTACCTTCTCCTCTAACATATATTCTCTTTATTCCCCCGGCAAAGCCAAATCTTGATCTCGTTAAAGTATAACCGAATCCCAAACCGATTAATAATCCAAATATTAATTTTGGTACGTGCAACTTAAATGAAAACCAAACTAAAAATAATATTACTATGCATCCTATTATTGGTTGAATTTTATTAAATTTTTTTGCGAACTCTTCTGTATTCATACCTTGTCTCCTTTAATTTTACATTTCGCTAAACCTCTACTTTCCTTTAAAAAATTATAATTTCTAAATTACTTAAAATTATTATTCAACAATCCTAATTCACCTGAATTAAAAAATAATTATTTATGCGCATTAAATAGCTTTATACAGCCATTTAGATTCTAAACCTATAAATAACCTACAATTTTTATAAAACAAATGTCATAAATTTTTCAATAAACCAATGTCATAACTTAGATTATCGTACTATCCTAAGTTAAATATTACGGTACATGGTTGAAAAATCATATAATTTATAGGTGAAAATCTTTGTATTCTGAAAATACCTCCTTTACTCATAATAATATTACTCTAAATAATTATTTTTCATCTTTTATAATAATATATTTCTTTTTGAAATGATTTATACAAATAAATACAAATTATATTTTATTATAAAAATTTATAGTTATCTTTTACAACATCAAACTGTATCATTACAGTTTATCTTTTTGTACTCCAATTATATATTAATATAAAAGCGTTGTCAAGAATTTAATATCATTAAAAATATTAAATTCATTTTCTATTATAATATAAATATTTTATTTTGAAATATAAAATATTATCTTTTTATAGATATTAAATCTCACTAATATATTCTTTTATTCATATTTCATATAAAAAATAATTAAATATTAATAAATGTAGTTATATAATAAATATACTAGAAAATTAATGTATTTAATATTAAATATATTAAAGATAAAAATTTAAATTATATAACACTATATAAAAAATTATATAAAACAAGCCTTAACCAAAATATAATTACTTAAAATATCACTTATTTTGTTATTTTATAGCTGAAATTATTTTATAAAATAAAAAAGACTGTAAAATAAATAGAAATGATAGTTTCCTTCCATCTTCTCTATTTATTTTACAGCTGAAAAATGCCAAGCAACAGCATGTTACTTAGCATTTTAATCTTTATTTTCTCATACCCTGTATTCAACACAGAGCTAATTTTTGTATGTTTTACTATATATTATCATTTAAAAGATTTATTCCATAAATCCTTTTATTATATTACTAGCATTTTATATAATGTTATATAATGTCAAATGATTAATTTAATAGTGTTTCTTATTTTTTATATTCTCATATAACATCATATAAATTTAACTTAAGTCCATTTTTTGCTCACTTAAATTTTAAAATTAATCACAGATAATATCTCCTCTTCTTATTTCTACTACATCAGATATATTCACATCTTCTGTGCCATCTTGACTTTCATATATTAAAGAAAATACATTGCTTGCGTCATCTTCTATTACTCTTACATAGTAAGTAAAATTATCTTTAGAGAGCATATAATAGCTAGAAAGGCTACTAGAAACGAACTACCTTCAGGTTTTGCAAATTCTATTTTAAAATCATATATAGGTTATGAAAAAATAAACGTTAATCAAAAAGAAAACGAAAACTTAATGGCAAGTAATAAACTTGTTTCTATTGGAGATAAAGTAAAAAAATTAGATTAAATAATTGACAAATTATGGGAAAGATGATAGAATGATAGTCAGATTAGAGGGCTATGCCCACCGTGAGAAGTCTCTTATCATTCTACAGGATGAAAGGAGGCTTTTTTTCTACAGATAATTACTCGAAAAAACACTATTTTTTGAGCGAAAAAGTGGATAATTTGCGGACATATTATTTAACGAATATATTTATTAAACAAATTAGTTTCATCTAAATTTCTAGCAACCTTTTCTAAAATATCATCTTTTGAATACTTTTCAAAAAATTTAGATTTGCTAAAAGTTTTGCCGACTTCAAAATCCTCAATCATTTTATCAACTGCATTATTATTAATAAGCAGTTCAAAATTTACCTCCGCATAAATAATATAATCATCCCCGAACCTTTCTTTGAAATAAACTTTTTTAATTTTCATTGGAACAAATGCAATATCTAACCCTAACTCTTCAATAATTTCGGAAATTGTTAAATCTTCTTCCTCAAGTTCAACATTACTACAAATTTTTACTTTTTTATTTCCGTTTACATAATATAACTTTTTATTTTCTAATTTTAACATTTTTTATTCTCCTTTTTTTTTCTAAATAATATTCATGAAGTTTTTTAGCGACTTTCAAAGTCATGTTCTCAATGGAATATTTTCCACTTCTATAATTTTGAATAACACTTAACGCAACGCCAGTATCTTTTGATATTCTATAATCAGTTATTTTGAGCTTAAACAGCTCTTCTATATCTTTTATTACTTTTTCTATCATAACTCCTCCTAAGTAAATATTAAAATTATTGAGATTATAATTGCGGCAATCCCTAACAGCAATATTAACATTTGTATTTTTTCTTTTCTCATGCTATAATGTGAGTAATTGAGGTACTTGGAGCTTTTGCTAAGCTCCTTTCCCTTGAAGTATTTAGAAGATTTTACCAAGTAATTCTACTATCGTCTTTACCGTTTGGGTTATGGCTAAGACTATTGATATTTTGACTAGAATTTCTTGATTGGAATCTTCTTTTTTATTTCTCTTACCCACTTTCTCACCTCTTTATATTTATATTATACCTTATATAACGTATAAAGTCAATACTTTTTTAAAAAAATTCCTAAATAATAGAAATATTTAAAAATTTCCGTTATTCAGGCAATAAAAAATACCCCCTATCAATAATGATAAGGGGGCTGAATAAAAATAAAGCGGTTATATTATACTACATATCTTTAATATTGACAAGGAATATTAATCTCTATATCTCCATTCACCATATTCTTTACCAGTTTTAAGATCCTTACTTGCGACATAACGTCTTTCTCCACTGTGTGAGATGTAAGATAACCATTCGTAACCATTAGCGTAGCAATATTCCATATAATTAAATTCTTCACCATTTTCGTAAGTTGCTACTACTTCACTATCTAACGATGGAGCTGAACGCACATTTAACTTATCAACAGTTACCTTGAATGTTCTAGCTTTATCTAATGCTTGTAAATCGGTATTAGCTGGGTTATTAGCCGGTGTGTCGTTCACTGGGAAGTAGAACCACCCAACAATGCCGCTAAAGTCACGATTTCTATATCGGGCAGGACCGCCTACATATAAACTATCAGCGTTACCATCAACATTTTGTTCAATGGTACTCATTGTATACCCGTCACTATCAGCAATTACTAATCCTGTGTGCCCGTAAGAATGACCAGCAATATAAGTTGTATCCATAACAAACACCGCCCCCGCACGTGGCTTAGAATTGACATCTCCTACCACATTATATTCAACTGTATAACCTAATGATTTAGCACTATTTAATAAATCTATTGCATTACCTCTTAATGCTTTACCAAAGAATAATACACTTAAGTAATTCGGTAAATCGACACATTGAGTGCCATATGCTCCGTCTTGATCTACCCCTATTCCTAAATTCGCTATTCTTTTTGCTTCATTTACTATATCTATTGTTTTAACCATTTATTTATCCTCCATTTTTTCATAATAAAAACACTAAGAACTTAATCTTAGTGTTTCTTTCTACTTTTTACCTATATTTAAAAATGCATTAACCAAACCTGCTACAGCCGGAATAGCGAAAATCCCAGCTCCTGTATTATTTCCGTTATAAGCTAAAAATACACTACAACCTAATCCTAGTAAAGAGATGATAAATCCAAATATTAATCCTAATTTTTCTTTATTCAACTCCGAACTTAAAAGCTGTTTTTCTTGTCGCATTCTGTGTTCAGTTTGGTTCTCGACCATTTTCATAAATCTATCAGCACCGTTAGGAATTATTTTATCGAATTCTCTTAACATTTCTGGCGGTGGTACAGCTCCTTCATAAGTAATACTCTGCCTCATTACTAGTTTTTGAATTATCTGACCTCGTTCTTCTTCTGGTAATTCTTTTAATTCTTTTTCTAACTCTGCTACTTTATCATTTTCTTGCTTAGCAATATTTGTTTCTGAACTCATTATAAGCTACCTTCATATCACTCTCTACAGTTTTCCAATCAGATGCAAGGCTGGCTGCATCATTTTTTATTTCGTATTTTGTTGTACTTCCTCCTAACATATTAGAAAAACCAAATACAATAGCTATTCCTTTCAATAAAGAAAAAATCACTGATGTTTGTTTCATGATAATCTCCTCCTTTGATTAAATTAATTATACAATTTAAAAAAAGAAAATTCAAGGAATTAGATATGAATTCCAAATAAATGATGTAAATCTAAAATATTGAATTTGACTATAAATTCATTTAATTTTTTATAATTCGTTTCTATCATACAAGAATTATTATGAAATTTCTTTTTATAATCATCATACAATTTTTTAAAATCAACATTATCCATTTTCTCTCCATAAAACAAAATTAAGCACGGATTAGAAAAGACTCTAACCAGGTCTTACGATTAGTCGAATTGTTGGTTGACTAACTCCTCTTTGTGCTTCTTAGGCTTATCTCCAAGGAACAGTTCTTAAGCTCTGCCAAGTAGTGTAATGTGCTTCTATTACACTTTCGTATCACTACGAATTTTAACGTTAAAACGAGACTGAAAGGAGGTGAATAGTTTCCTTTTTATCTCTGAAATTATTTTAATACAAATTCTACTTTTTGTCAAACACTATAAACAACTGTTCAAAGTGTGTTAATTATTTTTAACTTCTCTTATCCCTTTGTGAATTTGATGTAGTCCAGTTGCACTTAAGCCACTAACAATACCTATTACTATATTATGCCCTGAATATCCCTCTAATATGCAAATTAAAACTGCCCCTACAACTGCTAATATTGCGGGAATATAATTGTTAGGTATTTTAGGAAAGCTAGTCTTAATGCTGTTTCCTATCAGTAAACAAAGTGCCATTATTGCTGGACTTATAAATTGTTGTAATTCTGTCACTTATTATTCCTCCTTGTTTTCTATTAAATCTTTTAATTTAGTAAGTCTTTTTAATATTCCTTTTGGGAAAGGAACTCCTAATACTGTTAAATTCTCAATAACTGAAATTAAATAGCTATATATAAGATATAAAACTATAGTTGTTGCCACAGATTTAAATCCAATTGCTGTTAAAATTGGAAATGATATTATGATAAACATAATAATAGCTGTGTGCTTTAAAATCCCTTTCCTGCTTAGTGTTGAGTTCACCTCGTGAGTAACCCAAGATTTTGCAATTCCAGATAATATATCAAATATTATTAACGCCATAACAATATATAAAATTGCAATATTAAAAAATTCCCTAAGATGTATTACTAAATCCGAAAATCTTAATTCTATTAATGCCATTTAAATTACTCCTGTTTAGTTTTTTCCAATTCCTCTAAAATTTTATCCTCTATCTCGTATCTTTTTTCCCTAAGTTCTTTTTCGTGTTTACGCATTTCTACACGATTTTTAGAGTACAATTCTCGGTTATACATACTTTCGTAAATTTCTGATACTCCTTTATCGTTAATTTCTACAGTTACTAACTTCACTGTTTCATCTCCTACCTTAAATCTACCCTCTAATTTTGTTGTTTTTTTAATTTCCAAAGTCATTATTCTTTATCTCCTTTTTCAAATTGTTCTAAAATATCATCAATTAGTATTGTTTCGTATGCCGATAACTCAACTTCAAGTTCTAACAAATCATTAAAAAAGTCAGTGTAACGTTCAGAATATTCACCCCCTTGAATTATTACACTTTCAGTATTTAACTCATTTAACTCTTTGATAAACTCGTCTACATTAGCATTATCTTTATAGATTAAATTGCCGTCACTATCAACTTTAGGTTGATCTTTATCATATTCAACGTATACCTTAGCTAGTTCAGTTCTATCTTCAATATAAGTTTCTAATTTTTCCTGTAGTTTTTTAAGAAACTTAGCACGCCCCCTATTAGCTTTCATTTTTTTTATTGGTAAATTTGATACCGTCTGTAATAATATTTCCAAGTCTTTATTCTGAATTTTTAATTCCATTCTTTATGCTCCTATTTTTTCTTCTAATCGTTTTAATCTAATATTTAACTCTTGAATTGCTTTAAGCCCTATATTACCAAGTCTAAAGTCATCTAGTGCTAACTTATCACCTTGAGAAAATACCAAGCTGCTATCCAACGCTTGAATGTCCTGAGCAATCAATCCGCATTTAGTGTAGTCTTTTTTATGCCCGAATTTATCCCTTTTCCAATCGAATTGTTTGAAGTTTAATTTTTCAATAAATTCTATTGCGTTATAATTACTATCCTCAATCCCTAATTTCAATCTTCTATCTGATGATGAAGAGTCAGGCGTGAACCACCAAGTTCCTGATGAACCCGTTCCGTCATCAACATATAATTGACCGCTACGTCCGTCCCAACCTATAAATGCAATTTTATAAATCCCATTAACAGGAGTGTCTTTATATCTATTAGAGATTATAGCGTGTCCTTGTACAGGATTGCCATTAAATTTATTGCAAATTGCAGCATAACCGTGCACTGTCAACAATGTATTATCGACGTTAGGATAAACCGTTTGTCCTGCGACAGAAAAATCTGGGTCGTGGTAAATAAATATCCCCTTAGGATAATTATCCCATGTATCACCTAAAATCTGAACCCCTGTTCCATAATTAGCAGTATAAGAAGCAGGAGTGTTAATTTGGAGTCCTCTATCTACTGGTTGCATATAACCATACTCACCTATTTTTATCTTAGTAGTACCTGTAAGTGTTGACCCGGTAATTGTAACCCCCTCAATAGTTCCACCATATATCCTATCTCCGCTTAAATACCCAGTGGTAATTTGAGTAGCACTGATGTCAACGGCTTGTAATTTATTGATAAATGCACTATTGGCAAACAACTCTTTAACCAATAGATTATTTACTAACAATTTATTAATCATTGCTTCATCAACTTTCAATGCGTCAGCGGTAATGCTTTCAGCCGTCATATGAATAGCTTGTATTGATCCGGCGGATATATGCCCAGTTTCTATTGACCCTGTTGATATATGCTTAGAGTTTATAGTTCCGTCAACAATTAACTCTGCTGACCTTTTTTGGCGAATTTCTAAATTTTTACAAGCTATTTTGTGGAAGTTGTTATTTCCTTCTTGATATATTCCTAATCTGTAATATTCAATATCTGAAATATCAGGGTTAACCCTTAAATCAACTCCTCGTTTACTTGATATATAAGTTGAATTTTTTGAAGCAATTTTTTTAAAAAAGTATTCTGCATTTTGACCGTTTCTCTTTATTTCAATTATAAAGTTAAGGTCATAAGTTAAGTTACCTTGCCAGATAAATTCTCCTATTATTCTAAATTCATTTTTATTTAATAGGTTATCTTCTTTTATTTTAGAGGTTAGCCATAGTGAACGTTGCTCTAATCCAATTTCATTTCGCTTATCAACTTCAACCAAATTCTCATTACTTGGAGTAATTATAAATTTATCAGTTATCGCTTGGATACTGTCAGGACTTATTCTTAGCATACTAGCTAACGACTTACCGTTGAATTGTCTTCCTGACCCAAAATCAATACCGTCATCAGTTATTCTCATCTGTGAGTATTTAACTAAGTCATTAGGATTAATGCTGCCAACTTTATTTAACGTTTCAGTTGCTGTTTGCTTCCAAGTATTTAATGCGTTTATTTGGTTAGTACTATCTTCAGGAGCTGGAGACCACGAACTAGGTATTACAGTTCCATATCCAAGATAAGGTTCAGCTATTTTGCAATGCCCATTTTTATCAATTGCCACGAAAAAGAAATTATTCTTCGTGAAATCAAAATCGCTTTCTGCTATAAATTTAATCTCTTTAATTACCCATTGATTTTTTGGCATATTATCGGATAAATTAAAAGATTTTAAAGTAGAGTTATTTTTATGATTTTTTAATCTTAACTTAACTCCTGCGTCGTCATTTACATCACTAAAAATATAGATTGGTAATCTAATTACTAACTTATCGCCTTTTTTAACTGACGATATGCTACTTTTAACGTTAAGACCTTTCCAACCGTTACTAGTTGCTCCTGTTACTTGCCATTCAATAGAATTATGCCCGTTATAATCATTTTGATTAATTTTTAAAGTAGCACTTGTATTTTCTATTGAATTTGAGTCTGGGAAATGCGTATTTAAAAGTAAGTTACGGTTACTATAGCTTATATTATCAATAGCACTTGATATTTCCCTAGTAACGCCCTTGCTGGTTTCTTCTAGCTTATTAGTAAGATTTTGAGCTGTTACATATCCTTTACCGTCAATTACTTTTAATACTTCTGTTCTTTCTCGTTTTAAAGCTTCTACAGTGTTAGTTTCAACCCAAGACTTCATTGTTTGAGTTCTTTCGCCGTCTTTATTTACATAATCTTCTAACTTGACTATTTTGTTTGATAAGCCATCAGCGGTTACTTTAAATTCTGATTTAACAGCATTAATGCTATCGTTGGTATCTTTTTTTATCTTCTCAAACTCTCTAGTAACTTCGCCGTTTAGCTCTGTTACTTTATTAAATGCAGTTTCGCCTTTTTCTTTGGCGGAAGCTATTTCTTTTTCTAAATCTGCTATTTTACCAATGTTACCAGATTTTATTTTTTCTATTTCTTTTTTTGTTTCATTAAGGTTTTTATCAAAATCATCTCTCGCCTTGTTAACATCTTCCCTAACTTTCGACATATCCTTTTCAAAAGCGGTATTAATTTCTCCGGTTAATTCTTCGGCTTTTATATGTGCTTCTTCAATTCTTTTTTCTAAGTTTTTCTCAAAATCGTTTGATCTTATATTATATAGTTCCTCGTGGGCTACAATTTCTTTTTGCACATACGTTTGAAAATTCTCATCTAATATTCTATAATTTGTTGCCATTTGGTTATTAGCTTGTTCTATTTTAGCGTTGATAGAACCTATTAATTGTTTTGTAGAACTTTTATTAATCTCTCCAAATTCCACCTCTAAATACTTATCATTTAAAGCGTCATATACAATCTTGCAGCAATTTATAACTTTTCTCACATTAAGTTTATCAAATACAACCATTGCCTTATCATTTATATTGATGTTTCTATATTCATTATCAGCTACATTGAAACTATAATTTTTTATAGGAACATCTCTTGTATCTTCTTCGTTAAATAAATGTATTTCACACCAACGTTTTAGATCATCTACGCTATCTATATCGCTACTTCCTATACTTAAGCTAGCTTCATATACTCTAGCGTATTTATCAATCAAAGGACTTTTATATATAGTTCTGAATATTTTTTCCTTTTCTTCTTTTTCAGTTTTTCTATTTTTTTCTTGTTCCTCAAATTTTTTTCTACGTTCTTCTTCTCTAGCTGCGTTATTTTCTAATATTCTAGCGTTATTTTCTTGCTGTTTTCTAAGGTGTTCCTGGTGTATTTCATCTTGTGTCCTTTTCGGTCTATTTTTGTTAGCTTGATATTCTTGCTCGGCTTTTTGTTGCCTTATTAATCTTTCTTCCGCTTCTTTTTTCTCACGCTCTTTTATTTTTTGTTGACTTTTTTCGAAACGTTCTCTACGTGCTTGTGCTTTTTTACGTTCTCTTTCAGCTTTTCCCTCTTCTGAATTATCAGGTTGATATTTGCAAGTAACGTGATATTTAGTTACTATATTTTTAAAATCAACAGTTTCTTGTAATTGGGAAATATTTTTACTTTCGTGGAATAAAATTTCCGTATTTTTACTAGAAGCCGTATGAACGAATGTAACTTTATAATTATCATATTCTAAATGGCAATCAAAAGTTTTTAAAATTCCCTTTTCTCCAAATATCAAATCATACAATGGCGTATCGTTACATTCAATTACACCATCTCTTTTGAAATTACTATCAAAAGTAAAATCTTTCATACCCTTAGCACGAACTATTCTATTTAAATGCCCACAAATTAATTCTATGTTACCATAACGTGAAAAATCATTATAAGATCCCTCGTGTCCCTCATCAACAAACGGGATAATGATATTTTTACAATCGAAAAAGACATGTTCGCAAAACACGTCTTTATATTGTTCTTTTGTTATAATTTCTTTTACCCTATAATCTTGATTAAAAACACTAGTTCCTACATGAATTATTTCATCAACGTTTATATCTTCGTCAATAGGCAACTTAAAACCTAAAGTATCCTGATAATCTTGAGTTTTTGTCAATTTAACATCAGTAGCACTTGCTAAGTTTTTTTCTGTTTTTGCTCTAATTATCAATCTTTCCACCTCCAGGTTACTTCAACTTCTAAACTTTCCCCGTCTATTAATTGTATTTTATTATCACCAACATTTAGCTTAGGATAGTATCCCTCATATTCGCTTGATATATTTTTATATTCACCTGTAAGATTAGTAACATTTTGTTTCCTATTCTTACAAATAACTATATATCCACCGTTCGAATTTTTTAAAGTGTTAGTTACACCGTTAACATTAAATCTTAATGTTCCATTACCTTTTATAATGAATTTAGGTTCAGCATGAGCGTTACCAATATTTTTTATCGTTGTGATTGTACCCTTAGTAATATTTATATGTTCTGAACCGCTTTTATATATAAAAGCATTAAAATAAACTGGGATAATAAGTTTAACGTATTCAGGACTATCATAATAAACGGTTTGAACTGCACCATCTATATAATATTCACGATATTTACCTGGTTCTTTAGGTAATGTTATTCTATTACCATTTCTAAACGCTTCTATCACTTCATAGCGTTTTACTTTTCTAACAATAACTGTGATTGTTGGGTTATAACCTTGATAAGTATCTGCTGAATATACATAGCTATCATCAAAACTATTATTTTCAGTTTTAACTTTTTTTTCAGTTACCCCTTTATAATCATCAAAATTTAAGATACCGAGATTAAGTTTATAATCTGCGGTATCCAATATTATATCGTCATCTTTATAGATTATCATAACCTAATCTCCTATCTATAATTTCATGTTGTTTGTATGTTATATTGCCAACTTTTTCGCCATCAAGATATACATTACTTTTCAGTTCTAAATCATTTATTTTACCGATTAGTACATTAAGTGTATCAATAACTCCGGTATTTTGTGACATGTTATGTTGTATAGAATAATCGGAAACAGCACTAAAATTCATGTATTCTTTCATTTTATCGCCTACGTTGAACTGTTTAGCATTCTTCACAGTATCGCTTAAAGTATTACGTATATTATCAGTTACTAAACTTGCTTTTTCGCTGATACCTACCGCCATACCCTCTGCCATACCGTATCCTATAATACGTTTAAATACTCTTGATGGAGAATTAATACCTAATGCGTCTTTCGCTGCTTGTAAAGCACCGTATGCTATTCCTCTTAATCTACTAAATAAACTTCCTTGACTACCGTTAACACCTGCAACTATTCCGCCTATCATACCGCCACCAACACTCCAAAATGACACAGAACTGGCACCATTTCTTCCGTGATTAGCTGTTTGTTGTGCTGCATTCCACACATGACCGTCACCGCTTTTTATGCCTTGACCTAACTGTTGTGATTTTTGACGACCGACAGGTGACATATCTGTGTTAGCAACTTTACCAACCATACCGTTTGTTATAGCGTCCATAGGATTATCAATGTTCGGTTTCCCGTTTGCTATTCCGCCACCCATGCCGTTCATGATACCTACACCTAACGGGAATAAGTTTACTCCGCCGACTATACCAGTTATGCTACTTACAACAGTTGTTATTGATGAATCAACCTCGGATTGTCCGTTGTTAATTCCGCTAGCTAATTGGTTCATAGATTGCGAACCTTGTTCATTCATTTTATTAGCGACTTCATTTCCCAACTTATCAACATCTATACCCGCTTTTTGTAATGCTTCTCTGTATTTATTTCTAGTTTCTTCTGGTAAGGTATTCATGGTATCTAAGAAAGATTTAACGTTTTTGGTTTGTGATTCGGTTAAAGTACCACCATTTGCTATGGCATCTTGTATCATACTTAACCAAACTCCAAGTTGTTTAGCTTTATGTTCACTAAATTGATTATTTAGATTATCATAATGCCATTTTTTCTCGTTTTCATAACGTGTATCTTCTTCTTTTTGTTTAGCAATTTGTTGTTGGTATGTTAAGTTTGTATCTTCCCAAATTTTTTTACTTCTTACTTTATGTTGTCGTTCTACTTCTTCTATGCCTTGGCGTGCAGTAGCTAAATCTTTAATATAATTTTGTTCTATACCAAAACGTTGAGAATAACCGTCTATTGCAGTCTGCATACTTTCAGAATAACTTTGTTTTTCTTTAGCTAAACGTTTATCATATTCAGCTTTTAATTGTTCTGAAGATTTTCTCATTTCAGGCGGCAAATTATTATTAATCTCAATTTGTTGGTCGTACCATTGTTGTAAACTATCGTTTGATTGTTTGTGTAAATCACCTAAATCCTTAACATGTTTGTCAAAGTTTCTTATATAGCTTTCATCATCAATATTTTTATTAGCGTTCAAATTTTTAGATAGACTAATTATTTTTTTATATGAACTTTCAGTTTTAGAAGCTCTTTCGTTTTCTAATTGATTAATACTTTCAATGTTAGCTTTAATAGTTTCAACTTCCTGATTATTAAGTGTTCTATTTTCTGCTGTTGCACTTTCAATAGCCTTAGTTATTTTTCTGTAATTTTCCTGGACCGATTGTGCCAGTTCCTCTAATTTATGTTGATAACTATCTTTACCGTATATTTGTTCTAATGCACTCCTAGCACTTGCTACACGTTTTTTAAATTCGCCTACAGCTTCTCCTACTTTACCGAATGTATTTCCTAACTTATCGGCACTTTCTTTAGCGTTACGTTGTGCCACAATTAACGGATCGTATTTTTCTTTTAACTGTGTTATTAAAGTTCCTAATGCAGTACCTAACGTTAAAGAAGCTGTAATAGGATTAGTCATTGCTAAACCAAAGTTTTTGAATTGAGTTTTAGCACTTCCTATTGCCCAAGTTAATGGTGGTATTACAGCAGTTAAACCTACAACTCCAGTTATGAATTTTTTAGTGCCGTCACTAGCGTTGGCAAGAGAATTTACTACTCCAGTTCCGCTGTCTACTATACTTTTCATAGCTGGCGCCCATGCTTTACCTACTTCATAAGAAGCGTTGCTAACACTTGCTTTAAATCTATCAATAGCACCACCGACACCACTTGTTAGCTGGTCAGCCATTTCTTTTGTAGCACCTTTAGAGTTTTTAATAGAGTTAGTTAAATCATTAACAGAGGTGTCAGAAGCATTTAAAATAGCCATCCAACCACTCATTGCCGTTTTACCGAACACAGTAGCTGAAAATTGTGCTTTTTGTGCTTCGGTCATTCCTTTAGTTTTTTCTCTTAATTCAGAAATAACTTGAATTAACGGTTTAGTCTTACCATTAGCGTCTGTCATGCTAAAACCTATTTGACTTAACGCTGCTTTCGCTTGTGCTGATGGTTTAACTAGGTTTGTAAGACCTGCTCTTAATGCTGTACCTGCTACCGAAGCTTTAATGCCGTTGTTAGCCATTATGGCAATAGCACTAGCCGTATCTTCTATAGTATATCCTAACGTACCAGCAACAGGAGCAACGTATTTCAACGTTTCTCCCATTTTGGTAATATCTGTTGTAGATTTAATTGAAGCCATAGTTAGAACATCGGTAAATCGTGCTGTTTCATTTGCTTTTAAGCCAAAGGAAGCTAGTCCGTCGGCTACTATTTCGGTAGCTTGTGCTAGTTCCATACCTTCAACTTTCGCTAGGTTCATTACATTTATAACTTCTCTTTGAGCGTCAGCAGAACTCCAGTTTGCTTTTATAAGTTCTTCCATACCGCTTGCAACTTGTTTTACGCTATAAACCGTTCCTTTCGAAGATTCTCTAGCACTTGCTTCAACTTCTTTAAATGAACTTGTAAATTTTTCTCTTACACCGTCAGAAGCAGCGGCAGCAACTCGTCTTAAACCGTCATCAGTTTCTCTAAATTCATTTAGAACCCTACTCATACCATAAGTTACAGGTAGCGTATATCCCAGTGTAAAGTTTCTACCAGCGTCACGCATAGCTTGAGCATTGCTTTGTAAACTTTGATTAAAACTAGAAAAGAAACCACTAAAACCACTTAATTTAGCAGAATTAATCAATCCAACACTTTTGTGTAATTCTTTTACGTGTCTATTGCTTTCTGCGATTTTAAGGTTTAATCTAGTAAATTCTTCTCTGTTATTAGTAGTTTTTACTCTGTCTAAATCTGTTTTTAAAAGCTTTGTCTTTTCTCTAGTTTTTGTTAGTTCATTTCTTGCTTCTTCAAGTTTTAGTGATTTTAAAACACTGTTATTAGGTGCAAATTCTAATTCTTTTTTTAAACTTTTACTAGTTTCTCTACTTTTCTTAAGTTCGCTATCAAGTTTTTCAATTTGAACTAAAGTTTGATTAAATTTAGCACCGCCTAACTTATCAAGTTCGTTACGTACGTTTTTAGCTTCCGCTTTAGTTTCTTCAAGTTTTGCTTTTATCCTGTTGAAACCTTGAGGATCTGTTTTAAAATCAATTTTCCTTAAATCTTGAACAAGAATAAGAGTTTGCTTATCTAAGTTATCAACTTGAGATTTAAGCTCTCTAAATTTACTAGCCGCAGCACTAACGTTACCTACATCTAATTTTAAGGCTTTATTCAAGCTTTCTACATTGGTTTTACTTCGTTTAAGTTCGTTTTCTAATTTTTCTAATGCTTGAATATTGCCTAAGTTAGATAAGACTTTGTTTATTTCTCTTAAACTAGATTTTAAAGTTTCATTTTTAGAACGTAAAACTTCTAATTGGTTAGTAAGTTTTTGAACTGTTCTAGTTTCTCCGAGTTCTGCGTGTTTCGCTATTTGTTTCTTTAAGTTACCAATAAGTTTATAATTTTGAGCTATTTCCCTATTCAGTTCTTTTTGTTTTTGAATTAATAAACTCGTACTATGAGGGTCAAAACGTAAAGCAGTGCCAATCTTTCTAAGTTCTGTTGCACTTTCTCTCGCAATAGCATTTACTTTACTAAAAGCCGATTTTAATTGTGAAATATCCGCTTTAAGCGTTATCCGTCTACCACGTTCTTCTAAAGCCATTAATTGTCCCCCTTTCTTACAATTTATCAATAATATCTTGCGTTGCTTTTAATGGATAATCGTAACTATCGTTTCCTTGCTCTACAAAAGTACCAGTTACTATACACATAGGTATTTCTTTCATATCTGCATATGTAAACCCCGCCTGTTTACATCTAAGTAAATAAAGCGGGGTAGTCATCTTTCTTACACTTACTTTTTTTCAGTTTCACTCGCTACATTTGGAGAAGTGGTTTCCATATAACAAGCGAATATATTCTCAATAGATTGTACCAAATCGTATGGTGTAAATTCTCTACTGAATTCTTCAAGTGTTTTTTCTGAGCCTGTTAAAGCGTACGCTAGATTTAGATATATTTCGTATAATTCTATGAAAGTCTTGTTATCATCTTCGATGCCGAAAATATCTACTCCAGTTTCTTTAAAAAAACGTATTGGAAAATCTGCGGTCAATATTTTTGTTTCGTATGTGTTTTTTCCGATTTTCAATTCCATTAATTTTGTTCCCCTTTTTTATTATAAATGATTAAGTGTATAAACTTTTTCAAACCATTTAGTATAAACTTCTTCTTCGGTATCTTTAGATGTTTTAAGTCTACCAATACCTTTTTCGTTTGTTAACCCCTCGTAAGAAAATTTCAGTATAGGAACGTCAATTTTTTCAGTAGTTGTTTTATATTCATATTTAGGTTTTGACAATTTAACACGTAACAAACAATGTCTTTCTGCTTTTTCGTTACCGTCAACCTCAAAAAGTAAAGCAATTTCAGTTGGTTGTGTATACATGTCTTCGTATTGTACTTTTTTAGTATCTTCTTTCATACCTAATACATCTTTTTCAAATTTATCATCAACGTTATAAATACTAAGTTCCCCTTTATATCCTGCTGATGACGTTGTAACAAAAAACACTAACCCCTCTGAAAAGTGTTTTTCTGATGATTGTTCCAATTCCATTGTAAGTTCAGTTGTACCCATTAATTTTGTTACGGTTCCAAAAGTTAATGTTCCGTCTTGACCTACAGTTACAGTTGCGTAATGCACATTTTTTAAATTAAATAAATATTTATTGCTCATTTGTTTCTCCTTTTTCTTCTAATAAATCAAACGTTGCACGTAATAAAACTACCCCCTCTAAAGGAGTTTGCTCGTAGTTGACTACTTTTTTAATACCATACAACGTTTCTCTAAAGTTTTCTGCTAGTTCATCATCACCGCCATGGTAATATAACTCAATGTTAAACTCGTGCTTATAACAATATATATCGCTATCAGCACTCACTATTTTTTTTGTATTCCTGAATATAATAAATGGTGCTTGAATTTCTTCTGTTTTATCAAAGTTAAAATAAGCAACAGGAATACCTAAATCAGTCAAGGCATCGTAAACCGTCGTCAAAATATTGTTCAAATAAATCTCCTGCCTTTTCTTTAGCTTTTTCAAAGTGCGGTATTCCCGCTACACGTTTACCAGTATATACTCCTCTGATAAACATCTCGTGTCCATCTTCTAATAAATGCACTGAATATGGACTATTTTTGTTATGAACAACATATTCTATTCCGCTAGCTACTGTTGTGTTATTTCTAACACTCCAACCTCTAGCATACCTACCGCTTTTAACTGGTGAAGTAACTAATAGTAAGGCTCTACCCTCTTTTGCCGCTTTATAAGCGGCTTTATCAGCTATTATATGCACTTTTAAAGGGTAGGTTTCTAAATATTCTTGTAAACCAAAGTCAGATATACCGATAGAAATAATATTACTCATCTTTATACTCCAAATACATTAGAAATTCTCTGTTTCTATTCAGAACACTTTCTATTGATAAAATATTCCAAATTTTATCGTCTATTTTTACAAAACAGTCTTTAGTATTAAGAGATAATGCTTTTGGTGTAAATCTTATTCTTATACGCAGTTTACTCTTATCATTACTGTGTCTACTCTCCCAAAATTCACTATTTCTTAAATTACTAAGGTAAGCGTAGCAAGTGAACAATTCTTCTTCCGTTCTATCACCACGCCCACCATAACTATTTATTTTTACTCCATAACGGATGAAAGATACTTTTTTGTTAAACATTCCTGTAGTTATAACCATAAGTACCCCCTATTTCACAAAATTAATTCTATTATTCTCAATAATATTGTCGACTAATTTGTTATTATATTTATTTCCTGTTTGATAATCTCTATTCCAGTAAAAGTCACTTACTAGTATAAGAAGTGCTGTTTTTATATCACTTTTATTTCTTATAACTGTTTCTTCCAGCCCAGTATGACTAATCATATATTCTACAGCACTGTCTAATAGTAGTTTTAATTGACTGTCTTCTGAATCATCAAGTACCCTAATATATTCTTTTACATCTTTTACAGAAATTTCAGTCAATTATATCAACTCCTATTCTTTGTTTTTAAGTAAAGCAAACGCTTGTTCGTCGGTAATTTTACCGCCAAATTGTCCGTGAATATTAATACCTACCGCATGTTGTGTAGCGTATAATTCATTTAACACTTGAATATTCATTTCTTCACTTACAGCTAAACCGTATTCTGAAACGTTAGCGTATAATACTTGACCCGCTGGTGCAAAATCTGTAACTTGAATAGCGGTATCTAAAATTTGGAAACCAAACCCGCGTGTTACATCTGGTAATACATAGTATCTACCCTCTTTATCTTGTAATTTTCTCAAAATAGTTAACATTTCTTTATTCATTACAAATACAGCTGTTGATTGATGTACAGTAGGTAATTTGGCTTGCAAATCAATTAAATCATTGATAGAATATTCGTCTTTTTTAGCTAAAGTAATAGTATTTCCAACTTCTGCTGTAAATAAAGAGTCAAATTTCCCAGCTGAACCTACTACTACTGATTTTTCTAAGAATAATCTAAATTGTTCAGCGATTTTATTAATTAAGAAACTTTCGATGTCAAAATTAACGTTATTGATTAATTTTTTAGAAATTCTTAATAGTCCTGAAATACGGAAAGTAGATAATTTAACGTTTGTGAATTTAGCGTTACTTTCTACAGTATCTGCGAATTCATCGTAGAAATTAATAGTAATTGTAGAAGCGTCGAATTTTGGAATTAATAATTCACCCGTGATATCGTATCTTGTCAATAGTGGCAAAATATTACTTTCTTGCAAGATTTTCTCTATAATTCTATCTGACAATGTTTGTGGGATAATAGCCCCTGCTTCTGCTGCTTTGAAGTTGTTTCCGACTCCTGCTCCAAAAGCTCGTAAATCTAATGTAGGGTTTTTTAAGAACTCTCTTAGTTCTTGTGATACATCTAATTTATCTACTTCTGTATTTACAATCTCACGTTCTTCAACTTCTAAAATTTCAATACGTGAGTCTAATTCAGCAATTTCTTTTTTTAGTTCTTCAAATTCTGTATTTTCGCCCTCTGTAATACTTCTTGTTTCTGCAATAGTTTTAAATTCTTTTATTTTTTCGATTTTTTCATTTCTTAATTCAATTAATTCTTTTAAAGTCATATTTTATTTTTTCCTTTCATTTAAAAATTCATCTATTTTGGCAATAAAAATAGAGTTATCAAAATCTCTTTGTAACTCTTCTTTTGGTGGTTTTTCTTCTTTCACCTCTATATTTATTCTTTCGTAACTCCTAATCTCTAAAGGCTCGTTTGCAATATCTCTTACATTCAAACTCATAGAGTTATAAGCTGGTATATGCTCATTATCTAAGATAGATACTTCATATAAATTTAGACTTTCGACAGTTCTTAGCGGAATATCACTATAACTTTCATTTACATTCTCTTTTAATGGCACAAAGCCAAAACTCCAACCACTAAGTTGGTTGTTTCTTGCTTTTGAAACTACTTCATCATCAGTTATCTCTGCTTCTGCATATAGTCCTATACTATCTTCAAAAATAGTTAAATTATCAGTGGTATTTCCTAATTCTCGCTTGTAATCATGATTAAACAATATTTTAATATTATTATTTCTTCTTACAGCGTCGCCGAATGCCCCCTCTTTTATTTTTTCATAAAATTCAGCATTGTCTTCTCTTAAACGTTTAGAAATACGTTCTGCAACATTCACATAACCACTTATTATAGCTTTATTATCCGTAACTCTTATCTTCATACTAGTTCCCCCCTTTCCAAGCCATATAGTTATTTAGTTATTTAGTTATTTAGTTATTGCAAAACCGGCAACCGAAGTGTAATTAAATTCCGCTAAACGCTTAACGCCAGTCGTTTGTCCTGTGTATTCAAAACTAAATCCTTTTGTAGTTTGTTTTAAATTTTCTACACCTGTAAAAATATATGTATTACCATTATTTGTGAAAATTATCAATTCCATTGTTTTTATCCTTTCTCATCATCTAAATTATCTTTATTATCATCTAAAATAGATGTGTCGTCCTTATTTTTTGGTTCTATATCATCATTGTATTTAGGATTGAAATTCATAATACCTGTATCGTTAGTAGCAGCTAATACTTTATTAATATCAATAGCAGTGTTTGTATTAACGTTTAATAGCATATTAATATCTTTTACATCATCACGGTAATACATAGCGTCTGCAATGTTGAATTTATAGAAACCAAAATTTAACCTTGGCATATTTTCCAAATCTCTGACTTCGTCCATACTCATAATATTATTTTTAATAGCAATCTGATAAGCTTCAAAACGTTCTTTCAAGTTTCCTTTAAGCAACTCTTTTGTATCAAAAGCAAAATAGTACACGCCTTGTTCTTTTTCTAACAATAAATCTCTATTCAGACTTGCTTCAATAGTTGCTAACAGTGGCAAAATAGTAAAGTTTATAAAATTGAATTTATCCTCTTCATTTGCACCACCATTTATAATACTTACAGGCACTCCAAACATTGCTGCAATCTTATTAAGTTCAGAAGCATTGGCTTTAGCTTCGTTTTCAACGTCTTTTTTCTTTTCTAAAGGTTCATAATTAATAGCACTATTTAAAAATATATAACCGCTATTTTTATCACTTAACATTTTTATAACGTCTTCTCTTACAGCGTCTAAATTTTTAATATTCTTCTCCATCTTGAACATACCTTTAGGTAAAAAACCACGTTTCGCATCCGTCAGAAGCCGTTCCATTGTTTTTACGATAAGTAAAAAATGTAACCCTGTTTCATCAATAATAGATTTTCCCCGCATACCGTCTTTAGTATTTCTGGTTATTCTTAAAGTATCATGTGGTCTAAGAGTTTTATCATACGCATGTATTGTGAATAATTTATTAAAAGGGTCTGAATTACTACTGATAGCAACATTTTCTAAATAAGAAATATCACTAACTTTGTTGCCGTTTCTTTTTATGTAAAAATAACAGTGACCTTTTAGGAAATAATCTCTAACAATTAGTTTTTTTAGTTCAAAACTATTAGTCAAACCATTATCTACTTTAGTGTTAAGAATTTTAACTCTATTATCGTTTTCTACTTCTTCTCTACCTTTGTTAGTCTTTTTATACAATTTCAAATCTGTAGAAGCTATAACATCACTTACACGAGAAACACAAGCATTTACTATAGGTATTTGCAAAGCGTCATCTATACTAACATTGTCACTAGCATAACCGAAAATTTCTTCGAACAAAGTAGCTTTTTGTGTATCTTCTTCGTTTTCCCTTTTTCTAAATCTACTAAAAATCCCCATTTCGTTCCCCCTTTCTTGTTTATTAAACAGTTTCAAGTCATATTTAGGACTATAAAACAGCACTTACAAATGTATTGCCTAATATTTCATTTTGCATTAACAAATGAACAGCACTAAAAGCAGCTGCTAACATATCAATTTTACCAGTGCTTCTTTTCTTGTTAACCCATTTATTCAAGTTATTATCATAAATAACTCTTGCATTTTGGAAATTTTGTACAAATAATGGATTATCTTCAAATTGTATTTCCTTATTCAAAATTTTCTCCTCTACCAACTTAACGGTAGGATGTAAAACGCTACTATGTTGTCTTACCTGTACAGTAAGCAAACCTTCTTCCTCTAACTTTTGCACAGTAGACGGAGCATTCCATAAGTCATAACCTACCGCCATAACATTGCAATTTAATTCATCTTCTAACCCAATAATAAATTTTTCAACAAAACCATAATCTATAACTTCATCACCACAAGCAAAGCAATTACCTCTATCAATATGTCGCCTATAGTTAGTTTTTTCTTTCCTACTTTTATCTTCTACCTTTGCTCTTGGAATAAACGCCCAACTATCTAATAATATCGTTTCTCCGTCATCATCAAGGCTAGCGATAGACACCGCTACGTTATCCGTACTAAGTGCAAGGTCTAGTCCTACATAAACATCACGACCGCTAAAGTCTACCATAAGTACTACACACTCTTTTACCTTATCTACGCTAATGTATTCTTCGCCACTAAATGTAGGTAAGAAATGATTCATATGTTTTGTTAAATATTCAACACGTTCACTTTCGATAGCTAGTGCTTTATCACGCATATAACGAATACTTTCGTAGTTTTTTTCAATCCTCAAAGGATTAGCCATTTGTATTCCCTTTTCAGTCCACAAGTTATCTTTATCAGCGTAATATAATAAAGAAAATAACCTTTCGTTTTCTTCTGTTCCGCTATATATTTTTTTTAGATGTTCCAATTCTTCTAACATAATACTTCTATCTTCGGCATAAGCTGTAGTTATTTTAAATATTAAAGGATTGTCTACGTTCAGCTGTCCAGATTCCATAGCTTTTATATTACTCTTATCTTTGAAAGCCCCTATTTCGTCAGCTATAAATGCAGATGGACGTATAGCATTATTGCTATTAGCTTGAGAAGTACGCGCTTGATACGTATTCTTATTAATTAAACATGTTATTTTGCCAATAAGTGTATTAGTAAGTTTAAAATATCCGGCTAATACTGGGCTAGCTGTTATTATTTGAGTAATTGCTTTTTTAACTTCCCCTGCTAAATCTCTGTCTATACATATTGAGTAAAACTCCGAATAGTCAGCTTCGGTTAACATTAAAATAATTAAACATAAAGCACAAATAAAAGTTTTAGCATTTTTTCTAGGTATAAAAAGGATAATTTCACGATGTTTGAACATCTTAACATCATTTTTAAATCTCCAACCAAACACATTTGCTAAAAAGAAACATTGAAAATCATGCAAACTATCATAAATACTTTTACCTACTACGTTAATACCTGTAGCCATATTCATTATTTTTAATAATTCATCTATCATCTTTATACTTTCTTCATCAAAAAAGTATGGAAATTTTTTCTTTTTCTGTTCTTTTAAGTTTTTTAAGAAACGCTCACATTCCCATTTTACTTCTGGCGTGGTTATTTCTTTTCCTTTAATGACGTTGTTAGCGTACCTTTTAGCATTTTCAAATAACAGCTAAACCACTTCCCTTTTTAATATACTTTTTAAATCTATGTCGTTTTTTTGTTCTCCTAATTTATCGAACAACTTAGATAATTGAGCAACAGTAGCAGTTAATGCCTTACTAGAAGCATTATAATTAGTTATAGCAGGGTGAGCTACAATAGTAGGTCTTCCTTTTACATATTCTTTTTCAATTATTACTCCGTCACTATCCATTTCTGCTTTTAATTGCCGACAAACACCTACATGTGTTTCAAAAACATCAAACAACTCTTCGAATAACATTCTATCTCCAACACTCAAACTTTGTGCTGCTTCGAAAACCATTTTTTTATTGTCTTTAAATTTTTTTGATAATTTAAAAAGCTGCTTTTTTTGCGTTTTTTTTGCCACGAACATTCTCCTTTCTATTTTTAACTTTAATTTCTCTGAATTAGTCCATTTTTCGCTTCCCTTTTTCCAATAATGATTAATGTCCGAAAAAAATTGAGAATAAGGGGGACCAGGTTGGTCGTCAAAATATCCTAAATATTATTTCATTTCTACGGGGGGCATGGTAGTTTTAAAAAGGGAAAAAACTCAACAACTCAAAATAACAAATAAAAAAAGCTAATGAACGTTAGCACTGTGCTAATTCCATTCATTAACTAATTTAAAATATATCAATCAACTAAATAATATTATTTAATTTTTAATAACTAATTTAATTTATAATTTCAACTACAATAATCAAGTTATCAATTTGCTAATCAAAATAAATTAAATAAACATTTAAAAAGTTCATTCAAACATTTAAAACAATAAAGTAATAATAAACAAATTAAATAAATTTAATCAATCAATATATAATTACTACTAAAAAATATTAAATTACCTTTGAGTATTAGAGTTAAATGGTCATTATATCGTTGTTAATATCGTCTTCCCTATATTGCCAAATCAGTTGCGTCAACTCATCTCTTGTTATTGTTCCGTTCTCAGCTTGCTTGTGATGAAAAATACATAACGTTATTAAATTATCTTTATCAAATGCATTTTCTAAATTCTCTCTGACTTTTTCGATGTGATGAACCTCTAACGAATTAGGACTAACCAACCCACAACTGCGACAAACTAAGCACTGATTATTATCTAAATCTTTAATTAATCTGCTTAATTTTTTCCAACGATTAGATTTAATTACATTTAAATAATCTTTAGATTTACTATATTTATTATTTTTATCCCGATAATACTCACGCTTAGGCTTGCAATTTAAAGATTTATCATGAATTTTTTGGCAGTAACTACAAGTTTTTAAAATACAACCGCCCCCTTTTTTTTATAAAATACTCTATAATAAAATAATACCGTCCAATTTGACCAAATAGTACAGAGATATAAAATAAAAAAAGCTAGATTTCTCTAGCTTAAAATTAAATTCCATGTAATAAATCTAATATGAATTGATTGCCGCCGATAACTCTCTCATAAAAATCAACTGTAAATTGATAATCTTCCTCATCATCTTCATGATTAACTTGGAATACAATTCCATCAACTTCCTCATTTTCAATATTATCAATATGTTTTTTTAACTCATCCACTGAATAACAATCAGTAATATCATTAGGATTTTTTTCGTTCCAATAACTAACCCACGCATTTTCTGGTAATAATAACTCATCTACTATTTTATTTAATTTATTTTTCATTTTTCTTATTCTCCTTTTTTATTTCTAATAATTTCAACACTTACACGATTGCCGTTATTATAATTTTCGTGAAGTTCATTTAATAATTTTATAAAATCGTTATCGTAATAATTTTGACCGCCGCCGAAATTATACATTAAATTTATTACTTTCATTTGTCTATCAATATTTTTACAAAATAAGTTACTCTCGCTAAATTGCCCCCAGCCGAAAAAATATTCAACATCTGATATTAATCTATCAAGGCAGTAATTATTTTCTAATTCTGTTAAAAAATCTTTCTCTAATTTTTCATTCGTTCTACTGATTGAGTGAAGTCGCCAAACTTTGCAACTCAATCAGTTTTTTTATTTATATATCTTACCTTACAATTATATTATATCGAAACGCCTGACGTTTGTCAATGTTTTTTTATAAGTTATTTTAATTTTTTTTCAACTATTTTTTTTATTTCTCTTAAATGTTCTTCTTTAGCAATTTTCAAAAATTTAAACGTTGCACTTTTCCCACGTCTATATATCGTTTTTTGCCTACTCTCCTCATTTTCCGCATATCTATTACGATCTTTAGCGTTTCTAATTTCTTTAGCTTTTTGTTTTTTTTCTTCACTCATAAAGAAACTCCTTTCTTTTTTTAATTTAATATGTTATAATTATTTAAAAGGAAAGGGCGAACGGTTGGGACTTCGTCCACCCCTTTATAGATTATATTACAGGATTTTAACGCTTAGAAGTGCCTTTCTTAGCGTTTTTCTTTTCGTTTATAAATTTGTAAATATTAATCAAACCATTAACAATATTTACTACCATTAACAAATAAGTAAAATCTTGCATACTTTCCACCCCCTCACCGTCCAAATATTTGGCGGCGTTCCTTGCCGGGTGTAAGTCCTATTCAACTTACAAATAAATTATAACATAAAAAGCGGCTGTCGTCAACAAGATATTTACATTTTTTTCTAAATATTTTAAAATAATAGTAAGGACAAGGAAAAGATAGTTTTTTAAAATATTTCTTCTATTATATAGTAAATTAACGTTTGTTGTTTTTTAAATTTACGGAATTAATTGTTTAATAAATTAAAATATTTTATTATTAAAACCCATTTGGAAAATAAACTACCTATGCAATACACCCTCACTCCTGCTAGGAGAAAAAAACGTTAAATTTGGGGGTATATACATAATCGTTAATCAAATTAAAAAAATAATATTGATTGTTGTTTAACAATCTTTTTTTATTATTTATTTGTAATTATTAAAAGAAAAGTAATTATAAAAAAAGAAGATAGTTTTATTATCTTCTTTTTGTTTTGTTTATATTAAGTGTATTTTTTATATAATAACAGAATATGAATAATTTTCGGCTACAAAATATCGTATTTTTTATCTTTTTCGTAAACTTCTTGTTCTATCTTGATAATTTGTGGTAATAATCTATCTTTCAAAATTTTTATTTTATCATAAACAGAACTTCGGCTATAGCCAATTTCGTATCCTATTCTTTCACATGTATATTTATATTTAAAACGCAACAACCAAATATCTTGCATAATAGGATCGCAATTATTATATTCATATTCTAATAACTGTAAACATCTTTTGCGAAACTCATAATTTTTATTCGTTATTTTTTTTACCCAAAAATTCTCTGTTTCCCGTCCTGTTTTACTAGAAACAACATTTAAATTATCTCCTGCATTTTCTTTTTCAGTCATCAGGTATAAATCTAATCTTTTTCGTATTCTACTTTCATTATTAAGTAAATAAATAACAAATCTTTCGTTACTTTTGCATTTGTAAACCAAAACTTTTTCCTCACTTTTCAAAGAAATAAAAAATATTTTTTTCTGAATTTTATACAAAAATTCAGTTTTATAAATTTTGGATGGGGGGATTTTTTTACTAATTTAACACACCTTTGATAAAAGTAACATCAGGAGCAAGGAAAAATTGTAAAAATACTAATAATATAAAAGCTACAATAAGAGAACATAATACTTTCCCTGTTAGTTTAAAGATCTTTTTATCATATCCGTATCCATCTTCAATTATATAGTCTATAAGCAATAACCCAAATACAATAAATGTAAAAGTAGCTGCAATTCCAATCACAACACCAACAATCCCGCATAATTCATATATTAAATATTGCGTACGTAACGTTGTATATAATTCTGGTATCTTATCCACGCTTACACTTAATTTTTCTGTTATCTTTTTCATTAATTCGTCCATTTCACACCTCTTAATCTTTAGTTGCTAAACACCAAAAAACAAACAGATTTAAAAATAAATTTATAATTATTAATATATCTTCCATTTTTAATTTAAAACCTCCAATATCTCATCACCAAATAAATCAATACATTCTTGTGTTATTTTTTGGGATTTAAAGTAAGGTAATTTAGAAATAAAATTATTTGAGTAATTGTAATCTACGAACAAATCGTTTTTGTTTACACGAATAAAATACTTTAATATATCGTCACTATCCCAATCAGGCTTCCAATCTCCGTTTTTTTCTTCTGCCCACTGTTTTATTTTGAATAATAACTGACGTTCTTTAGCAAAACGTTCAGCTTCCTCTTTAGTTTTGAAAAGTAAACCACGTTCGTATCCTTGTTTCCAATCGTCGGCATAATAGGCGTAGTCTATACGTCCTACATTGTTCACATAGTAAAATATTTCATCTTCATCAGGATACTCCAGTTCGTATGTATCCTCTACCACCTCTACCTTACTCATTAAATCATTAATCAAATCTTGTTTTAATTGTTCTAATTCTTCTCTAGTTAGTTTCATTGTTAATCTCCTTACTTAAAATTTAAAATCATTTTCGAAAATATTACCTACTACTTCTGAAATTGTATTTGTAAACCACAAGTCTTCTTCTACTAATCCTCTATAGCCCAAATAATACTCACCCATAACGTTTTTTCTTATTTCCGAATATTTATTATGACATTTTACTATATCCCCCTCATAGATGTTATTACCATTCTTATCTTTAAATCCTGTATTTTCCATGAATATAACTTCTTCAAAATTAAACAAATATAAAAATCCATGTTTATCATGAAATCCTACTGTTTTGTTATCAAAATTTAAACATTCAACATCGTACACTTTTTTTCTATCTTTAACATATATTTTAGGTGGTAACATTATTACTCCTCCTTATCCCAAGGAAATTTATCCAGTGTCGCCAATATATCTTCCCCTTCAACTTCTTCTAAAAATTCCTCAATAGTTTCTACTTCTGAATTTTCATACAGCATATATAAATTTGAACATAATGTTTCTTTATCTAATTTTATACACTTCATACCAATAACTTCTATAGGTTTACCTTTAATTATTATCATTCTTTTATTCCTCCAACAAATAACTATCTTTATAAACATTACCAGCTATTACATAATTATCACTATTCACTAATGGCTCGTAATAGTCTTCAAGTTTCCAATTAATATAAAATTCTTCTTCATCGTCACATTCAACTATTCCATAGTCCCAACTTTCATGATTGAAACTACCCTCATCAGTCAATATATCACCCTCGTAAATTTCATCACCGTTACCATCATATTCACCCGTTGATTTCATTAATTTGTAGCACTTACTTCTTTTTGGCGCTGCTATTCCGATATGATAACTTATAACGTTAGTATCAAAACGCACACTATCAACATTCACCATCATAAATTTATTAGTTAACCACGCTCTATATTTCATTGCTGTACCTCTCTTATCCGCCTAGCCTCGGGTTAATAGCTTCAAAACTGAAATCCTCGTATTTTCGTTCTTCATCTCTTACCAACTCGCCGCTTATAACTGTGACGTATCTTTCAAATTCCATTCCTTTGTCACAAGCAAAAATATTAAAGTCAACATTATATTTTTCGCTATGTTTGATAAGAATTTTTTGCACATCAATATCCCATGCTTGTTTTATATCTAATGTAACGTAACAAATGCTTTCCTCACCGTCATGCCAAAATTCAATTACGTCATTTTCTATAAAAAAACGATATGATTTTTTTAAATATAAATCGCTCAAAAAGTTTTTTTCCGAAAACGAAAATACGCACTCCATATCATCATTGACGAATTTAATTGGAATTTGTTCAGGCGAACTTAAAATTTCATCGAATTTTACAATTACTATTTCGTGTTCAAAAAAACTAATTAAATCTTTCTTTTTACCTCTAATTTTTAAATTGCCCTCGCACCAATTTGGCATTATAATTCATCTCCTTTTAATTTATCCATTCAATAGTTGTTTTTCCTTCGTGCCCTTTTTCAAATATAAACCATGCATAGCATACCGCACTTGACGTATATTTATCAAAACGACCATTTTTCGCACAATTTAGTCTGCTACTCGACACATATATTACCTTAGGTGGGTTCGCTTCGAAAAATTTTTTTCGTAACTTTCCCTCTAAAAATTGAATTTTTAAAAACATAGCTACCTTATTACCTGCGGGTATTATATTTAGTGCGTGTTTTAAAAATTCCAATGCTATTTTATACGGCGGATTTGTAATTATATCTCCTAACCAAGCGGATCTTTCAAAAAAATCTCTAACACCACCATAACCTCTATCAATTAAATCTTCACTAATAACATCATATCCATACTCCATAAGCACCTTAGACAAATGCCCCTCTCCACAAGCAGGCTCTAAAATCAAATTACTAAAGTTTTCTTTTTCTAGCAATAAGTGCATTGCTTTTGGCTCAGTTGCGTAATAATCATTTTGTTCCCGTTGCCTTTTTGAGTGGTTACTCGCAGCTAAAGTTGTAAATACTGTTGTTTTGTTACTCATAATCTATTTTATTTAATCTCCTTACTCTGATAATTTTTCAATCTATCTTCTAAATTTTGATTAGCGTCATCTAACTGTTTATTTTGATAAACTAACCAATCTATTCTTTTATTCAACATGATGTTCTCATTCGCTACTTTTTGTAAATTTTTACCCGTGTGGTAACCGCCCACATACATTCCAATGACGAATGTAAATGCCATAATTACTAGTATTATTAATATTTTATTTATTTTATCTAGTGTCATAACGATATCCTTTCTTTATAACGCTGAAGCTAGTATTGTTATTACTGCTATAAAAATAAACACTAATACAAATATTACTCCAAGATTTTTATTGATTTTTATCTTATCATTTTCTCCCGATAGAAAATCAATACTAACATTAAAGTAATTTGCTAATTTTATTAGTCTTTCTTTATCAGGAATACGACCTTTTTCATATCCACTAAGCGTTGTGTGAGGTATCCTTACCTCTTTACTTAGTTTTCTAAGGCTAACATTTTTATTTAATCTTAAATATTTAAGTCTATTCGAGAATTTTTCTTTATTCATGATTTCCTCCTAAATCAATACTTCTTAACCATTCTATAAAATCTTGCTTTTCTTTCAATAAATCAAAGCCAGTTTCTTTTGATATTACTTCCGCCATATCTTGACTACTTAACCACTCTTGGTGATAATCTTTAAATATTGTCATCATCTCTTGATAAAATTCCCCTAACCTTTTACCACCCCAGCCTTTATTTCTAAGTGCTAATAATGGAACTCCTAACAAATTAATAAATATATCCTCGTAAGTTGCTTCTAAAACTTTAATCTTATTCCGTTCTATTTCGTTGTGTATTTGTTCTTTAACTTTGATTTGAGTAAATTTCTTTAAATCTTTCACACTAACATTATTCAACACATTAGATTTTTTTATTTTCTTTTTCTTATGTTTTTTCTTTGAAACTGCCATTAGTCAAACTCCTTGATAAACTCATTAAATTCATTGTCAATCTTTTCAACTTCTCTAATTTTGATGTAAATACCGCTACAATCATGCCAACGTTTTTTAACTATCAAATCAGTAATCAAACTATCATCTTTGTAATAACCTAGTTTAGCTAAAGTATCCTGTAATGTTTTTTGTAAATTATCTAAATCAGGTCTAGTTCCTTTTCTTTGACCATTTTTAGCTTGTTTAGTCTTAGGGAATACCCAAATCACTGTAAGCTCTATAGGCGTGTCAAACGGCTTATTAGGCTGCTTACCACACAACGCTTTAATAAGTTGCCCTTTAGCTAGTTTAGTTTTCGATGTTTCGTAAAATCTTTTTGTCTTGGTCGAAAATTTCTTTTGTTGTGCTGTAGTCCTTGGAAAATCTTCGCTTTTTATTTTTGTAAAAAAATTAAAAATCATCTTAAATTACCCTTACAAATTTATTAATAAAATATATTTGCCCTTTACCTGTTACTTTCGGAGTTTTAGTTATTCTAATAGAGCCGTCAGGGTTGTTATGCGTGCTTTCTTTAATCTCAAATAATTTCAACTCCATGCTTTTTTGAGTAGGCATGTTCCAATCATTGCCTTTTCTTTTGATTAAATATCCCTTTTCTCTTAACCAGGCAAATAGTCTTTTTTGCCCTATACTAATTCCGTTTTGTTTTAATATTTTTGCTAAATCGCCAATTAAAATTGATGTATGGCTAGAATTAACAGCGTCAGCAAATATAACTTTTGGCTTTTGTTCTTCTATCGCAGTTTCCAAAGTTTGAATTTTCTTATCTGCAATTAATAACGCTCTTGCCATTATCCTTTCAGGGCTGTTGAATTCTTTCTCAACTTTAATAAAATACTGTCTTACTTCTTTTCCTTTATCCGTTCTTTGCAGCATTGCTATTTCTTTAGCCATATCAAATTTGATAGCATGGTCTAAAATAGTTCTCCTAACATTTCTATTTCCCTCTTTTTGAACTTGCTCAATTTTGAGCGGGTTGAAATCTATTCCTTCCACAAACCCATATTCACACATTCTAGGGAACCAGTCTTTATATGCTGTATTCACTTCCAATGCTTCATGTAGTATTCTACCGCTTACTATCGGCTCTTGATTTTCGTTTAATTCTATTTTTATAATTTCTCGCATTCTATTCTCCTTTTTATTCTTTTAACCAATCATAACCTAAAGAACTTTCAGAATTTTTATTATCTTTAGATTTGATTGAATTGTATAAACTTGTGATTATGTAATTCTTTTTATGTTTTATTTTTTTGTTATTTAAGATTTTATTAGCACAATATTCTATATGCTCATCTTTTATTTTTTTTAATTGATTTATAATTTCGTCAATTTCTACGCGTTTGCCGTTTATCCTAAAACTCTTGTTATTGCTATTCATAACATCTTTTACAACATCTTTTATAAACTCTTTTTCTTGCTCATGTGAGTTTATAAAACCAATTTGACGTTTCTGATACCCTCTCGCTTTGATAAAATCATTTTCGGTATAATTACTCCAAATTTTCTCCGAAACGTCTGAATGGTATCTTAAATCGTCTAATTTTGATATTTCTGTTTCAAACTTAGAACTATTTTTTTGATTTTTGTTATTTTTATTTATTTTTTTACTAGAAAAAGTGTATTGTTTTTTGTTTGTATTTAAATTATCTTTATCAGCTTTATCATTTATACGTTTGTTATAACTATACTCTTTTTTATTGTTTGATATTTTATTATGGTTATATATATTATTACTAGATATGTTATTATAGTTATTACTAGTATTACTAAAGGACTTATTATAGCTTATACTTGTATTACTAGTATCTTTGATAAAGTTATTATATTTAATATATATATTATTATCTTTATTAATATCTTCTATGGAGTTGCCATTTTGGCAATCCGCAAATTGCCAATTTGGCAATCCACCCTTGCCATTTTGGCAACCCTTGCCATTTTGGCAACCCTTGCCATTTTGGCAATTGTTTTTTTGTATTTTTTTGTCATTGTGCCTTAACATTAACGTCTTCACAGGTTCATCGGGTTTCTTTTCAGGTTCACCACTAATGTTAAAATATTTGTTATATTTATTATTTATTTTATTGTAATTTATTCTATAATATTTTCTATTCCCTTTTCTCAAAGTGATTAAATATTTATTTTTCTCTAAGGTAGATATAATTCTAATTAATGTTCTTTTTGTAAAACAATTTTTAAAATCTCGTTCTATCATTTCATCGAAAGAACTCCACATATAGTAATAACCGTTTATAAAATTCTCGCTATTCTTCTTATTAATTTCTAACCAATAATCAATCTGTTGGAGGACTAGAGCTTCGTTCAGATACCCTACTCCCCCTAATACTTCTAATAGTTCTAAGTTAACTACTAATACTTTACCATTTTGTTTGAATATATCTCTTTCCATATTTTAATCTTCTGCAAAAGGATTTGGTATATCGTCAAATACTGTGTTAGTATTATTAACTCCCATCATCGGGTTAAATCCAAAGTCCATTTGAGTATTATTATTTTGTCTGATGTGTTCTAAAGCGTCAGGTGCTTGTTTATTGTTATATCCATTATTTTGATTGTTATATCCTTGGTTAAAGTTATTCTGTTGGTTATATCCGTTGTTATTAAATGACTGATTATATTCTTGATTAAATTGTCCTTGTTGTTCTCGTTGTTGTTTGCTTTCTAAAAATTGAATACTGTTAACCATAACGTTTGTTGTGTATACCGTGTTACCTTGGTTATTTTGATAACTTCCAGTTTGAATACTTCCTACAACACCTATTAAGCTGCCTTTACCGCAAAATTTAGCTAGGTTTTCAGCTTGCTTGTTAAATACTTTACATGTTATAAAGTCTGTATCTTTTTCAGCTTTAAAAGCTCTATTTACGGCTAATGTAAAGTTAACATAAGCTGTGTTATTAGCACTGTATTTTAATTCCGGGGCTTTAGTTAATCTCCCAGTTAAAGTTACGTTATTTATCATAATTTCTTATCTCCTTTATCTCTGGTTAAATAAATTGAATACTTGCATTAATTGGTTATCTGTTAATTCATCAAAGCTATTTGCTTTAATATTGTTATTATTTAACCACCCTTTAATTTGGCTTATTTCGGCATTACTATTTAGCATTTGTAATATTTTTACTCTATCTATTTTTGTCGTGTTTTTTACTTTAATATCTTGTGCGTCTAACACGTCATTTTCGCTTATATTTAACGCTATATTATACGCATAACGTCTTGCGTATGTTATCATAGCACCTATATCTTGTTGTTTGCCTAATTGCTCTTGAATAGGGCTGTAAAACGTTTCTGAATGCCCTGTTTCAGTATCATAAATAATAAGCTCTGCTTGGGATTTTTCTCTATAAATATTTATGTGGTCTGCTAACCCTATTTCATCAAATATCTTATTAATATGTGGTAAAAAGTCACTCAATTCAAAATAATTAAATTTTTGAAATGGGTTATAACCACTTTTTTTAAAATCTTTATTTTGTAACTTTAGCCTTGCTTTTTGCAATTTTTTATATAACTTAGCTTTATTTTTTAAAATATCTAATTCTTCACTCATTAAGCTTCCACCACCCATTTTAGATAATCACCTAACACTTCTTTAAAAAAGTCGCTTTCTAACTCATCTTTAGTGAATAACTGCACTAAATCTTCACTGTGAAAACTTAATTTATCCATTGCTTTAAATTGTTCTGTTATTCTGTTGAAAGTAATATATTGCTGACCACCTAATGTTAATCCCGGTAACGGTATTTCATAATATCCTGTTCTATCTTCGATTCTAGTATCTTCATAATATCTAACTATTTTTTTTAATGTTATAGGGGTATTTCGAAATGTAATTGAATATTGTTCTGTTACCCCTGTTATTCCATATACAACACTTTTTCTTGTAATTTTTAATTCTTGACTTTCTTCGTCTTCAATTATGTCATATCCCATATCTTTAATTTTTTCTTTAAATTTTTTAGTCGTTATCATAGATTATCTCCTTTGCTAATACCCTATAATAGCTTGGTATTTTTTCTAATTCAGCTACAGTAAATGATTGTTTTAAAGTAGAACGACCTCTGCTAGCGAAATAACAATCTTTGTCTTCATCGTAAGTAAGATATTGTTGATAGCCGTCGCTAGTTTTTAAGTTAAATAGTGGTATTTCAAATAAAGTAATATTTTTTTCTTCTCTCTCATCTATTGGAGTATCTTCGTATTCTCTCATTATTTGTTTTAATTCAATAGGAGTGAAACTATAAGTATTAATTAAATTAATATTACAAAATACTACTCCTAAGCTTCCGCTGCCATTACTGATACGAATTATTGGTGAAAAATCATTTTCAAATTCTATTTCATATCCTAATTTTTTAACTTTACTTATAAATTCTTTTGTTAACATTTAATTTCTCCTTTAAATAATTTATATATTCTTCTACTACCTCTAGTTCCTCTAATTCATTTAGTAAAGTATAGCTATTTTCTACATCTTTATCTAACTCATATTCTTCACTAAAATTAACTAATGTAGATATAATATACTCATCATCATATTTTTTTATTTGTTTTAATACTATATCTTGATTTTTGTTTAATTTTCTTATTTTATCGTAAACAGCTATACTTTTGCTTTGAATACAATCTTCTAAATCTTCTTTTAAAACTTTTAAATGTTTAGTATTCCATTTTTCAGCTTCTAAAATTTCTTCTGCAAAAGAAAGTAATGTGTAAGCTGCTTTTAAGTTAGCGTTATCTCTCATTACTTGCTTTTTCCTCCTAAATATGTTATTTTTAACTTATAATATGTTATTTATACAGTCCTTTCTCAGAGGGCTGTTTTTAATAATTCTCTTTCTGTCTTTGGATATTTATTTTTGATTTTCGCTCGTACGCTTCAAATAGATCTTCAAGCGAATAATATAACATTGCTATATCTAAAATTAACTCAATTGCCATTTCGCTTTCTTGAACAAATACTGTATTTATTACTCTTTTAGCGAACAAATAACCTTTGCTTATCTCATTTAACATTCCTTTTTGATGAGAATTATTCTCCATTCTTTTTGTGATAAAAATACATCTCATTAGGCTTAAATTTCGCTTATCATCATTTAACAACGATAAAGCAAATGCTAAGCAATCGGCTAATTCCTCTAATTGTACTTCTTTAGATTTTCCTCTATTCTTTTTCCAATCTTTGAATAATTCAAGCGTGTTATACCATTCGTGAAACTCTTCGTGTAAAGCTGTAGTTATATTTTCCCTTCGCCATATTTCAACATGGGCGTCGACTTCACATTGCAGCGATTGAAGTTCGATTAATTTATCGTGTAATTCATAAGTATTCATTATTCAACGTCACTCTCCGGGAAAAAATTATCAATTCTTTTATCAAAGATATACGCCCATGCCATTGCAGTGAATAGAGATACTGCTAAAATAGTCCCCCATTCTATATTGCTTGCCATCAATGCGAACGCGCTAGTCGTTGTAATTGACAAATATACAGCGTTGTTAGTTCCTCTGTGTAGTTTCATTGCCAAACTCCTTTAAATAGTTCTACTTCTTTTATTAAATTTGTGTCTTGAAAATAATCTCTCCATGATAGGTAATGTACGAAAGCTTTTATCTCTATCCCTTTACATTCACTTAAATAACTTTCTCTTGGATAATATCCCGCTTCCCACAGTTTTATAAACTCATCTTTATATTTGTTAAATTTAGTTGTCCCTATGTTGGGAAATATTTTCGCTGCTCGTTCTGCATTTAGCCATTTAGTCTCTATCATATTTTCACCTCCTTTAATTTATTTAAATCGATATCCAGTACCTTAGCTATCTTAACAGCGTTATCTAACTTAGGGCTAGATGTGTTACCATTAAGCATAGAGTGTAATGTTTGTTCAAAAATACCTGTTTCTTTCGACAACCTGTAAATTGTCATCCCTTTATTTTCTAATTGTTCTTTTACCGCTTTATAAAATGCTTTCATAATTTTGAAATTATTTCAGTAGACTTTAAAGATTAACTTTCTGTGATTTATATTTAAGAACATCATATGTAAAGTTTAATACCGCGTAGCACTCTTCAAATGTTAATTCTTTTTTTTCAAATAAAGATACAATTTCATTTGTCAAGGGTGCTATTTTTTCTTTTATTCCATCTACTAAATCTGGTTTCATTTCTGTAGGATATTGACTTGATATTCTATTAATCGTATTTAAAATTTCTTCTCTTTCCATTACCATCACTCCTTATTTAATCTCTTGAACTACAGATTCTTTAACTAGAAAATCTGTAGTTCTTTCTAAAACTTTTCTAGCTTTCCAATATGGAAGATTATGCTTAGCTAAAACATTAATAATCTCATTTCTAATCGGTTCTTCTTCTTTAAGAGAAAATTTATCATGAGTATTAACTTCTGTGTATTTAACATCTACAAGTTCATTATTTACATTTACAATAGTTTCCGTTTTAATCTCCATTCCCACTCCTCCTTTCACTAATTTATGATATAATTACCTCAAAGGAGGTGAATTATAATGAAGTTAAATTATGAATTAATTAGAAATCTACTTCTAACAGCAGAAGACAAAGAAAATAATAGTTCTTTATCTCAAAAAGAATTAGATGAATTTATTGATAAATTCGATTATACTTTTGACGAACTAACTTATCATCTAAAACGATTAGAAGAAGCAGATTATATTGATGTCACTATTCGATATGCTTCAAATCAAGTATATATCTATGCACTAAATTATATTACTTGGGATGGGCATCAATTTTTAGACACTATCCGTTCTGATAAAGTTTGGTCTACTTCTAAAAAAGTCGCTAACGATTTAAAAGTAAAATCTATTTCTGCTTTTACTCAAATTGCTTTTCAAGTAGCTTCTAATTTAATATCTAATTACTTATCATTTAAATAATTAGTTTTATAAAACTCTTGAGTGTTATTTAATATATCTATTAAAACCTCGGGAGTTATTTGTTTTCCATGTTCAATCACCTCTATATCTAAAGTTAGAGTAGCTTTAGATGTTTTTAAATCTTTAGATACAGGGTATTCTTTTTGTTCTATTTTGTAATTTTTAATAAAAGCTATCATATTTTTTTCTCCTTTCTTCCCTTGAGCAATAAGGGAGTTTTTTAATATAAATTCCTAGTTACACGTTGTTTATATGCTATAATTACCATACAGGCTCATTCGCCAAGTAATATAGGAGGTAATTATAATGGATAAAAATTTCAATAATTTTCTTAACAATCTAACACCTGATAAAATTTCTAAAATCGCCAACGAAGCCGATAAAAGTGTCGAAGTTTTTAGAAATCAAGAAGACGATAGAACCCGTTTAGGAAATCAAGTTGGCGGTATATCGATAAAAATTACTTTAGGTCTGCTTGAAGAGTACCATAAATGGTTGCACCAAGAAGATTAGAGTCAACCTTAATAGACTTACGCTCATTTGCGTGGTCTATTAATTTTTTTGCAATAAACACACTGCTTATAATTAGTAGTAGATTTTTCATACCCCTCACTCCTCCTTTCTAAATTATTCCCTCAACTCTTAAAATGTATTCAATTTTTTCAATTCTTTCTTTAGGAGTTCTTTTCCCTTTTAGAATATCAATTACATACGGGACAGAAATACCAACCATATCAGCAAGCCATGTGATCGTTTTCTTTTTAAGTTCTAACTTATATTTCACTTCCCTGTAAAACTCTTCCGACATATTATCACCTCCATTAAGTTTTTAATTAAAGTTTTAACTGAAATTGTTGACAAAACATTAAGTTTTATGCTAAAATTTAAGCATAGTTAAATAAACCAATAAATAAATCTATATTATTAGTGTTACAAACGTTTCCCGACGTTATTTTATTTAATTTTGTTTATTAGCTAAATAACTAGCTTAATTTTATTATAATAGATTTAAACTTATTTGTCAACATATTTTTTAGGTTTAAACTTAATTATTTTAATTTTATTGCTAAAAAAGGATGTGAAAACCTTGAGTACAGTGCATATAATTAAACAATTAGCAAATAGAAAAAATATGAGTTTTGCTGAATTAGAAAGAGAAATAGGTCTATCTAATGGAACTATCGCTCGTTGGGGAAAAGCTTCACCTAATTCTAAAGGATTGGAAGCCGTCGCTGATTATTTCAACGTATCAGTAGATTACCTACTAGGCAGAGAAAAACCGCAAGAAGATGAGTACGAACAACAGTTAGTCGCAATGTTCAGGAAACAAACAGACGGCATGAATGATTCTCAAAAAGAAAAATTCAACAAATCACTAGACAAATTATTCTCAGTCGCAGAGGTCTTACTAAGCGACGAAGATAATTGGAAAGGAGATTAATGAAGAAATATGAATACAACATCGTAAGCCAAGAGAGATACTTACAATATCGACAAAAAGCGTACGAAATACTGAGAGAAATCGGACTTCCTCCGAAACTAATCACATACAAACATATAATAAATCACTTTAGGAAGAAGTACAACATAAAATTTGTTCTATTTGATGTAGAATATCCAGAATTTGGAATACAACCACAAATAAACGACTACTTCGGGCACTTGCTAAACACAAACATAGTCCAAGGAGTCGATATGGAATTTATTAAAAAGTGTTCGGGTATGATCATACCAAAAAAAGACAAATACGTAATAATGATAAATCAATCTTCAGGATACATAGAAAGGATAATATTTACTATATTACATGAATTAAGTCACGTCCACTGTCATTTACAAGGGAAATTTAATAGAACATTCATGTCACTTAATAGTGAAATGATAGCAGGAGAATACCCAAAAGAATTACAACCGTTCGAAGATGAAGCAAACATAGTAGCCTCAATTCTATATTTGCCAGACGAAACTATAATAGACCTAATAATAAATGGTTATAGCTATCAAGCGATACAAGAAGAAGTAAAAATAAGCAATGCAGCTTTATTTAATAGATTACGAAACTTCCTTATTTACAACAATATAGCACCATACCAAGCTACTAATATTGTAACAAACTTCCGAAATGGAGCACAAATAAGAATATAAAAGCATTGCTATTTGCAACACAAAATAAAAATTCCCTACTCCTGCAAGAGTAAGGAAAAAATTAGATACTGCAATATCTCGAAAGAATGTGTATGTGTATGATATATCACCAAACTACACTATAAGTATATCATACGCATCTACTCAAATCAAGAAAGGGTGTGTATTTCTATGTGGATAGAAGAAAGAAAAAACGGAACTTATATGTATAGGGAAAGAATAAAAGATGTTACTGGTAAGATTAAAACAATCAGTATCACGTTAGATGTTAAAAATAAAAAATTAGCTACTGAAATATTAAAACGAAAAAGATTAAAAGAAGAAAGTTACGTTGATTTAAGAATATCGTTTTTTAAAGCGTTAGAAATATATTTAGAAAAAGAAAAAGATGACTTGAAATTTAGTACTTATAAATTATATCGAAGTAGAATTACAAAAACTCAAAAAACAAATTTTGATATACCGTTATTAAATGTGAATGCTACATATCTTGATGATTTGATAAAAAAAATAGCTAAAACTAACAACACATATAATATTTATTTGAAATTCTATAAACGTGTATTAAGGGAAATGTACAAGTTAGATTACTTGCGAGATATAACCTGGTTAGATAAATTAGAAACAAAAGAACATAAAGTTAGTTATGATGGAAAATATTTTGAACTAGATCAAGTTAAAAAAATATTAGAGGAGATTAAAGATAATCAATATTACCATGATTTAATTGATTTTTTATTCAATTCTGGATTAAGAATAGGTGAAGCATTAGCTCTTACTGAAGAAGATATTCTTGAAGATGGTAGACTTAGAGTAAATAAAACACTAGATCAATTTGGGAATATCTACGCTCCGAAAACTTACGAATCAAATAGAATTATATCGTTAAATAAAAAATGTCAGGATATTATAAAAAATAGAATTAAAGTTAATGCAATAAAGGCTAGCATGAATAGTAGATATATAAATAAATATCTACTATTCCCTAAGAGTAATGGTGATTATAATTCATATAGTAGCATAAGTCAATGGACTAGAAAAAATATTCATTCATATAAATTTACATTTCATATGACTAGACACACTCACGCTTCATTGTGTCTAGATGCTAACATTCCTATAGAATTAATTTCAGCAAGATTAGGTCATAAAGGAACAGAAATAACAAGAAAGGTATATATTCACAAAACTAAAAAAGCAAAACAAAAAGAATTAGAGATTTTCAGAAATATAGAATTTTAAAAAAGGTAGTTTTTACACTACCTTAATTTTTTTATTATTTTTTTATGTTTTTTAAAAGTTATTTTGGACTTGCCCACTTTTTGCCCACTAACAAAAAATCTAACCATCTAAACCTTATTATACCAACGTTTAAAAAGGTTATTCCATAAAACCTTTTAACTTATTTAATTTAGATGGATGTTTTAATTTTCTTATTGCTTTTGCCTCGATTTGACGGATACGCTCTCGAGTTACACCAAAGGCACTGCCCACTTCTTCTAACGTATGAGTTTTTCCATCTTTTAAACCGAAACGAAGTTTAAGAACATTTTCTTCTCTATCTGTTAATGTTTCCAAAATTTCTTCAAGCTGTTCTTTTAACAATTCATTTGCTGCATGTTCTACTGGAGATTGTGCCTCCTTATCTTCAATAAAATCTCCTAAGTGAGAATCATCTTCTTCTCCAATAGGTGTTTCTAATGATACAGGTTCTTGAGCAATTTTTAAAATTTCTCTAACTTTTTCCGGTGTCATATTCATTTTTTTTGCTATTTCTTCAGGTTTAGGCTCACGTCCTAAATCTTGAAGTAATTGTCTTTGTACTCTAATTAAACGATTGATTGTTTCCACCATATGCACCGGGATACGAATCGTTCTCGCTTGGTCAGCTATTGCACGTGTAATTGCTTGTCTAATCCACCAAGTTGCATATGTACTAAACTTAAATCCTTTTGAATAATCAAATTTTTCTACCGCTTTGATTAAACCCATATTTCCCTCTTGGATTAAATCTAAAAACAACATTCCTCGCCCTACATATCGTTTTGCTATACTTACCACTAAACGTAAGTTTGCCTCAGCTAAATCTTTTTTTGCTTGTTCTTTTTCGTCTTCAGTTCCACTTTCTATAATTTTAGATAATTCCAATTCTTTTTCTTTTGATAATAACGGTACTTTCCCTATTTCTTTTAAATACATTCTAACAGGATCATTTGTTCTTATCCCGGCTGGAACAGATAAATCTTCTAAATCTATTTCCTCTTCCTCAGCATCTTGGTGATTTACATTTATTAAAATAATATCCTCACGATTTAATTCTTCGTAAAAATCATCTATTACATCAGAAGAAATATCCAATTTTGACAAAGCATCTACTATTTCTTCTTGTGCAAGTTCACCTTGCTTTTTACCTTTTTCTATAAACTCTTTTTTTATGGTTTCAAAATCTTTTATCTTTTTAGCCATGCCCTTCTCCTTATTTTTTGTATTTTTTTAACTGTTCCAATAATCTTTTTTGTGTTTCCATATCCATTTCTTGGATAGCTATTTTTAATAATTCCTTCAATTCATCAATATTAACTTCACGCTTTTTAAAATGATTTATATAATCATTAACCACTTCATTATTTGGATTTTCCTCTATTAAAAAATCTGTTTCATCAATATACGTTGCTAACTGAATCGTATCTTCATCATCAATGCTATGAATAAATTTATGAATATAAAACTCAAAATTATTATTATAATAAATTATTAAATAATCTAATAATTTTTCGAATGAATGATGTTTAAATTCACAGTCTTCTAGCTGTTCGTAGTTTTCTATAAAAAGAATTCGACTTTTAAAAAAATATTTAAATAACTTACACATTTTCTTATCATAATTTATATTATTAAATATTTGTGACTTGTCTTGTGGTAGCTGCCACTGTCTAAATACTTCTTTTTTTCTTGTTGTTCTAGTCTGATGCAACTCTTTAACAAGAATTTGACGTTCTATGCCGAATTTTTTTGCTAAATAGTTTAAAAGTATATATTTTAATGATTCATCTTCTATATAAGAAATATTTTTCAGTATTTCATTTTTATAGTTTATCTTTTGTTCAATATTTGTTTTTGATTCTGCCTCACAATAGTCAACTTTAAAGGTGATAAAATGTTCTTTATTATTTTTAAAATAAGTTTGGGCATCAAAATCTTTATTATTTTTATTTTTTTGTGTTAAAAATTCATCCAAATCTTTTGCACCGGAAAATTTTAATTTAAAAATATTATCCGTTTTTTCTATTATCCTGTTTCCCAATTCTATTTGTGCTTTACTTCCTGCTGAATCATTATCAAGGCTAAGTGTTATTTTATCAACTAACGTCAGTATCTCTGCCAATTTATTATTGTCGAGATTTGTTCCCATTAGAGCAACAGCATTTTTTATGCCACCTTGATGTGCTTTAATTACGTCCATATATCCTTCACAAAGTAGTATTTCTTTGTCTTTTGCTATAAAAGGTCTGGCGTCGGAAAAATTATAAAGAACTGTTCGTTTTTCAAATATTTTTGTTTCTTGAGTGTTATAATACTTAGCTATTTCTTTATCTTCTGACATGGTTCTTCCGGAAAAGGCAACCACTTGATTTTGATTATTTTTTATAGGAAACATTATCCTATCTCTGAAAACATCATAATAATTATTACTTTCGTTTTTTCCAAGCAATCCCGCTTCCACCATTATATCTAATGATAAATTATTAGAAGTAAAAAAATTTAATGCTATATTATTACTTTTTGGGGCATATCCTAGATTAAAATACTTTACTGTTTCCAAAGTTAATCCCCTATTTATTAAGTAATTTAGAGCATCTTCCGCTTCTTTGGTATTTAAAAGAATATAATTATAATAATCCGCAAGTAGCAAATGTCCATAATACATTATATCCAAATCGTCCGTTAAATTATAACTTATATCTTTTGATTCATTTGACTCTAAATTTAGTCCTAATCTTGTTCCTAATTTAACTATTGCTTGGTTATATGTAATATTTTCAATAAGCGATAAAAATTGAAAAATATTTCCACCCTTACCACAACCGAAACAGTGAGCAATCTGCTTATCGGGAGATACCGTAAAAGAAGGTGTTTTTTCATTATGAAATGGGCATAAACCTATATAATTTTGCCCACGTTTTTCTAATTTTATGTACTCGCTAACCAAATTCACTATATCTATATTCTCAAAAATATAATCTATATCTTGTTTAGAAATTTTTCCCACTTTACTCCTCCTTTAATAATTTAAAATTATCAACTATATGAAAAAGCGATAAAATTTCCTTTTTATAATTATACCACAAATTCTCAAATTAAGATATAACTTAATTCATATTGTTTAAAATAACTTATTTAGAAATTTGTCCTATTTTCAAAATAATTTTATAATTAAAAATATTTACAATAAAAACTGTCCTAAATTGACTTTCTTTTATAATATATTTATAATATTGTTATAAAAGAAAAAGGAGTTTTATTTGTGAAAGCTATTATTGTTGGTGGCGGAAAAGTTGGTGAGCTTCTGTGTGCCGACTTTTCTGACACTTTTAAAGAAGTTACTCTCATAGATACAAATGAGAAAAGAGTAGAAAAATTAGTTGAAGCATATGATATCCAAGGTTTACTTGGTAACGGTGCTAATTATGATATACTTCAAGAAGCAGGAACAAACATGGCAGATATGTTTATTTCTGTTACAGCCAGTGATGAAATAAATATTATTTCTTGCATTACTGCTAAACAAATGGGTGCAAAGTACACTATTGCCAGAATAAGAAATCCGGAATACTCCAAAACGAAAGAATTTTTAAAATCTTCTCTCGGAATTGACCTTGTTGTTAATCCTGAATATGAAGCTGCTAAACAAATTTATAATATGTTAAAATATCCTTCCGCAACAAAGGTTGAAAGTTTTTCTTGTAATAAATTCAACATATTAGAAGTTGTTATCAATGAGAACAGTCTTCTAAATGGTGTTTCTCTTATAGATAGTAAAGAAATTATTACTTTCCCTTCATTAGTTTGTTTAGTAGAAAGAAAAGGATTGGTCTTTGTGCCACGTGGTGATTATATTTTTGAAGTCGGAGATAAAGTCCATATTACAGCAGATAATAAAAATTTAAAAAAATTCTATAAACTTCTTGGTAATAAAGAAAATATTGATAATAAATTATCTTCCGCTCTTATTATCGGCGGTGGAAAAATCGCCTACTATCTTATTAAATTTTTAGAAAAAGCCAACTTTTACACAAAAGTAATAGAAATTAATAAAGAAAAAGCTATTTCACTTAGTGAAACTTATCCAAATGTTGATGTTATTTGGGCTGACGGTAGTGATCGTGATACTCTGGTAGAAGAAGGTATTCAAACTTTTGATAGTTGCATTTCTCTAACCGGTCTTGATGAAGAAAATATTATTATTAATCTTTATGCAGATAAACTGGGAATAAAAAAATCAATCGCTAAAGTCAACAGAGCTTCTCTTAAACAAATCGCCGAAGATATTGGACAATATTCTTATATAACGCCAAAAGAAATAATTGGAAATGTAATTTCAAAATATAGTAAATCTTTACAATGCAGTAAGAGTTCTGATATAGAAAATTTTTATCGAATTGCAAATAATCAAGTTGAACTTATTGAATTTAAAATTAGTGACAGTAATTTAAAAGTTATTGGGACAAAACTAAAAGATTTAAAACTTAATAATAACATCTTAATTCCCTTTATTGTAAGAAATAATAAACAAATATTCCCTAATGGTGAAGATGAAATCAAATTAAATGATAACGTTATTGTCATTTGCTATAAACAGAAAATTGAGCATATTGATGATATTTTAATTAAATAAGGGAGGAGAAAATAATGAATTATAAAATGATTTTCCATGTAGTAGGAAAAATGTTTAAGTTACTATCAGCATTACTTATGCTTCCAATTTTTGTTTCTCTTATTTATAAAGAACGTCAAAGTACCCTGCTATCTTTTTTGGCAGTTGCGGTACTTTGTTATATTTTTTACTTTGTTATTGATTACTTTACCGATGGAGAAAGAGATAGAGATTTTTATAATCGTGAAGGTTTTGTTATAGTTACTCTTACTTGGATTATTTTTTCACTATTCGGAGCATTACCTTTCTATTTTTCAGGTGAAATTCCAAATTATATAGATAGTTTATTTGAAACGGTCAGTGGTTTTACAACTACCGGTTCTACTATTTTACCTGATATTGAAAAATTAGATAAAAGTATTTTATTATGGAGAAGTTTTACCCACTTTATCGGAGGTATGGGGGTTATAGTTTTTGCTCTTGCTATTTTACCACGTTCTCCGCATAACATTCACATAGCAAAAGCGGAAATTCCCGGACCATACTTCGGTAAAGTAGTTTCATCAATAAAACAAACCGCAATCTATTTGTACAGTATTTACATAGCTTTAACAGTTATTTTGTTTGTTTTGTTGTTAATTGGAAATGTTGGAGTATTTGATAGTTTAAATATCGCATTCTCTACTGCTGGTACCGGGGGCTTTAGTATAAAAAATTCCGGAATTGCTTATTATAACAGCACATATGTTACCATCGTCGTAGCTATTTTTATGCTTATTTTTTCTATGAATTTAAATATTATCTACTTCGTAATCTTTAAAAAATTTTTTAAAGCATTAAAGAGTGAAGAATTACTTTGGTTCTTAGGATTGGTAGCATTAACATCTATTATTATATTCTTAGATATTTATCGTTCATATGATACACCATATCATAGTTTATTAGATGTATTTTTCACCGTATCATCGGTAGTATCCACAACCGGTTTTACCTATAATAACTTTGATATATGGCCAACATTTTCTAAAATGATTATATTACTTTTAATGATTGTCGGCGGATGCGCCGGTGGAACTGCCGGCGGAATAAAAATTCCTCGTTTTATATTTTTTGTTAAAAATGCAAAAAACTCAATCAGCAAAGCATTAAGTCCTAAAAAAATAATTTCAATTAAAATTGACGGAAAAATAATAAAGGACACTAACCCATTAGCAAACTATTTATTACTTTATAGTTTTATTTTTGTATTCTTATTACTAATTACCAGTATTCAAATAAACGATTTTCAGGATGCTGTTTCTTTAGTAGTAACCACTATAAGTAATGCCGGACCTGCATTTAATAACTACGGTCCGTTAAATAATTTTTCTTCTGTACCATATTTTACTAAAATTGTTTTATCAATTTCAATGCTTTTAGGAAGGCTTGAACTTATACCGTTAATTGTACTGTTTTCTTCTAAAACATGGAGAAAACGCCATACTATTAAAAAATAATATAAAAAGATGAAATTCATGAGTTTCTACTTATAAATTTCATCTTTTATTATTGTTACTATATTTTCTATCTCATCATTTATTTTTTCATCCAATTCTTTTTTTGTTATAAGATTATCATTATGCGCTTCTGAATACCCCAATATGACTGATAATGAATTTTTTACTTTGTGGAGCATAATTTTTTTCTTTTGTTCATTTTTATCAAGTTCAGTAGTTTTTAAATAAATTACCACTATATTAATTATTATTAAAATTGAAAGAACAATGTAAAAATAACTATTATAATAAGAAGCCACTAACGTTAAAATTATAAGAATATTAATTATAAAAAGGCTAATCATATTTTTCATGGTATAAGTTATACACCTCTTTTTTATTTATATTAAATTCTTTTGCAGTATTTTTTATCGCTTCAGATTTTTTTTCTCCATTTTTTACTTTATTATAAATAATATCTACTAAATTTTCTAAATTAATTTCTTTTAATTCTTCTTTTTTGTTTGGAGATATTATTATAACAAACTCTCCTTTAGTTTTTATTTCACTATTTTTAAGCATAATAAGGATTTCTTTTGCCGATTTTGTTTCTATTTGTTCAAACACTTTAGTTAATTCTCTTACTATTGAAATTTCTCTTAATTCATCAAGAGCAACTATAGTTTCTATCAAATTAATTATTCTGTGAGGAGATTCATATACTATTCCTGTTGTTCTGCTTTTTAAAATAGAATTTAATTTTTCTTTTAATTCTTTGTTTTTTCGTGGTAAAAAACCATAAAAAGTATAATTGTAAGACTCTAATCCACTGGATATTAATGCTGTAAGTCCTGCATTAGCACCGGGGAGTGCTACAACCTTTAAGTCTAATTCTCTAACTTTTTTTACCAGTATATACCCCGGATCTGAAATACAGGGCATTCCTGCATCAGTAACTAATGCAACACTTTTTTTATCTTTAAGATATTCAACTATTTTCTCACTCATTTTATCTTCATTATGTTCACGATAACTAATTAATTTTTTACTTAATATTTTATAATGAGTTAATAGCTTTTGCGTATTTCTAGTATCTTCACAAGCTATAATATCCACTTCTTTCAATACCTTTAATGCTCTTAAAGTTATATCTTCAAGGTTTCCTATTGGTGTTGGTACTAAATACAGCATTATTTTTCTCCTTTAGTTTAGCATTAATTTCTTTTATATAATTTTTCTTTTCTTGTGTTAAATTTTCTTGAATATATGCTAATTTATTTTCTTTTTTTAATTGTTTAAAAGCATATTCTCTTTTTATCGCTTCACTTTTTGTCAAAAATTCTTCATAATATTTCAGTATAACCGGTACCCTAGATTTTGTGTATTTTGCACCTTTTTTTGCATTATGTACTTCTAATCTTCTTAGTATATTCGTGGTATACCCGACATACAATGTATCATCAGAACATTTTACAACATACATAAAACTTTTAGTCAATACCATACACCTTCTTCATCTCGTTAGTATACGTCCCATCTTCGTTATAAATATATAAAGGCTGCTCCACTTTTATATCATTTACAGCTGATATACTACCTTCTACTAAAACCATTTTACTTCCTTCACTGGATTTCTTACTGTAAACAAACCTTATCCTTTTAATAGAAAGCCCAACTTTTGAACATTCAGATATTATATCGGCAATTCTGTAAGTTCTATGAACCAGACTAAATTTCCCGTTTTGCTTTAATAAATATTTAATAGCAGCAACAACATCTGCTAAATTACACAGTAATTCATGGCGAGAAATATTATGATTAAATCTTTCACGTTTTTTCGGCATAATTTCAACCGGAAAATATGGCGGATTGCATAAAACATAATCAAATGATGATGGATTATACAGTGATTTCACCTCTTTTATATCACCGTTTTGAACATGAATATTTGTTAAATTATTATATTCTAAACTTTTCTTAGTAAGTTCAACCAAATCCTTCTGTATCTCCAACATTTCTATACAAGCTCTACTTCGTTCACGTAAAATAATGGAAATACCACCGTTCCCACTACAAAGTTCTATAATATTTTTCTTTTCGCTAAGTGGTACGTTGGAAAAATAAGGGAGTAAAAATGAATCTGTTGACATACTGTAATAATCTTTTTTCTGAAAAATTTTAAAATTTTTTGAAACACTGTCCAATCTTAAATTTTCTTCCATACTACCCTCTATATAATAATTCTATTTTTTGATTGTTTAATAGCAGAGAAAAAAGGAATTTTTCTAAAACCAACATAGCTGAAACATTTAAACTTATGTCGGCTTTTGCCTGCAAAACACTTTCTTGAATTTTGCCAATATTCTTTATATCTTCTTCTATCGTCATCTGCGGATATAAATTACTGATGAAAATTGATAAAAAATCAAAAAAGTTAGAAATTTCATCTTTTGTTTTAAATTTCTCTAACATATATAGATTAGCTAAATGCCTATTTTTCTTATACTTCAATATAAACGTATTTAATATATTTTCGAACTCAGAAAAATTATTATTTTCCTGTTCGCAAGATCCAACAAGGCGAATATGCTGACAACGTGATGTAATAGTTGGTAAAACTGCACTAAGATTTTTGCAACTAAGTATTGCTATAATATTTTCTTCCGGTTCTTCTAAAAATTTTAAAATACTATTTGCGGCTTGCGGACTCATTTTTTCAATATCTTTTATCCAATATACTTTTTTACCGTAAAAAGATTTTATTGCTAATTCTGATTTTAGTTTTTGAATTTCTTCTTTTTTTATTGTAGATTCTTCACTATTTATTTTATAAAAATCAATATAATTACCATTATCGATACTTCTACAATTTCTACAATTTTCACAACTATAAAAATTTTTTTCATTATTATTCAAACAAAAAATTGCTTTAACAAACTGAATAACGAATTTATCAGAATATAAACTATCCTTGCCTATAACAAGATAGGCATGGGATAGTTTATTATTTTTTAAAGCATTTTCTACTGATTTTAATGAAATAGCATCTTTTTTAAATATTTTCATCATTTAAAAATCCTTCTACTACTTCTAACGCCTCTTTTTCTACAATATTGTAAGGCTTATTAGCGTCTATAGTTTTTATCCTTTTATTATACTCTAACGAAAGTTCATCATAACCTTGTTTTACTCGTTCATAAAATGAAAATTCTTCCAAATCCATACGATTATTATTATCTCTATTTTTTGTTCGATTTAAACCTATTTTTACATCTACACTGAAATATATAGTCAAATCCGGTTCTAAACCATCTGTTGTATACTTATTTATATTTATTATATCGCTCTTTTCTAGTCCTCGACCGTAAGATTGATACGCAATGGAACTATCTACAAATCGGTCACAAATAACTATATACCCTTTTTCAATATACGGTATTATCTTATTTATAATATGATCACGACGACTCGCACAAAATAGCAAACTTTCTGTTTTAGCATCTATTCGATTATTACTGTCAAATAATAATTCTCTTACTTTTTCACTAAACTCTGTACCACCGGGTTCCCTGGTTAAGATAACTTTATATCCTTTATTCACTAAGTATTTCGTTATAAATTGTAAAAAAGTAGTTTTCCCGGAACCATCTGTTCCCTCTACCGTTATGAATTTTCCTTTCATTAATTGTACCTTTCTATTTATTAATAAATTTTGTTATTCTCTCTACAGCTTCTTTTATATTTTCAATACTTGTTGCATAACTTATTCTAAAATAATCATTATATGCCGAACCGAATGCAGTCCCCGGGATTACACCAACTTTGGCTTCTTTCGCTAACAACTTACAAAAATCCATTGCACCTAAACTACTATATTGTTCAGGGATTTTTGCAAAAATATAAAATGCACCCTCTATTTCCGGAATTTCAAATCCTAATTCACGAAGTTTTGGAACCATATAATCTTTTCTTTCACGATAAGTTTCTATCATGTGTTGATTATATTTTTCCACCTCTTCATTTTCCAATGCCTCTACTGCTGCATCTTGAATAAATGTCGCTGCCCCTGATACGGTAAATAAATGGAAAACACCGATTTTTTTAATCATTGCCTCCGGCGCTGCAATAAAACCTACACGCCACCCTGTCATAGCATGTGATTTTGATAATCCACTGATTAATACCGTTTGCTCCGGAATAAATGTAGCTAATGAAGTATGTTTATAGTCATATGTTATATCTCCATAAATTTCATCACTCACTACAAAAATATCATATTTTTTCAAAACATCCGCTATAGCTTCAACTTCATCTCTAGTATAAGATACACCGCTTGGGTTATTCGGATAGTTAATTAATAAAGCTTTAGCATTAGGATTTTCTGATAAAACTTTATCCAATTGTTTCGGTGTCAGCTTAAATCCATTATCAACAGTATCTATGAATTTAATATTACATTTATTTAAAATACCTACACCTTCATAAGCAGAAAAATATGGCGTTACAATTAAAATAGTATCTCCCTCATTAGTTATCGCAGATATTGTATGTTCTATAGCTGCAGATGCCCCTATCGTAACAATAACTTCATCAGGTAAATAGTTCAATCCGAATTTATTTTTTAAATTTTTTGCCCATGCAGTTCTTAGTTCTACAATACCGTTATTTACAGAATAATGTGTTCTATTATTATCTAAAGCATTTTTTGCAGCTTCTTTAACTTCTTCTGCGGTATTAAAATCCGGCTCCCCTAACGTCAATTTTATAATACCGTCTATTGTTGAAGCAAATCTGTCAAACTCCCTTATCGGAGATCCTGTTAAATTCGCAAGTGATGTATTAAACTTATTTTCTAATGACTTTTTTATTTCCATAATTTCTTACCTCTCTCCATGTTTTATACTATTCATTTTAACACATTTCATAGAAAATTAAAATTCAAATAATATCCTATACTAAAATAATTTTTGTAAAATTTTTAGTTTAGAATACAACTTTATATTTAATACTTAAAAAAATCTCAACCCACTTTTAATATTCAGAAAATTTAAAAAAACTATTGCAATATTTTTTCATTAGTATTATAATGATAGAAAATAAGTAATTATTTATTATTTTTTAAAACATATAACATACGAAGGAGTAATTTTATGAACAAATTAACAGTAAAAGATATTGAATTAAATCTTACTAGCCATCCAAAAGAAAAAACACCTGATGATAAACTAGGCTTCGGGCAAGTTTTTACCGACCATATGTTTGTAATGGATTGGGACACGAAACGTGGTTGGCATAATCCTAAAATCGTCCCCTATGGACCGCTAGCTATCTCACCTGCACTAAATACTTTACACTATGGTCAAAGCATCTTCGAAGGTATGAAAGCATATATTGCAAATGGTGAACCGGTATTATTTAGACCTGAAGAAAACTTCAAACGCCTTAATAATTCTGCCGATCGTATCGCCCTACCGAAACTTGATGAAGAATTTGCCTTAGCCGCTTTAAAAAAATTATTGCAAATTGATAAAGAATGGATTCCTAAATCAGAAGGAACATCTCTTTATATCAGACCACTTATGTTTGGTGCCGAAGAAGCGTTAGGCGTTCACCCTAATAATAAAGTAAAATTCATTATTATGCTGTCGCCGTCAGGAAGTTACTTTAAATCCGGCTTACAACCAAATAAAATCTTCGTAGAAAATGAATATGTTCGTGCAGTTCGTGGTGGTTTCGGCTTTGCAAAAACTGCAGGAAACTATGCCGGTTCATTAAAAGGGCAGGCAAAAGCACAAAAACTCGGATATTCTCAATCATTGTGGTTAGATGGTGTTGAGCAAAAATACATTGAAGAAGGTGGGGCGATGAACATCTTTTTCAAAATTGACGGTAAATTTATTACACCTGAACTAAATGGTTCTATTTTACCGGGTATTACTCGTGATTCAGTGATTAAATTATTACGTTCTTTAGGTGAAACTGTTGAAGAAAGAAAACTTGCACTAACAGAAGTATATGAGGCATATGATAACGGAAAACTTGAAGAAGTATTTTTATCTGGGACAGCAGCAGTTATTGCGCCCGTTGGAGAACTGTTTGACGGTACCAAAAAATTAGAGATAACCACTGAAGCCGGTGAATGGACTACTAAAGTTTATGAACAATTAACAGGTATTCAGCTTGGAAAAGTAGAAGATACTTTCGGTTGGGTTACTAAAGTAGAAGAATAAAGTATTAAAGAAGGAAACTAAAACAACTAGTTTCCTTCTTTATTTTTATAGCTTTGTCTATTATTTTAAAAATTTTAATTTGTTTTTTTCTTATATGCTAATGTGTAAAGTCCTGCTACTAAAATTGCTCCACCTAGAAAATTCCCTAAGAAAATAACTCCCATATTTTCGGCAAACTGTGCAAATGTAATATTTGCACCACCAAACATTGCAGCCGGTATTACAAACATGTTAGCAACGACGTGCTGAAACCCAACAGCTACGAAAGTCATTATTGGAAACCATGTTCCAAGTATTTTCCCACTGACATCTTTAGCACAGAATGATAACCATGCACCCATTCCAACTAACCAGTTACAACCAACACCTGAAAATATACCTTGCCAAAATGTTGAATTAATTTTTGCTTCTGCTGTGACTAACGTTTTTTCAAAAATTACCCCTTCGGTAAGTCCGGTAACATGTCCTAAAAAATACGCAACGAAGATTGCTCCTACTAAATTAGCAAGTGTTATTATAATTAAATTTTTCACAAAAAGTTTTAAACTTACTTTTTTATTAAAAAATGCCAATGTCACCGCCATCATATTACTGGTAATCAATTCTCCACCACCAACCAGAATACAAATAAGTCCAATTGGAAAAACAGCAGCACCTAATAAAACACCTAATCCCGCCCATTCATGGGGTATAGAACCGGCTATTCTAAGATAAGCTAAATATCCCACCGAGATAAATGCTCCACCTAAAAACCCTAAACTTAGCATATATTTTAGGCTACCGTTGGCTTTCATAACTCCTTTTTTACTAGTGTATTCGTATAATTCCTGTGGCTCTAAATAAGCCTTTGTGTGCATAGCTTCTGCCATAATTATTTTTCTCCTTATTTTTTAACTATAGCCATTATACAACATTAAAGTAGTTTTTTCAATCTGTTTTATAATAAGTTATTAAAACAATAAAAGATAATCTAAAATTCAATTTCAACTTTAGATTATCTTTTTTACTATTTACTTTCTTTTTTTATTAAGTTCAATAATATTCCTAAAACAAATCCTAATATCGCAAAATTAATCCATGCAAAAACACCTTGAATTGGTAAGAATTTCACTAAAAAATTATCAATAACCGGTACAGAAGTCCCTATAGTTGAAGTTACTGTTGTATATAAACTGAAAAGTCCTGTCAATAATGCTGTACTTGCATAAACAATTTTTTTCCCGCCGAATAGATTATTTAAGAATCCTAATGCAATCAATACCATAGTTAGTGGATACAATAATACCAATACTGGAACTGCCCCTTTAATAATCGCCGCTAAACCATAATTACCAATTGCAAATGAAAACACTGTTAGTATTATTGCATATACTTTGTAGTCAATTTTAGGATATAATTTATTGAAATATGTTGAACACGCCGTTACCAGCCCTACACTTGTTGTTAAACAAGCCAACAGTACAATAATAAACAATAATACTTTTCCTACATTACCGAAGTAATATGTTGTTGCACCTGTTAGAACTCCTGCTCCTGTTTTTTGTAGACCTAAGATCGATACCGATGTTGCACCGATATTTGAAATAAAGATATATACCAATGCTAATAAAAGTGCAGCAATTAGTGCAGATTTTAAAGTATTTTTTGCCACTTCTTCTTTTGTTTTTGCTCCATATAATTTTACGGCATTAATAACAATAATTCCAAATACCAGCGAAGCTAAAGCATCCATAGTATTATATCCTTCCATTAAACCGCTGGTAAATGCCAAACCATTTGTTGCATACGTTTGTGTTGGAGCTTGATAACTTCCCATTGGTTTTACTAGTGATGCAATTATTAAAATAATCATAGATAATAATAAAACCGGTGTAATCATTGTACCTATTCTGTCAACAAGTTTATTAGGATTAATAGCAAGCCTTAACGTTGCCCCCATAAACAAAGCTAAAAATATTGCCTGTACATATATTGTATAGTTTGCCGGTATAAAACTCGATAAACCTAATTCAAAAGTAGTAGTTCCTGTTCTGGGAATTGCAAAAAATGGTCCAATAGTTAAATATAATAACGTAGTAAATAATATACCAAATGTTTTCCCTGCTCTACTAGATAATTCTAATAAATCTTGAGCACCTGAATAACCCATAACTAAAACCCCAAGTAGAGGTAATCCCACTCCCATTATAATAAACCCAATCATCGCAATAGGCAAGCGATCTCCTGAATTCTGACCTAAAAACGCCGGAAATATTAAATTTCCTGCTCCAAAAAATAATGCAAATAGCATAAGTCCGATAGAAATATATGGGTTTCTTTTTAAAAATTTAAGCATTCCATTTCCTCCATAATCTTTTTTTAAAACCTTGTATATATACATTAATACATTTATTAGTTTTTGTCAATAATATTTTTGAAAAATAACGATTATTTTATTATAAAATCGTTTAAATTTTCTGAAAAATTAAAATCAAATAGTTATAAATTAATTTTTACTGTAAAATTTATCGACAAGTAACAAGAATCTTATGATATGTGATTTGCAGAAAATTTCATTTTTTCTATCTCTAAAAAATTAAAGAAATAATATTTAGTTTACAATAGAAAACTATTATTTTAAAAAAAGAAATTCTAATCTTTAAACCTTACTTAGATAGAGATTAGATATGTTTTAAATTCAAATTTCCAAATAACAAGTTAAATTCTATGACACCTACTACAAAAATTTTTCTTCTTAGTTTTTCCGATTTTATTACTTTTTCATATTTCATATTCTATAAAAGTAAAAAATAATTAGTATAGATTTTTCTTATCCACACTAATTATTATACAACCTTTTTTTATTTTTTTATTTCTTCTATATAATCACAGTTAGCACAAGTCACACCTTTTTTATTTTCATATAAAATGTTATTACATTTTGGGCAGAATCTATTAATAGGTTTATCCCATGATACAAAATCACATCCCGGAAAACCTTCACAACCGTAAAATACTTTCCCTTTTTTTGATTTTTTCTCCAAAATATCATGATTATGGCATTTCGGACAGGTTACACCAATTTTTTTCTGTATAGTTCCTGTATATCTACATTCCGGAAAGTTGGAACATGCTATAAATTTACCGAATTTCCCTAATTTATAAACTAGCGGTGCCCCGCAATCAGGACAGTTTTCTCCTGTAAATTCCTGTTTAATTTCTATTTTTTCCATTTCACGTTCAGCTTTTTTAACATCTTTACTAAATCCTGAATAAAAATCCGAAATAGTTTTTTTCCATGTTACTTTTCCTTCAGCTATATTATCAAGTTGATTTTCCAAATTAGCGGTAAATTGTGTATTAATAATATCCGGAAAATATTGTTCTGTTATCTTGCTGACAATGATTCCCAGTTCTGTTGGTGTAAAAACTTTATTTTGAAGTTTTACATAGTATCTTTTTTGCAAAGTTTCTACTATTGTTGCATAAGTCGAGGGTCTACCTATACCTAATTCTTCCAATGTTGCAATAAGTTTTGCTTCTGAATAGCGTGCAGGTGGTTGAGTAAAATGTTGTTCCTCTTTTATTTCTTTTATTTTAGCATTTTCCCCTACTTCAAACTTCGGTGCAACTTTTACCTTTTCTTTTTCTTTTAATACCGCTAAAAAACCGTTAAATATCAAATTAGAGTGTGTGCCTTTATAAACAACTTTATTATTCTCAAATGTTGTAACATTCATTTCATAGACAGCTGCACTCATTCTACTTGCAATAAAACGTTCCCATATAAGTTTATATAATTTATATTGATCCTTTGATAAGTAATCTTTTATTATATCTGGCGTATAATCTATATTTGTAGGTCTAATACCTTCATGTGCATCTTGAACATTTTTACTTGCTTTTTTTGATTTAGCGGTAGCCAAAATATATTCTTTTCCGTAATTGGTTAAAATAAAATTATTCGCACTTGCGACCGCTTCATCTGATACACGTGTAGAATCGGTTCTCATGTATGTGATAAGCCCCGTTACCCCACCAAGTTTTTTTAAATTAATACCCTCATACAACTCTTGAGCAACACTCATTGTTTTTCTGGTTTTAAAATTTAATTTTCTTGAAGCATCTTGTTGCATTGTTGATGTAATATAAATATTAGGAGAATTTCTATTTTTCTTAGATTTTGTCACATCAACTACTTTAAAAGTTTCACCTTTTATTGCTTTTTTTATAGTATCAACAATGTTTTTATTTTCTAATTTTATTCTTTCACCTTTATATGAATAAAAATTTGCAGTAAGAATCTTTCTATCTTTTATGAAGTCTATCGGCATTGACCAATATTCTTCCGGTTTGAAATTTAGTATTTCTTCTTCTCTATCTACAATTAATTTCAATGCCGCATTTTGTACTCTCCCGGCTGACAGTTTAGGTTTTACCTTTTTCCATAAAACCGGAGAAATGTTATATCCAACCAATCTATCTAAAATACGTCTTGCTTGCTGTGATTGAACCAAATCTGTATTGATTTTTCTCGGATGCTTTATTGCCTCTTTCACTGCATCTTTTGTTATTTCATTAAATACTATTCTGTTATCTTCATTATTATCTAACCCCAAAATATATGCAATATGCCACGCTATTGCTTCTCCTTCTCTATCGGGATCGGAAGCTAAGAATACTTTTTTCCCTTTTGCTTCTTTTTTCAAACTTTTTATAACATCCCCTTTACCACGAATAGAAATATAGTCAACCTCAACATTTCCATTGTCTAATACTTCAACTCCCATTCTACTTTTGGGTAAATCTCTGACATGTCCTTTTGATGAAATTACTTTATATTTTTTTCCTAGATATTTTTCTATCGTTTTTGCCTTTGAAGGAGATTCGACTATAACTAAATTTTCTGACATTTATTACTCTCCATAACTTTTTTAATAAGTAGTATCTTAAAACATTTTTTTATTTTTGTCAAATTTTTATATTTCATATATGATAAAACAGCTAACATATAAATTACAAAATTAATAAAATTTACGATATAACAACTACTCTTTACTATAATTAATCAATTTTGGTTAGTATTAATGGCTCCTGATTTTCTCTGACAACTATAGTGTGTTCATATTGTGCAACATACGAATTATCTGTTGTTATTAGCTCCCAATCATCTTTATCACTGTTTTCAACTGTACGTGCTTTTGTTGAAACAAATGGTTCTACAGCTAAGCACATTCCGTTTTTTAAAATCAAATTATCCCATGGATCAAAATAATTAAATACATGTTGTGGTTCTTGATGAAGAGATGTTCCAATTCCATGTCCGGTTAAATTTTCTATAACCTGTAATTTATGTTCTTTTATTTTTTTATGAACATTTTTCCCGATTTGATTTATTTTTGCCCCTGCTTTAGCGTGTTTTATACCTTCATAAAATGCCTCTTGAGCCACCTCACAGACTTTTTCTTTCATCTTGTCATCAACTTTACCAACCACAAAAGAAACCCCGGTGTCAGCATAATATCCGTCCTTACATCCGGATACGTCTATATTTAATAAATCTCCATCTTTTAAAATTTTTGTTGCTGACGGAATACCGTGTGCAGCTTGGTGATTTAAAGAAATACAAGTATACCCTGGAAAATCATATTCTGTTATCGGAGCAGATTTTGCACCATATTTTTCAAATAATTCTTTCGCAATATTATCCAGTTCTTTGGTGTTTACCCCCGGAACTGCCTTTTTCTTCATTTCATCACGTATCGTTGCACAAATAAAACCTATCTCTTTCATTTTTTGCAATTGTTCTTCTGTTTTAATTATCATTACAATATACTCCTTACATCTAATCTATTAATTTTGATAAATTTTTTATCGTATATGTTGGTTGAATTTCTTTTTCTTTTAATTCTTTTAAACTTGTAACACCGGTTTGAACATGTATCGTATCTACACCGCTATTAATACCGGACATAATATCAGTAGAATAATTATCACCAATCATGGCTATATCACTTTTTTTATAATTAAATAAACTCATAGCACTATCCATAATTATTTTACTGGGTTTTCCTATTATTGTAGCTACCGTACCTGTAGCATACTCTAAAAATTTTACCTGACCACCGTTACTTGGAATAAAGCCATCGGCTGTTGGAAGTAACGTATCCGGATTTGTTCCGATTAATTCAGCTCCATTAAGAATTGCCTGACAGGCAATGGATAATTTCTCATAAGTCAATTTTCTATCAAGACCGACTACCACGGCTTCAATCTTATTTTTAGAACTAACTTGTTCAAAATCACATAAGGTATCTATAAGACCCTTTTCTCCAATAATGTATATCATTTTATAACCTTTTTGTCTCAAATATTTCCTAGTAGCCTCACTTGAAGTAAAAATGTGTTCTTCTGTTGTTTCTACATCAAACTTTTCTAATTTTTTAACAACATCTTTAGGTCCTTTCGTGGAGTTATTTGTTAAAAACAAATAGTCAATATTATTTTTATTGAGATAAGAAACAAATTCTTTAGCATACTTAATTTTCTTACTTCCGTTGTAAATAGTACCATCTAAATCAATAAGATACAATTTATACTTTTTTATTTCCATTTTATTCACCACTATTTTTAATTTTACTTTGAATAATTTTAGGTATATCCACAAATAACTAACTACTATTGTACAATGATTATAAAAAAAATAAAAGCATTAATTCTGTTTTTCCAAATTAATGCTAAATAAATTTATTAAAAATACTATCTAAAAAGACTAACCACGAATTCATTTCAGCTAATTGTCTTTTTTCATGATACCAAACAATCATAATAAGCGATTGAAAAGTTATATACCACTTTAATCTATTTCTATACTTTAAAGTCGGCTTTTCTCCATAAATATCAAGCCACTCATTCCAATTATCTTGTGGAATATACTTATATAATATATAAGAAATATCTATCGCAGGATCACCCAATATCGAATGTTCCCAATCAACTAAAAATAATTTTCCATTATCCGATAATAACCAATTATCTTTATTTAAATCGGTATGGCATGGAGCATATCGAACATTATCATCCGGAATATTATTTTCCAAATAATTAAGTGCATTTGTGATATTGTTGTTTTTTCTAAGTTCACTATTGATTAAAGATTTCAAATTACTCAACGAACTAAGTGCAGTTTCTTTTTTATAACCTTGTGCCTGCATAATTTTTCTTAGTTTAATAGAAGTATGAACCTTTTTTAAAATTTTCGGAATACGTTTATCGGTCATATCAGAACGTTTTAATGTTCGACCATTTTCAAAATCTTGTGCTATCAGCACGTCACCATTACTAATTCTTTTAGTCCACCTTAATTTAGGAACTATCCCTTCTGCCGAAAGGGTAGCTATCATCGGAGTAGTATTTTTCTTTATAAAATAATTATGGTTGTCTCTTGAAAAAAAATAATCGTCTTCGTAATGCTCATCTAAAGTCCAACCCATTTGATAATATTCTTTAGACATCATACTGCTCCTTTCTAAATTTTTTTACTAACTATAACGCACTATTTATTTTACAATCTTTAATAGAATTTTTCAAGGTAATATTTTGTGTAAAAAATTAAAATTCTCAAAGATATTTTAATTACAAATTATGCAATTAATAAAAAATATCTTTGAGAACATAAAATTTACTTATTTTTATAACTATAAATATTTTTTACTATAAATATTTTAATAGAAAAAATTATTCACAACAAAGTCTGTATATTCCTTCAGCATAAATAGCAGTTGAAAGCAATAAATCATCTACCAAGATAAACTCATTTGCTTGGTGCATTGTATCTTGTCTTCCGGGTAATAACGCACCAAATGCAACACCTTTTTTAAGACAACGTGCATATGTACCGCCACCTAAAACAAAGGCATCATTTTCTTTATCACCGGTATACTTTCTATATACATCAACCAATGTTGTCACTAATTCATCATCTTTAGATACATAATGTGCCTCTTTTGTGCTTGTTATTTCAAGAGTTATATTATCTATTTTTAAATTATTTAATTTATCAACTAAATTAAAGTTTTTAGGATATCTGCTGTCCGTAGAAGCAAAACCTACTTTTTCGGCAGCATTATATTTTACAATACCATAATTATAAGTTGCCGCTCCCATTTCATCATCTTCGTATTTCAAACCTAAACGTTCCCCAAACGGATCATTGGCTAATTTTTCTGTAATAAAACCTACGAAATTTTTGCCATTTACATCTAAATTTAACATATTTAGAAACTCTGCCAATTTAGTTGCACCGTTAATACCTAATTGTGGCGTTGAACCATGAGCGGCTTTACCTTTAAGTTCTAATTCTATATTTTCTTTTACACTTACAGTTCCATCTAATTTTTCATCTGCCAAAAATTTTTCAAATTTTTCTTTTATATCACGAGCATCACCTTCTAATACGGCTTTAGCACTGGCAACTACCATATTTGGAACTTGACCGCCTTCAAAGTTTAACAACTTATAATCATAAGCGTTCTCTTCATCTTTAAAGTTTAATTTATAATCAAATGTTGCACGTGCTTTCTCAGCATAAACCAGTGGATACATTGCATCCGGAGTAAATCCGGTAGCAGGTTGCTCCTCATGTTCAAAATACGATTTAACACATCTGAAACCTGTTTCTTCGTCACTACCAATAATTAGACGAACACGTTTGTTCCATTTAACCCCCAGTTTATCCAATAATTTGATAGCATAGTAAGCTGCCATAGTAGGGCCTTTATCATCTAAAGCACCACGTGCAAATAATTTACCTTCTCTAATTTCCGGTTTAAAAGGATGGCTGATCCAATCTTCTTCTACCACCGGCACTACGTCAACATGTCCTAAAATACCGAACAATTCTTCCCCATTACCTGCTTCAATGTGACCGGCTTTATTTTCAACCAATTTGGTTTTGTAACCGTCACGTTCTCCAAAAGATAAAATCTTATCTAACGCCTTTCTCGGTCCACTTCCAAAAGGAGTCTCATCCGTTACATCTGTTCCTAAAACTGATCTAACGCTTAATAAATCAAATAAATCCTTTAGTAATTCCTCCTTATGTTTTTGTACCTCTTCTATAAAATTGATATTCATAACATATCCCTCCATAATTATTTTTTTAAATTTTTTATTTCCTTATCCGTTAAGTATCTATATTCTCCTAATTTTAAATCTTCATCTAAAATTAAGGTTCCTATTGATATGCGTTTTAAATAAGTTACATCTACACCTAAAGACTTCATCATTCTTTTTACCTGATGAAATTTTCCTTCAGTAATACTAATGTAAGCTGTACTTCTTTCTTGATTAGAACTCAATACTTTCAACACTGCACTCTTACATCTATATCCATCTTCAAGAATAATACCTTTTTTTGCAATTTCCACTGCATTTTCTTCTAAAAATCCATCTACCTCAAGATAATATTTTTTCTTAATATCCTTTTTAGGTGATATTAGCTTATGTGTAAGTTCGCCATCATTTGTTAAAAACATCAACCCTACGGTATCTTTGTCCAGCCTCCCTACAGGGTGAGGATTATATATTTTATCATTATCATTTAATAAATCAACTACCGTTTTACTATCTCTGTCTTCTGTAGCCGAAATCACATCTTTTGGTTTATTCATCATAATATAAATATATTTTTGATAAAGTAATCGTTTACCATTAAATATTACTATATCATGATTTTCATTAATTTTAAAGTCTACTGACTTAATAATTTCGTTATTTACTAAAATTCCTTTTTTAATTTCTTTTTTCGCAACTGCTCTGCTTAAACCAGTAGTAACACTGATAAATTTATCAAACCTCACTATCTAATTCTCCTTAATGATTTAAGTGAAATATTTTTTCCAAATAAATATTTAACGAATTTCATTTTAGTTACACAATAAAAATATGTACTTGCCCCTATTACGGCACAAATTACCATAAGTATCATACTTGACAGTTTTGATTCCAAAGTAAAATTTTGTATAATAGCCGAATAAACGGCAGCAACTACTATAAACATTATAAAACAGCTGCAAATAAGAATTAAAAATTTCCCAACAAATTCTTTTGCTTTAAGTCTGACCTCTAAGTTTATCACCACTACATTCATCAGTATCATTACAACATATGTTGAAATTGACGAAAGAATAACTCCGTTTGTCTCAAACCTAATTACAAAAGGTGTTATTGTAAAATATTTCACTGCAAAGCCGACTGCTATTGTTACTAAATTTATAACTTGTCTATTAACCGCCTGCATAATAACACTTGTTAAACTATACAATGAAAATAAAACCGCCAACGGTAAATAAAATCTTAAAAGTTCCGCATTAATTATACTTCTACTATAAAAGGTGGCATACAATGGGTCAGCTAATATATACATCCCAACTAATGCCGGTAAAACAATCATCATAAGTGATAAAATTACTTTATTGATCTGATTACTAACACCCTCTTTTTCACCTTTTGCATATAGTCTGGTTATTGAGGGTAAAAAGGTACTGGAAAAAGCCGGTGCTATAGCAACAGCTATCATAACAACTTTATTTACTAATTGCAAAGCTGAAAATCTTCCATCAACTATATCTGCTTTTCCTAAAATTGTCATACCACGTATAAAATTATGCTGATCTATTATATTTAAGATTGGAAACAAACCAACAATAAAAATAAACGGAATTGATACAGAGAAAAATTCTTTTACTAAATCTTTTGTTGAAATATTTAGCTCCACTAAATTAGTCTTTGTATTATATTCCAATCCACCGCTATATTTTTTGTAAAAATATACTAATGTTAAAACTGAAAATATTGCTCCAATTGTTGCCGAAAATGTCGCAGTTACATTGCCGATTACAATACCTTGATTTAAAACTTTTATAACAATATATGTAGCAACAAGCATAAATACAATTCTCATAACCTGTTCAATAAATTGACTAATCGCTGACGGTAACATAATTTCATGCCCTTGAAACAAACCACGAACCCCTGCTGATACAAGAACAATCGGAATAGCAAAGCTTAAACTTTTTAAAACCAATGCACCATCTGCCGGAGTAAATTTTTGTTGACTGCTAATTAATATTTGTTCTGAAATATAATCTGAACCGAAAAACAGAACAGAAAAACCGATAACTCCCATAGTTATTAATAAAATAGAACCTAATTTTACTATTCTTTTACTAACATCATACGCACCTAGTGCATTATATTTAGCCACCAACTTTGCGATAGCTAACGGGGTACCGGCTGAAGAAATTTCTAATATTGTTACATAATAGCTGTATCCATAATTAAATAAAGCCATTTGTTCTTCGCCGCCAATTATTTGGTAAAACGGTATTAAGTACACCGCACCTAAAATTTTAGTTAAAAGTAAACTAATACTTAACAAAGCTGTTCCTTTAAACAAGGAGTCTTTTTTCAAATTTTCCACATCCAAACTTTATTATTTAATTATAAAATACTATAAGTATAAATATTGATAAAAATAAACTAAGGCTGCAGCCAAACTATATGCCGCCACTAACCTTAACACTTTGTCCATTCTTCTTTTTTTAATTTTGTTATTAGCAACCAATAAAATATAAGTTCCCAATAATAAAACAAAAGAAACAATAAACACTATAATAGACATAAATATCGCCATAGTTTAATTCCTTTCACATCTAATGTTATATAGTTATTTTATCATGATTTATATATTTTTTAAATAGCAAAAATAAATAAAATTTTTACAAATCAAACTATTTTCTTAAATATTCTACAATATATTTCTTTAATTTTAATAAAATTTAAAATTTGTTATTCAAATGAAACACTTTTTAATTATTTATAAATTTTTTAAACGAAAGTTAATTAATAATAATATTTTCTTTTATATTGTATATTCAAAAATATAATTTATAAATATATATTCTTTAAAAATATATTTTTATCGGTATTTATTATTAATTATTTCAAGTAATTTTATTTCTATATTAAAGTAGTTTTATGATATAATGTATGATAAATTATATATTTTGAAAATATATAATATTTTTATTATTTATAGGAGGTATTAATATGAAATATATAGTCGTTGGAACATCACACTTCGGTTACGAAGCTGTTCAAACTATTTTAAAAAATGAAACACAAGCAGAAATACATTTATACGAACGAGGAGATTCAGCATCGTTTATGGGTTGAGGTAGTCAGTCATATTTAGATGGGACATCTAAAACATTATCTGAACTACATTTTGCCACTGAGGAATCTTATCGTTCACAAGGAATTAATATTCACTGCAACACTGATGTTATAGGATTAAATACAAAAGAAAAAACTATTACGGTAATTACACCTGATGGTAAAGAAACTCATCATTATGACAAATTGTTGCTAAGCCCCGGTGGAGTAGCTGTTAAACCGCAATTTGAAGGTATTGAACTAAAAAATATTCATACTTTTCGTGGACCTGAAGATACTCAAGCAGTAGCTGATTGTATGAAAAACAGCAAAAAAGCCGTTGTTGTCGGTGGTGGTTATATCGGTCTGGAAGTAGCGGAATCTTATGCTAAAGCCGGTATAGAAGTTACTATTGTTGATTTCGCCCCTCGCATTCTAAATACTTATTTAGACAAAGAATTAACAGATATTTTAACAGCAGAAGGAGAAAAACATAATCTAACAATTCGAGATGAAGAAAAAGTTCTATCATTTAAAGGAGAAAACGGAAAAGTTCGTTCTGTCGTAACAGATAAAGGAGAATACCCTGCTGATACTGTTATCATTTCTGTTGGAGTTCGCCCTGATGCTTCTTGGCTAGGCGGAGAACTTGAATTAACAGAACGTGGTTTTGTTGTTACTGACGAATATTTAGAAACTTCTGCTAAAGATGTTTTTGCCGGTGGTGATTCTACACTATTACCTTACTCACCTACCGGTGGTAAACTACCGATAGCTTTAGCTACTCTTGCACGCCGTCAAGGTGTTGTTGCTGCTCTTAATGCTTTAGGAAAAAAAGTTAAAATGCCGGCTGTAAATGGAACATCGGCACTATCATTCTTTGATTACAATTTTGTTAGCACCGGACTTTCTAGTAAAGGAATTAATCTTTATAATGGTAATATAGCTAGCAAATACGTTAAAGAAAAACTTTATCCTGATTTTATGCGTAAAGAAAATAATTTAATTCACATGAAAATTTACTATGATAATGATACCCATCGTATCCTTGGTGCACAACTAATGTCCAAACATGATATTACCGATGGTATTGCCGCAATTTCAATCGCAATTTCATCAAACTGGACTTTAGAAGAGCTGGCACTTGCCGATATTTTCTTCCAACCGGAATTTGACAGACCATGGCATTATATTAATGTCCTTGCAATGGCAGCCCTTGATTATAAATGGGGCGGTGCTGATAAACTGCTATTCTAATTCTACATTTTAAGAAAGCTATAGTAAGGAAAAAAATCATAATCATATAGAAATTAATTTTTTGAATTTCTTATAAAATATAAAAATCTCGAGCCTAAAACTCGAGATTTTTTATTATAGTAAAACTTTATCGTTTTCTCGTCTTTCTTTTGGAGAATTACGAACTTTTATTTCTATTTTTCCTTTTTTATTTAATTCTTTTACTTTAAGAATTGCCCAAAGTTGTGCGGCGATGAACAGTGAAGAGTAAAGACCGAATAATAATCCAATTAACAATGCTACATTAAAGGTTAAAATTGAACTGCTTCCTACTAATATCATAACTATTACCGTAATTACAACTGTTAAGACAGTATTAATAGAACGAGTTAATGTTTGTCGAAGTGAAACGTCAACAATTTTATAAATTTGTTCTTTTGATTTTAATACTTTTTCATGACGCATATGCTCTCTTATTCTATCAAAAGTAACGATTGTATCATTAATAGAATATCCGACAATCGTCAGAACAGCTGCAATAAATGTAATATCAACTTCTAAGCGAAGAATACTTGTCATGAAAATAATTACTGCAACATCGTGAAGTAAAGCAATAACACTTGTAACCCCCATACGCCACTCAAATCTAAAGGCTACATAAATTATAATACCGATTGAAGCATAGATTAAAGCATAAAGGGCATTTTTCACAAGTTCTTTTCCTATCACCGGCGATACAACACTTAAATTTGCATCTTTTTCATATTTTTTAGAAAAATATTCTTTTATTTCTATTGATTTATCTTGTTCAAAACTATCTTTAGAGTGAACTGTAGCCTGTTTTTTATCAGGTGATAATACTATTTTTTCTTCAGATATTTTCAAGTTACTTAGATCTTCCTTGATTTTTTCCGTTGTCAATTCCGTATTTGAGGCTACATCTATTCTTGTCCCACTTGAGAAGTCAATACCTAAGTTTAGTTTGAAAAGACCCAATGATATACTTCCTGCAATCATAATCGCAAGACTTAATGCAAAGAATTTTTTCATATGTTTTGTAAAATTCACCTTCTCAAATTTAGTATGTAATTGTAATGAGGTAATACCAAATTTAGTTTCCTGAATATCTTTTTTATTTACACCGAAATATCCCGTTTTATTATTAAAGATATTTGAATTTACCAACAAACTTAATAACATTCTTGTGCCAAATACTGATGTTATAAAACTGACTAAAATAGAAAGTAATAACATCGTAGCAAATCCTTTAACACTACTTGTACCGAAAATAAATAATACAATAGCCGCAATTACTGTTGTAAATTGCGAGTCGAAGATTGTCCATAATGACTGCTTAGCACCGTCTAAATAAGCCTTTTTAAGTGGATATCCCGCTCTTAATTCTTCCTTAATACGTTCGTACATAATAATATTGGCATCAACCGCCATACCTACCCCAAGTATTAATGCCGCAATACCCGGTAAAGTCAGCACTCCGGAGATCATATTAAAGAATATTACTGTAATATAAACATAAGCAAGCATCATTACACTTGCAACAAAGCCCGGTACACGGTATACGATTAACATAAATAAGCAAATAATCGCCAATGAGATTGCTCCGGCTAAAACCGTTTGATATAAAGCATCACTACCGAATTGTGCACCAACAGAATTCGAATAAATTTCTGTAAGTTTCACCGGTAAAGCACCTGAATTAAGTAATGCCGCTAATTCTTTTGCTTCTTTTACTGAAAAATTACCGGTAATTTGAACATCTTTTGAATTAATAGTTTGTGTTACTTGCGGTGCCGAAATATATTTAGGCTTCGATTTTGATGACTCTGCTTTAAACGAATCTCCTTCGCCAAAATCCATCCAAATAACCATTAGGTTTTTCCCGGTACCACGTTTACTGATTTCAGAAGTAATATTACCGAATTTTTCTGCATCTTTTAATTTTAAATTTACATCCGGTTTAGAACTTTGGTCATATCCCTGCGAGGCTCCACCCTCAACTAAATCCGAACCGTCTAACAACACTTTGTCATCTACATCACGAATTGTCAAATTGGCTTGCGTAGATAATACTCTACGTGCTGATTCCTGATCTTTTACTCCGGCTAGCTCAACACGAATTCTATTTCCTGATTCTACTGTAATTACCGGTTCGCTAACTCCTAATATATTTATACGACGACTGATAGTATCGGCTGTTGCTTTAACAGCAGCTTCATCTATAGTCTGACCTTCTTTTAAGGGTTCTACTTGATAAAGAACCTCAAAACCACCTTGAAGATCTAGTCCTAAGTTTACTTTTTTTGCATTAGATTTTGAAGTTAATCCTATTGTTGTCAGAATAATTACTACTAATGACAAAAAAGCAAGTATTCTACTAGATTTTTTCTTCACGTTCTTTCTTCCTCTCATGAACGTTCTCCTTTATTTTCAAATTTTGACTGTTGTAATAATTTTTTATATAGTGATTACTTTCCAGTAGTACCACAACACAATTACAATTAGCAAAAGTGAATTAATTTTTAGCAGTCAATTTTTTATTAATTATTTAACTTGTAAATAAATACACGCTACCTATTAATGTATCAAATTTTTAGTAAGTTCGCAAGTATTATTCTATCGCATCTACATATTTTTCAATATATTTTATAACCGAAAAATCATTATTATTCCCAATAACTTCGTCACACATCTCGCAAATTGCAGTGGTTGCATTATTTGGACAAACGCTCCACCCCGCAACATCGAACATTTCTTTATCGTTGAAGTTATCGCCGAACACCACACAATCATCAGTTGTATAACCGTAGTATTCAGCTAACTTTTCTATAGCAGCCCCTTTGTTACAATTTTTAGGCATAATATCAAAGAAATCTGTCGCTGAAAATGTACCGTCAACCGGAAAAACTTCTTTTACCTTCCCAAAAAAATGTTCTACTTTCTTATGGTCTTTTGAAATCATCATCACCTTTTGACAACTCTCATTATTTTTTTTAATTTCTCCAATAATATCATTATGAACATACATGGGAGTTTTTAACTCTTCCGGCATATTTTCTTCAAGTCGTTTCATTCTTTTCATACTAAATGATAATCTATCACAGTAAATATAATTCAGTGTATATATATGAAACTCTATACTGCTGTCATTTAACTCCCTATACATAGAATATATAGCTTCAATTTCCTCTATTTCAAAGTTTTTCTTATATACTATTTCCCCTGTTTTAAGATTACGAATTAAACTACCGTTATTTGAAATAACAACATCATTCATCCCCAAATTATGATAATAATGTTTTACAGCAATATCCGGCCTACCTGTTGCTATAATAAATTTTATATCTTTAGCCTGTAATTTATTCATAATTTCTTTTGCATTCGGAGCAATTTCTTTTTTATCATTTAGAAACGTGCCGTCCATATCTGTTATAAACCATTTCATATTTCTATTTTTTCTCCTTTGTAAACACCAAAAACTTACTTATTACATAATTAGCTGCTAAAACAACAAATTGAATTATAAATTTCGATATATAGGCATTCATTCCAATATATATAAATAACTCCACTCCAAATACTTCAATAACTAATGTTGATAATCTTGCTGTAAAAAATTTAGTAAGTTCATAAAAAATTTTTCTAAAACCGATAGCCTTTGAATTAAAAACATATTTAGCATTAACAAAATAAGCAAATAATATAGATAAAGTTATTGATATTAAATTAGCAGGTCGAACCGCCATACCGTAATAATATAAAATAAAATAGGTTACAACATTTACAAGTGTTGTACAAACACCAAAGAAAATATAATTGACAACACTTTTATATCGTGGCTCTTTATATAATTCCAAACATTTATTAATTAAATTTTTCATAGTATCCTCTTTTAAAAACATAATATTTCTTGAAAAGATTTTTATAATATTAGTCGCAGAAAAAACACTATCTATATAATCATCTTTATTAAAAATATTTTATATAGAAAACAGTAATAATTTTCTTTAACCAAAAATATATTTTCTTTTTTATAATTTACTATACAATTTTATTTCCGGATATTTATCATTAAACCAATTCATAGCAAAATCATTTTCAAACAAGAACACATAATTATCTTGTAAGTCTTTTACTAAAATACTACGTGAGCTTGACATATTTTCATTTACTAAATCTTCATTCTCTATCCAGCGTGTTGTCTTCTGTCCAATACGTTCCATTATAACTTCTGTATTATATTCGTTTTTCATACGATGTTCAAATACTTCAAACTGTAGTTGCCCTACTGCTCCTAAAATAATTTGGTTAGTATGTAATGTTTTATAATATTGAATTGCTCCTTCTTGAACAAGTTGTTCCACACCCTTATGAAAATGTTTTTGTTTAAGCACATTTTTAGCCGAAACTTTAACAAAAATTTCCGATGTAAACGACGGTAAAGCCTCAAATTCTACTTTTTTATTTTGGTACAATGTATCACCAATTTGGTAATTGCCACTATCATATAAACCTATAATATCTCCCGCATAGGCTACGTCGACGGTTTCTTTGTCATCAGCCATAAAGTTTGTAGAGCGTGATATTTTCAATTTTTTCCCGGTTCTCGTCAATATTACATCCATACCACGATTAAATTCTCCTGAACACACACGCAAAAATGCTATCCTATCACGATGTTTAGGGTCCATGTTAGCTTGAATTTTAAAAATAAATCCTGAGAAATCCGAATCAATCGGATTAACATCATTTCCGACTACATCTTTTCGACCTTTTGGTGTTGGAGCATTATCAACATAATAGTTTAAAAAACTCTCTACTCCGAATGATGATAATGCAGAACCGAAGAAAACAGGAGTTTGTTCACCTTTTAGTTGTTTATCATAGTCATAGTCAACTCCGGCTTCTGTAATTAAAATCATGTTTTCTACACATTTTTGGTACATTGTATCTTGAGATAATGGGTTATTATCAATAATATTATACTCCTTATCTAATTCAACAAACTCGCTATTTTCACTAAACGGTTCTATATAATGATTTTTTCTATCCATGATACCGAAAAAATTTTGCCCCATACCAACCGGTAAATTCATCGGATATGTTTCAATTCCCAATTTCTCTTCAATTTCTTCTAATAATTCCAGTGGTTCTTTAATTTCTCTGTCAAGTTTATTAATAAAGGTAAAGATTGGGATCCCACGCATTCGACATACTTTAAACAGTTTTAACGTTTGTGCTTCAATACCTTTTGCTCCGTCAATAACCATAACCGCACTATCTACCGCCATTAATGTTCTATATGTGTCTTCCGAGAAATCTTCATGCCCCGGTGTATCAAGAATATTAATAATTTTATTATCATAATCAAATTGCATTACTGACGATGTAACTGAAATACCTCTTTGTTTTTCAATATCCATCCAATCACTTTTGGCAAATTTTCCTGTTTTTTTCCCCTTTACCGTTCCAGCTTCTCTTATTGCTCCACCAAACAGCAATAATTTTTCAGTTAAAGTCGTCTTCCCTGCATCAGGGTGAGAGATAATCGCAAAGGTTCTTCTTTTTTCTACTTGTTCTTTTATCTGTTCTATCACTTTATTATCCTTTCTTTACTACCCTATCGTTAAACTTTTTCTCTGCTTCTTCAAGCGCTACAATCGGGTCAGAGTGCCAGACTTTTTTACCGCCTTTAAGAATTTCATAATCTTCTCTTCCTTTTGATGCTAGAATAACTACATCTCCGGGATTAGCTAATTCGATAACTCTTTTTACCGCATCCGTTCTGAACCAAATTTTCTCATAATTTTTATGCGTCATTCCCTTTTCAATAGATGACATTAAAACTTCTACATCTTCATCACGTGGGCTGTCCGTAGTAATAACCACATAATCCGCTTCTGAAATAATTTCACCAATTAACGGACCTTTAGAAATATCACGTCCACCTCCCATTCCTGTAACAAGTAGCGTTCTTTTTCCACGTCTTATATCTCGTGTTGCTTCTAACAATTTTTTATATCCATCCGGTGTATGAGCGAAATCACTTATTATGTCTATTGGTAAATTATCACCTAATATTTCCATTCTTCCATAAAGTGGACTTAATTTCGGTAAAATCTCTACTATATTTTCTACACGTTTACCTTTTAACCATACTGCAATCATTGAAGCAAGTACATTACTCACCATAAAATCTCCGATATAATTCATAACACATTTAAACTCCCCTTCAGGAGATTTTAAAGTAAATCCGGTTTTATATACACCATTTTCTTTATATTGTGTAATATTATATGCAAAAAAATCAGCGGTTTTATCTTTTAATGAATATGTAATTTCTTGATGATATAAGCACTTAGCCATTATATTATAATAGTCATCATCTTTATTTAAAACACCAAATTTTGCTTCATTCAAATTATTTCCCAGTGTTGAGAACAAAAGTGATTTATCATAGGCATAGGTTTGCATATCGCCATGAAAATCAAGATGTTCGTGTGTTAAATTAGTAAAAATCGCAATATCAATATCTACATTATATATTCTACCCAATACCATTGCATGTGATGATGCCTCAAATGCAAAGTTTTTAATATGCTGTTTTCTTACTTCACCAATTTTATTATGGAGCGTTACAACATCTGGTGTTGTGTTACCTAAATATATCGGTGTTTCATCATTTTTGCAAAAACCGTTTGTCCCAAGATATGCACTGGTTTCTCCAAATAGGCGTAACATATTATGAATAAGTGTTGAAATACTTGTCTTCCCGTTAGTTCCTGTTACCGCCACCGTATGAACCTTTTCACCAACATTTAAACGATTTGCTATTATACTTGCTATTTTTTCTATTTCCGTTTCTTTAACAACAATAACAGCACAAGTATCAGTCGGATAATCTTCATAACGACTGGCAATAACTAAACTTGCCCCTTGTTTAATTACCTTCTCTATATAGTTGTGTCCGTCTACCGTATATCCCTTAATCGCAATAAACACATCACCTTCTCCAATATTTCGTGAATCTTGTGAAACGGTGTTTACATTTTCAGGTAAAGTACCGTAAATTGTTTTTATTTTTATATTGTCTATAATATCTAATATATTCATCGTGTATATACCTTTTTTAAAATTTTCTAACTACTAAATTATACCATGCATGTAAACAATACTCAACTCAATACACTAAATATATTGCACTGTGATTAAAACTATTGTAAGATAGTAAGGAAGAAAATTTCGATAAAGTATTTTAATCGTCCAACTAGATTTTTAATTATTCTTAAAGGAGTTCTCATGTGTAATGAATTAATTAACAACTTACTCAATCAAATAACAAATCATAATATTGTAAAGATCACTTTTTCTAATATCCGCAATAAAGATCTTGAACTGGATAAAGTTATTGCCAAACTTGTTGAAATAAAAAATGACATTTATATTCAATTTGAATATCGCTACAAACGAGTTATAAAACACAAAAATATAGATATTGCCAATAAGATTGACTTAAACAAAATATTAGAAGAATTATTCTCACTGGCTAAAGATATTAATGTTATTTCCGGTGACGAAATAATAAATATAAAAATTTCTAAAAAATTTAAAATAAGTATTAAACGTACCAAAACAACTAAAAAGGAGATAACGTTTAACCACAATAACAAGAAAGAATATTTTCTTGATGAAAAAACTACTTACCCATTTCTAGTTGAACTCGGTATTCAAAATCTCGACGGTAGAATTAAAAAAAGTAAATTTAATAAATTTAAACAAATAAATAAATATTTAGAATTTATTAAACATAGCGTTGATCAATTAGACAACAAAAATCAAATAACAATTCTTGATTTTGGTAGCGGAAAAAGTTATTTGACATTTTCTACCTATTATTATTTAACAGAAAAGTTAAATCTTAATGTAAAATTAATCGGTATTGATTTAAAGAAAGAGGCAATTAATCTCTGTAATCAAATTGCTCAAAAATTAAATTTTAATAACCTTTCTTTTGTTTATGGAGATGTTATTGACTATGAAAATGAGGAAAATATTGACATGGTCATCAGTCTTCATGCCTGCAACACGGCGACTGATATAGCTATTATTAAAGCACTTACATGGCAAGCTAAGATATTTCTTGCCGTACCATGTTGTCAAAAAGAAATTAATTCTCAACTAACAACCGATTTTATACCACTTATGCTGAAACATGGTATTATAAAAGAAAAATTTTCTACGCTTCTTACCGATTCTATCCGTAGTGAAGCATTAGAAATATTCGGTTATAAATCTGATATTGTCGAGTTTATCTCTGAAGAAAATACACCAAAAAATCAGCTTATACGTGCTTTTAAAACAACAAATAATATTGATATAAAAAAACTACAAGAATTAAAAAAATTTACTGAGATGTTAAACATTAAAATGTTTTTACTTGATGAAATTGAGAAATTAATGTAACTCTTAATTCAAAACCGCAAAAAAACTGAACAGGAATTTTCTGCTCAGTTTTTCTTTTATATTTCGTTAAAATCTATATTTTTTATAATTTTATGTATTAAAATAATATTACATTGGTAATTATCGAAACTTATCTAATAAAATTTAAAAATCGTCTTACATTTGTTTGTGTAAGACGAAATTTTTCTTATATCCTTATATATGTAACCACAATAGTTGAATAACAAACAACATTGCGAATATATACATTAACGGATGAATATCTTTCCATTGTCTTTTTGAAAGTTTTAATGCTACATAAAATATAAACCCAAATGCAATACCATCGTTAATTGAACCTGTTAATGGAATACCAATAATTGTTACAAATGCCGGAAATGCTTCTGTAATATCGCTCCATTCTATTTTAGCAATACTTTCCATCATAAATGATCCTATAATAATTAATGCCGGTGAAGTTATTGCCGGTACCGATGCTAAACTACTGGCTAACGGGAAGAAGAACAATGATATTACAATAAAGAAACTTGTTGATAGAGATGTAAGTCCGGTACGCCCCCCATTGGCAACACCTGATGAAGATTCAATATATGCAGATGTTGGTGTACTTCCGAATAAAGATGCTGTAAGTGATGCTATTGAATCAGCAAGTAATGCTTCTTTCACACGCTCCATTTTACCATTTTTAATTAGTCCGGCTTGAGTCGTTACTGCAACCATAGTTCCTGTCGTATCAAATAAAGTTACCATCAAAAATGTAAAAACTACTCCATATAAGCCTAATTGTAAGGCATTTACACTTTCAGTAATTGGGTTATAAAGTAAACTTAAATCCATATGTGGTATTCCAAATATCTTATCTACTTTTAATAAACCGGTAAAATAGCTAATAATTGCAATAACAGCCATACCAATAAAAATAGCTCCTTTTACTTCTAACGCAAGTAAAACTAAAATAATAAAAATACCTAAAATCGTCATGTAAGCAACAGGATTTTTTAAGTCACCAAGTGATAAAATAGTATGTTCATTAGCGACTATTAATGAAGAATTTTTCAGTCCCAAAAAAGCTATAAATAGACCGATTGCAGCTGAAATACCATATTTTAAATTATTAGGTATAGAATCAATTAAACTCTCCCTAAATTTTGTTGCTGATAATATAACAAAAATTACCGCTCCCATAAAACATGTAGCAAGAAGTGTTTTGTAATTATAGCCTGACGTTGCAGCCAAAGTCGCAAAGTATGAATTTATCCCCATACCCGGTGCTACAACAATCGGATAATTTGCTCCAAACGCCATTATAAGAGTACCAACCAACACCGCTAATATAGTTGCGGTAAATACTCTATCTAATGGAATTCCTGCTGCTGATAATACAGCGGGATTGACTACTAAAATATAACTCATTGAGAAAAACGTGATTAATCCTGAAACAATCTCCGTTTTAACATTCGTATTATTCTCTTGTAATTTAAAAAGACGTTCTAACATATTAGAAATGCTCCTTAGTTTTTATTAATGCATTTAGCACATTATTTATAATATATCTTTTATGAGTAATTGTCAAGTTAATAAAGTAATAAAGTTCTGTTTTTTTTGTATTTTTTTAATTATATACTTCTAATGAACGGTTTTAGTTTTATTTTTTTATTTTAATATTTTACTTATTAGATTTTTATCAGTTTTTCACGAATTATTATGTTTTCTATTTATATTATTATTTAAAATAATTATTTCTTTATAAATATTAGCTTTTATGTCTTATATTGCTATTTATCTAAATTTTATATATTTTCTATAGAAAATAAAAAAGGAGCAACTCAAAAATCATAATTTAATGGTTCTTTGTCAATAGATGTTGATAAAAAAATTCATAAAAAAATATTTAACTCATAAAAAGATTGATATTACTAACTTAATTCAATCTTTTTTATGAGTTATTTCTTTGTTTTTTACCATATTTTTAAATTTTTTAACGACAAATAAACCTACCAAATAGAAATTTTTGACTTTTATTGACTATTTCTACTCTTATATAGGTTGACTTTATTTATTCTTTTTTATCTTCTATGTTTTATCCTGCCCTTATAGTTTTAGGTACTTTTTTACTATTTTTTACTTTTTCTTCTGATAAATAATTAAATATCATAAATATTCTTGTTCTGAAATTTTGAAAATTTCTATACCCACAAGCATTGTTTTTTAATCTTTTTATATTTCTATTTGCAGCTTCCACTACTCCATTTGAATATGGATATTTTATTGAATTTATTATATATTCTTGATATTTTATATATGTTTTTATTGTTGATTTTATTTTCCAATGGCTTATATTAGTATTTTGAAATATTTCATCTAATTTCTTTTCATTTTTTTTATCAAATATTTCAACTACTGCCTGCATTAAATAATATGCTTCTTCTAATTCTTCTGATAATGATAATATGTATTTTATTACATCATAATCTGAATAAAAGTTATATCCTCTGTATTTTCTATAATTAGTTGTTATTTTTTCTGATTTTAATTTTATCAAATTTCTAAATCTATAGAGAACTCTATAATTAAAATCAGTTACTTTATATTTATTCATAACTTCTATTCTTATCTTATTTAATGTTTCTATCGCTAATTTTATTATATGAAATCTATCTATTATTATTTTAGCGTTTTTAAAATGCTTCTTACCTGATGATATATAAGTATCCCACATATCCGTTACAAAATATTTTACTTGCTCTTTTGCTTCTTCTGTATAATTTGAAAAATAATTATCTAAATATTGCTTTCTACGTGTTATTAAAAAATCTTTTACTTTTCTTTTTTCTATATCATAGATTAAACAATTATATTTCCCTTGATATGTTTTAACTCCGTTTATTTCATCTATTCCTAAAACTTTTGGTAATGTATCCTTTCTAACTTTTATATTTTTCTTATATCTCGATATTTGTTTTTGTACATAAGACGTTGATATTTCATTACTATTAGCTATATCATTTAATGAATTTTTTGTCCTTGCTAATTGATAATCTACTATATTTGATACTACTCTTACTTTCCTACAATGCTTTTTACAATCTTTAAACCTTACACTAAAACAATAATTACATTTTGTACAAAGTATTCTTTGTTTTTCTAAAATTAAATAGGATTTTATTCCACATATATTAAGTATTTGTAATTTTACCGTATCTGTCCCATTTTTTAATAACTTTATTTCTTTACATTTAGGACATCTTTTTGGAACATAACTTATATTCCCATATATATAATTTACTTGCTTATTATCCTCTTTAACTTTTTCAGAGTGATATAATTTTAATCTTTTTTCTTTGAAGTTTAAAAGTTCTAATATATTTATCGGCATACTTCCTCTTTTCTTATTAACTAAATAAAAGTAAAGGGAAGGGTAAGAGTATTTTTTAAAATTTTTATTCACTTCGTTTCTAAAATTTTTAAAAAATCTTCCTTACTCTTCCTTGACTTTTATTTTTTTATGCCTTCTTTTCGCTTTTCGATAGCAGACGGAAAAACAAAAAATTTCCCTTCTATCGCTTTGCTATTTTACGGCATAAAACCGTAATTTTATTTTCTCTTTTCCTGTTTTTGCTCTAGCTCCGGAAAAAACTGGGTTGGGCTTTCTCTTTTATTTTAACACATTATATACTTTTTATATTTTCTTTACCTTAGTTTTTTAGTTTTTAAATAAAAAATTTAGAAAAATATATTTTAAAAAATTGTTTTAATTAAAAAAGAGAGTTTTTACACTCTCTCTTAATAATATTTACTTTCTATTAATACTTCACCTTCATTATAATGATTTAAATACTGAAAATCATTCAATTTTATATATTCTTTAATTGTTTTTCTAATCTTCTTCATCAAATTCTACATTACAAATTTTTACTTTTTATTACCATTCGCATAATATAACTTTTTATTTTCTAATTTTTACATTTTTTATTCTCTTTTTATTTTCTATTTTTTCCCAAATAATATACGTGAAGTTTTTTAGCAACTTTCAAAGTCATATTTTCAATAGAATATTTTCCACTTCTATAATTTTGAATAACACTTAACGCAATTCCAGTATCTTTTGATATTCTATAATCAGTTATTTTCAGATTAAATAATTTTTCTATATCCTCTATTACTTTTTCTATCATAAATCCTCCTAAGTAAATATTAAAATTATTGAAATTATAGTTGCTGCAATTCCTAATAGCAATATTAACATTTGTATTTTTTCTTTACCCATGCTATAATGTGAGTAATAGGGGTACTTGGAGCTGTTATTAAGCTCCTTTCCCTTATGATAATTTAGAAGATTTTATCAAGTAATTCTACTAACGTCTTGACTATTTGAGCAATCGCTAAGACTATCGAAATTTTAACTAGAATTTCTTGATTAAGATCTTCTTTTTTTTTCTCTTACTCACTTTCTCACCTCCTTATATTTATATTGTACATTATATAAGGTGCAAGGTAAATCCCTTTTTTTAAAATTTCCTAAATAACAGAAATACCTCAAAATGTTTATTTTAAAAACAAAAAATAACCCCTACACTGATCTGACCCCAAAAAGTTAGACTTAGGATAGCGTAGTAGTTGTAATGACTGCTACGCTATCTTTTTATATTTATACAGTCATATGTTTAATTCTATATTGCTTAGGACTTAACCATCCTAATTTCTCTTTTTCTCCTCTTTTTTAAAAAAAGAGGAATATGAGTTCAAAACTCTTATTCCTCTTCATCAGTCCTATATTTTGTAGACCCATAATATTTACTTTCTATTAATACTTCACCTTCATTATAATGGTCTAAATACTGAAAATCATTCAATTTTATATAATCTTTAATTGTTTTTCTAATTATTTTCGAATCTTCTTTAAAATTATCTTTTACTGGTTTTACTTCATAACTCATATAATTATAAGGGGTTCTTTCCACTCATATTTCCTGAATCCAAATACTTTTATCAGTCATTTTCACAATTTGATAAAAATCGCAATTTGTTTGCTCATATCCCCAACAACTTGATAAAATTTCTCCTACTTGTAATTTTTCTTTTTGTATTAACATTTTAAAACTCCTTTGAAATTATTTTTTTGTTAGCTTGTATTTATTGTTGTTTAGCTAACTTATATTTATATTATAACGTAATTACGTTGTTCTGTCAAGTGTTTTTTATAATTTTCTAGATATTTTTTCCTGAATTAATAATTTTTCTAATTCTAATAAATGTTCATCTGTAGCCATTTCTAAAAATCTTTTTGAACCACTTTTCAAATTCGTATATATTCTTTTTTTCTTAGTTTCTTCATTATTTCTATAAAGTTCTCTATCTCGCTTATTTCTTTTTTCTTTATCCATTTTAAAAACTCCTTTTTTCTAATTTACTTTATTATATCGTATTTACGTTAAATTTTGCAAATAAAAAAAGGATAAGGCTTTTACACCTTACCCTCTAGCCTAATTATCTTCAAGTTTTATTTCTAATTGCTCATATAATTTAACATCTTCTGTATATAATCTTTCATTAAAATCTACTTTTACTTTTCCTGTAGATAATAACTTTTTATTTACTCTATCTAAATCTTTATAATTATATTTTAAATTATCATATTCTACTATTTCATCAAAATAATATACATTATGATACTGAATTAAATAATCTTTAATATCTTGTCCATAAAAAAATATCATCTATAAAATCTTTATAATTTCCTTCACAAATAAACTTTTTCATTAAATTCCAATATTCATTCGCTTTTTCCGAATCTTCTTCAAACAATTTTTTATAATATTCATTATCAAATTGTTCTAAATCTTCAATAAATCTATCTTCTTGAAATGTAGGTTCCATTGAATTTAACATTTGATTTAATTCATAATACATTTCTTGAAATGTATCTCCTTGTATTTCTACTAATCTATTATATCCTCTGTGTTTAAATTTTAATTCTAACATTACTTTTTTCTCCTTAATTGCTTTTATTGACAAGTTAGAAAAAATAATTTAAAATTAACTTATTCAATTACTTGTTAATTGAATCCTTTAAATTTGAAGAATTAGTCTGTGATTGGTAGTTGCTTGGCTAATTCTTCTTTTTTTATTTTTTCTATCTTATATTTATATTATAGTACATTTACTATATTTTGTTAATACATTTTTTGAAATTATAAATTTTTTTGTATTTCTTTTAATACTGTTTGTTATTTATAACAACTTTACATTATATTTCTATAATGTTCGACCGATAAACGCACTTTAAAACTATTACCTACTTAAATAATTAAAACAATAGAGCTAGCGTCTTCTCCGTCTGCAAGTTTGATATAGGAATACTTGCTTTTCCTTTTTACTAATGTTATATTAATATTGTATTCATACTAGAGTGCATAAGTTATCTTTTTATTAATTTTAAAACTTATTTTATCTACCGGCAAGTATGATAGGTGTTTTATTTTAATAACTAGATAATCTTTACCAAAAAGTCTAGTCTTTTATTGATTAGACTTTTTTTAGTAATTAAATGTACAATTATTTAGTTCTAATCATCTTTTTAAAAATAAAAAAATAATTAGTATGGATTTTTCTTATCCACACTAATTATTATACACCCAATTTTTCATTAAAAATAGATTTTATTAAGTTGCTCCCTCACAGTTCATTAAATTAAATTTTGAAAAAATATTTTAAAGTATATTCTCAAATCAATGAATTACTTCCTAATACTAATAATAAGCAAATTTTATTAAAATTCTTAACCTTTATTTTTTATAACACTATGCTAAAATACTTTCACATCTATGACAAACATGTTCTTCATTAACAGTTTCAACAATATTCCAGCAACGTTCACAACGTTCACCGCTTGCTTTTGTTATTTTAACTTGTGAATAATCATAGTTTACGCCGTCATTTTCCTTAACTACTACTTTACTTGCAATAAATAATTGGTGTAAATTATTTACAGAATTCAACAATTCTACTATTTCTTTATTATCACTGTAAATTTCTACAGCTGCTTCTAATGATTTACCGATTACTTTTTCATTACGACTTTCTTCTAACGCTTTATTTACATCATCTCTTACTTTTAATAATTTATCCCACTTCGTTTCTAATACATCATCAACGATTACATTTTTAACAGGAAAATCCAATAAATGCACAGATTCCGCATCTTCATAAGGCATATTATCATAAATTTCTTCTGCAGTAAATGACAAAATAGGCGCCAATAATCGAACAGATTTATTTAAAATTGTATATAATACTGTCAACATGCTTAAACGTTTATGAGAATTTTCCGCTTCGATATATAAAATATCCTTACCGTAATCTAAGTAAAATGAAGATAACTCCACATTAAAGAAATTTACTAATTCATTCACTAAAGTATTAAATTGATATTTTTCATAATTGTCTAAAACATTAGATACAACTTTTTCAAATTTAAGAATCATGTATTTATCCAATTCTTCTAAATCAGCATAAGGCAATACATCTTTTCTATTATCAAAGCTACCGTTAAATAAATTTCCTAATAAGAAACGGAAAGTATTTCTTATTTTTCTATATGTTTCCGATACCTGTTTTAAAATATCATTAGAAATACGAACATCTTGTGTATAGTCAACACTTGCTGACCATAGGCGGATAATTTCCGCTCCTAATTGTTTACCTACATCGTTCGGAGAAATGACATTACCTAATGATTTACTCATTTTATTACCATTTCCATCCATAACGAATCCTGCTGATACTAATTCTTTATATGGTGCTACTCCTGACACTGCTACCGACGTAATTAATGATGAATTAAACCAACCACGATATTGATCACTTCCCTCAAGATATAAATCAGCCGGATACGTTAAATCGTCACGTAATGCACAACACCCTTGATGTGATGTACCAGAATCGAACCAAACATCCATAATATCCATCTCTTTTGTAAACTCTCCGTTAGGACTTCCTACATGGGTAAAGCCTTTCGGCAATAATTCTTTTGCATCTTTGTAGAACCAAACATTAGACCCCTCTGTTTCAAAAATTTTGGCTACATGCTCAATAACATTATTATCTAATATTGCATCACCGTTTTCAGCATAAAATACAGGAATAGGTACTCCCCAAACACGTTGTCTACTGATCACCCAATCTCCACGATCACGAATCATATTGTATAATCTCGGTTTCCCCCACTCACTATAAAATTTAGTATTATCCACCGCGTCTAAAAGTTGACCTCTAAATGCCTCAACTGAACAAAACCACTGTGGTGTTGCACGGAAAATAATAGGTTTTTTAGTACGCCAATCATGTGGATACGAATGGGTAATATTTTCTTGTTTTAATAATAATCCTAACTCATTTAAACGCTCAATGATGTTTTTGTTAGCATCAAAAACAAATTGTCCTGAAAATTCTCCCGCCTCTTTTGTTAAATTACCTTGATTATCAACGGGTGATAATACCCCGAGTTTATATTGTAATTGACCGACAAGGTAGTCATCAAGTCCGTGACCCGGAGCAGTATGTACCAAGCCGGTACCTGAATCCAATGTGACGTAATCAGCTAAAATTAATGTAGATGTTCTATCTAAGAATGGATGCTTACATAATAGATATTCCAAATCCTTTCCTAATAACACTTCACCTAATTCATATTCTTCCCAGCCGAATTTATCTGCCAAATATGCCACGCGTTCTTTCGCCACTAAGTAACTTTCATTATTATGTTTAATTACTTGGTACTCAAAATCCGGATGAACAGCAATACCTAAGTTAGCCGGTAATGTCCACGGGGTTGTCGTCCAAATAACAAATTTCGTTCCTTTTTCAACTGAACCATTTTCGCTAATTAACTCAAAAGTCACATAAATAGATGGCGATGTATGTTCCCTATACTCAATTTCCGCCTCTGCTAAAGCAGATTCTGATGATGGCGACCAATAAATAGGTTTCAATCCCTTATAGATATATCCTTTATCTACCATTTTACCAAATACACGAATTTGTTCAGCTTCAAACTTTGGATCTAACGTAATATATGGGTTATCCCAATCTCCTATAACGCCAAGCTTCTTAAAGTCTGTACGCTGTTTGTCAATTTGTTTCAATGCGTAATCTTTACATTTATTTCTAAATTTTGTAGCCGGCATAGATTTTCTATCAACACCGTTATTTACCAATACCTGTTCAATAGGAAGACCATGCGTATCCCACCCCGGTACATAATTTGATAAAAATCCGTTCATATTTTTATATTTAACGATAAAGTCTTTTAATATTTTATTTAACGCATGTCCGATATGAATATTACCATTTGCATAAGGAGGACCGTCATGTAATACATAAGTTGGTTTTTCTGCATTTTTTTCTAAAATTTTTCGATATAAATCCATTTCAGCCCAGCGTTTTAAAAATTCCGGTTCTTTATTTGGTAAATTTCCACGCATTGGAAATTTTGTTTTCGGCATTAATAAAGTATCTTTTAATTCTACCATTGTTAGCTCCTTTCAAATTAAAAAACCCTTAGTAATTTAGAAGAGGGCGGAAATATTCCACGGTACCACCTCACTTAACTCATACTAAGAGCACTCATTATTTATATAATTGTTAATGTCAAAAGTGATAATTACTACAATCTCATAAAGTTTTTCACCAGCCAACTTCTCTCTATTAATCAATTTATAATAATCATGTCTTTATCAAACTTGCTATAATTATATTATATTATCTAACAATTTTCAAGAGTTTTATAAAAATTATATATTTATATACAAATTTTTTAAACCAATCGTAAGTAATATAAGCACTTGTGATATATTTTTATTTACAATTCATCATAAATTTAAAATTAAAGTTCGTTACTAAAAGTACCATATCACTATAAACCTAACAATCAAAATAATTAGTATAGATATTTTTACCTATACTAATTATTTCATTTTATTATATCTCTCTTCTAGCACGTCTTCTTGGACGTGGGTACATTTCTTGTTCTACTTCGTTTTTACCATAACCGCTAGTAAATGAACTTGCTTCGGGTTGTGCCGGACGTTGTTGTAATATATCTCTTTCCACACTTACACCGTCTTCTTCAAATCCTGTAGCAATTACAGTAACAATAATTTCGTCTGTTTTTTCCAATTCATCGTTAAATACTGTACCAAAAATCATATTTACTTCATCATCACTGGCTTCTTGAACAATACTAGCTGCTGCTTGTGCTTCAAACAGACTTAATGAAGGTCCACCTGTGATATTTAATAATACACCTTTTGCTCCAACAATAGAAGTTTCCAATAAAGGAGAAGAAATAGCTCTCTTAGCAGCTTCAATAGCTCTATTTTCGCCAGAAGCTACCCCAATACCCATTAGTGCAGAGCCTTGATCTGCCATAATAGCTTTTACATCTGCAAAATCCAAGTTAACAGTACCTGAAACATTAATTAAATCAGAAATACCCTGAACCCCTTGACGAAGTACATTATCAGCTTCAATAAATGCTTGTAACATTGGAGTAGATTTATCAACAATATCCAACAATCTATCATTTGGAATAACGATAAGCGTATCAACCGCACCTTTTAATGAATTAATTCCTGCTGTTGATTGTACTTGTCTTTTTTTACCTTCAAAATTGAACGGACGAGTAACTACACCTACTGTCAATGCACCTAATTCTTTTGCAATACTTGCTACAATTGGTGCTGCACCTGTACCGGTTCCCCCTCCCATTCCGGAAGTGACAAATACCATATCAGCACCTTCTAACGCTGCTTCTATTTTATCTTTAGTTTCTTCAGCCGCTTTACGCCCTACTTCAGGATTCGCTCCTGCTCCAAGACCTTTAGTTAATTTTTCACCAATTTGAATCTTTACATCTGCTTTAGAACGTCTTAGTGCTTGTGCATCTGTGTTTACCGCAATAAATTCTACATTTTGAATTCCGCTCTCTACCATGCGATCAACGGCATTTCCACCGCCACCACCGACTCCAACTACTTTAATTACTGCTGATTGATCAAATGCTTCTAACATAATTTATATTTCCTCCTAAATTATTACTCAAAAAATGAATTATACATTTTTGTTAATTTACTAAATATTCCTTTTTCTTCGTTTTCTTTTTCATTATCTTCATGATATTCTTCCGCATGAACATTATCGGTCACCTTTGAAGTTTCTTCAGATGCCGACATTCTTGGTATTTCTTCTATAACCTTTACATTTTCAAATGTTGTATTAGTATCTTTTATCGTAGTAGCCTCGTCTACCAATTGATAACCAAATAATGATTCAATTTTGTAACTACTTGTTAAAGTACCGACAACTACTGAAAGTTCAGGTGAATTTGCACCTATAATTTTAGGCGATCCTATTCTGACATTCATTTTTCTCAACATATCTTTTGCCAATTCCAAAACGCCGGGCATAAGAGTTGTTCCACCTGTCAGAACAACGTTACCTTTTACTCTGTTTATCCCCGCTTTTCGTAAAGCATCAAATGAACGTAAAATAATTTCCTCAACAACTTCTTCTATGTAATCTGCTAATTCTTTTTGAGTATACGGTTCTTCATCCGGCTCTAAATTTTCAAGTTCTATCACTACTTGAGAAGATGCAGTATCATAAAAAGCATGTCCTTGTGTTACCTTTATTTCTTCCGCTCTTTTCATTGGGACGTTTAAAACATCAGATATAGTTCTGGTAATATCTTCACCTGCCAACTCTATTGATTGCGATAATTGAAGTATTCCATCTTCAAAATAACTGACGGTTGTAAGTCCTGCACCTATATCAATAATAACCGAACCATAATCTTTCTCTTCATCATTTAGAAGCAATTCTCCTAATGAATGTGATGTACAAAATGTTTCATTACAGTCCAATCTCAAATTTTCTATACACTTATAAATAGTATGAAGATGCGTTTTAGAAGTTAATACTCTATTCCCCGTCACTTCAAAAGAATTATGAACCGTCATTCCTTTCGGCTTTCTAATACGCTCAATATCATCAAGTCGATAATAATCCGGTATCACTTGAACTACTTCTCTTTCCCTAGGCAACGGTAATATTTTTGCTTCTTCTATTACCTCTTCTATATCTCTACCATCTATGTCATGTTTTGTATCAAATTTAATTTCCGCTACACTTTTTTTTATATGAGTGTGTATACTTGGAACAGCTACATATAATGATCGTATATCCTTATTAGCTTCACTTTTAGCAATATCAATCGCTTTTTGAATATCTCTTGTTGCAGACTCAACATCAATAATATTTCCCCGCTTAATTGCAGTAGTCTTTACAACACCGACACCGAGAATATTCAATTTTTCATATACAACATCTGCTATAATCACCTTAATACTAGATGAACCCAGATCAATCGAAGTATATAATTGTGAACTCAAGTCAAACACTCCTTCCTTATGTTTCTAGTTATATAATTTATAAAATTGTAAATACTCGCCAATTCTATTTACACATACTAAATTATAACACAAATTTCAAAAAAAAAATATCAAAAACAATAAAAAAATTAAAATTTATTAAATTATTTGTTTCTTATAATAAAAAATTTATTTAGTAGTTATTTAATTTTAAAATACTATAAAATTTGGCTTTAATATCTGGCTCTGTGTCAAATACGGGGCATGAGAAAAAATAAGGATAAAATGCTAAGCAATGCAGTGTTGCTTGGCATTTTTCAAAACGCCCTTAAAAGAAATATTATTTTTATACTCAGAAACAAATAACCTAGAAACAACTAAAATGCGTAATCTAAAGTTATAAAAGCTATTATAACCATAAGAAACTCTCTTTAAAACCTTTATCTTATTATTAATACCCTCCAAAGAACCATTAGAAATAGAATACCTAACACTATTAAGCATATACCCTTTATGTTTTCTCATAGTATTAATAGCCTTACTAACACCATCAGATAAATCGATAGTAGATTTTTCAATTAATTCTTTAAACTCCAACTCATTTCTATACCTTATTGCATATCTAATATCCTGAACTCTCTCATAGCTAGCCTTAAATATACAATCTAATCCTAATAAATAATCTAAAATATCACGTCTAGTAACTAAACTCCTAAAACTCCTATTAAAGAAAAACCTACCATGAGTAACATTACTTTCATCTTCTAATATTAACTTCCAATTATTTTTTAAAAGAGTATAATTAATACCTTTTTGTTTTTTGTAAATATTCATTAGCTTAACTCTAGTTCTATTAAGTTCTCTATTAACATTTTGAATAAAGTTCTCTATTAACATTTTGAATAATATGAAACCTATCTATAACAATTTCAGCATTAGGAAACTTATTTCTAATCAACTTCATATAAGGAGTATAAATATCAATACAAATAGCCTTAACATTACTTCTAGCCTCTTTAGAAAATCTGGAAAAATAATTATTTAAAATATACTCAGTTCTACCATCAACTATATCAATAATCTCATGAGTTAAAGCATCTAAAAAAATAAAACTCATACCATTTTTACTATCTTTAGTAAACTTTAACTCATCAAAGCATAAATACTCAGGTAAGGTATTATAGTTAAGAATGTCTACATGGGATTTACATTTATAAAGAGTTCTTATAACAATATTAACCGATACATTATTCATTTTGGCTATTTGTTTAAAAGATAAAGTATCAGCTAAATCACTCATTATAGAAAACTTAACATTTTTAGAAATACTACAGTATTTATCTACAAAAGAAGTAGTAGCTACAAATTTTTTATTACAAGTTTTACACTTGAAACGTTGCTTTCTTAGTTCCAAATAAGCAGGGATACCTGATATTTTTAATAGATTAATTCTAGTAAGTTCATTAAAGCCGTTTTTAACTACAGTATAACCTTTATTAAGACAACCACAGCATTCACACTTCTTGGGTTTATATGTTAAGGTACTTTTGAATACAAAGTACTTTTGATTATTTTTTATAGTTTCGTTATGTGTTTTCTCAATAGTTATATTTTTATCTTTTATTTGTAGTAGGTTTTTAATGAATTCTCCCTCTTTTATTTCTTTTGTTTTTGTGTTAAAATTATTCATGACAGATATCCTTTCATAGTTTATTTTTTTGCACTTTAATTATATTGGACATTTGTCTTTTTGTATATTAAAAAACAATACGAGGTATGGATTTTCCCCATGCCCCGTATTTATTATACAACCTAATATCTTCTTTCTTATAAACAAAAAGATTTGAAAATAGATAATACTTTTTATTCTCTATCTTCAATCTTTTTTATGGATTATATGATTTTTTCTTAGATTTTTTTTGTTTTTGCGACTTTGTTTGATTTTTTTTTGTATCTGTTTCAGCTGACCTTTTTTCTGTACTATTTTCTTTATTGTCATCTGAATTTTTTAAAGTATTATTTTTTGTACTGAAATTACTATTGTCACTATTTACAGTGTACTCACCGTTACCGGATTTACTTAACAAATCTTTTATTTTTTTTGTTTTTTCTTTATCCGTTTTTTCAGTTTCTAAATATGCTCCATTAACTAAGTTTAATATAGTTTTATTTTTATCTTTAATATATTTAGCCATGCTGTCATAATAATTTAATTTTTCAGAAAAAGATGAGCTTAATGCTTTTACTTTTTGACCATCTTTCATATAAATAGTAATAGTTTCTTTCCCTTCATCATTAATTATTTCTGAAATTTCGCTTAATATTTCTTCTTTTAATTGTGCCAAATTATTATATACTGCTGAAACTTTTGTTCTATCATTTTTAAAATTTTCTAAAATTGGCAAACTATAATTATTTCTAATTTCACCATTATAAGTTTCACCATTCTCCATTATAACTTCATACTGCCCATCTTCTTTCTTGTTTTGTGCAACAAGTTTATATTCTTCCACTTCAATAGTTATATTATTCGGCATTTTTGAAGTTACTTTAACATTTTTTAAAATATTATATTTATTTTTTATATTTTTGGCTATTTCATCATCTTTTATTGACCAAGTTCTTAAATTTGTATCAACCGCTCCTGCAGATAATATTTCTTCTTCTGTCGTTTGATTATAGCCCGAAACATTTATATTTTTTAATTTTGTATATGGGCTAAACATATAACCAATAAACAGAAATACTATTAAAAATAAAGAGGTTATCAAAATCAATTCGATATGTTTTTTTCTTTTAATTTTTTTTAGTGAAGTCTGTTTTTTTTCGCTATTTATTTTTGAAAGCAATTTTTTATTTTTTGCATTCATATCTATCTATCCTTTATATTATTAAATGTTTCTATAAATTCATCTCCACGTTGTTCAAAAGATTTATACTGATCCCAAGAAGCACAAGCCGATGATAATAATACTGTATCACCTGCCTCCGCTAAGATACTTGCAAGTATCGTGGCGTCTTTTATTTTCACAGCACGCTCACATCTTACATTATTCGCCACAGCAAGATTATAGAGTATTTCTTTACTTTCACCGACAACAATCATCATCTTTATTTTATTAAAATAAGGCACTAACTCTTTAAAGTCTATTCCTCTATCAGTTCCACCACATAATAAAATTACATTTTTTTCAAAACCTGATAAAGCATTGGTCGTTGCCACCGGATTAGTTGCTTTTGAGTCATTATAATATTTTATATTTTTATACTCACCAACGTATTGTAATCTATGTTTTACTCCTTTAAAATTATATAAAACTTCTTGAATGGTTTCTACGCTTGCACCTTTTTTATAAGCTATCCATGCAGCATTAATTGCATTTTCTATATTATGGTTTCCCGGTAAAGTTATTTTACTAACATCAAATAATTCCATACCCTTATAAATAACTTTTTTGTTTTTTACATCAATATCAGCATCATTATTTTCTTTTGTATCGTAAAAGACAACTGTTGAATTTATATTTTCTAAATTGAATTTTTCTTTCTCTTTGATATTTAAAATTAAATAATCCTCCTTTGTTTGATTTTGATAAATTTTTCTTTTAGCCTTATGATAATTTTCTAAACTACCATGATAATCCAAATGTCCAACTCCTAAATTTGTTATCGCTGCTATTGAGGGTTTAAAGTCGATTGTTCCCTCTAATTGAAATGATGATACTTCCGTTACTATTAACGAATTTGGATAATTATAAGCAACCTCAATAACCGGAAATCCGATATTCCCTGCTAAATGAACATCTTTACCATCTTTTTTTAAAATATCATAAGTCATCTGAGTTGTTGTAGTTTTTCCGTTAGTTCCTGTTATTGCCACCATATCAACATTAAATAGAGTACTTGCCAATTCCACTTCTGTTATTATATCGATACCTTTTTCTAATGCTTTTTGTAATATTTCTATTTTATAGGGTATACCGGGATTTTTTACTATAATATCAATATTTTCCAATAAAGATAACGGATGAGAGCTATCTACTATTTTTACACCTAAGTTTTTTAATTCTTGTGCTTCTTTATTATTGGATAAATCGTCTTTGGCATTTAATATTACATCAAAATTTAATTTTTTTAAAATTTTTGCTGTAGCATAACCGCTTTTTGCAAAACCCAGAACTAATACCCTTTTATTTTCCAAATCTTTCATTTTACATTACTCCTATAAAATATCCAACAGCTGATGATATTACAGCTATAGCAACAAATAAATATACTGTCTTCACTTCTCCATATCCTGATAATTCAAAATGGTGATGTAGTGGTGACATTTTAAAAATTCTCTTTCCTGTTTTTTTAAAATAAGCTACTTGGATTATTACTGATGCTGTCTCTAATATGTAAATCAGGCCAATAAACAGGAATGCTATTTCTTTATGCAAAATTATAGAAATGGCTGCCAATATTCCACCAAGTGCGAGTGATCCTGTATCACCCATAAAAATCTTTGCAGGGTTTCTGTTAAAAATTAAAAATCCTAATAATGCTCCAACAATCATTAAACAAAATACAAACACCGGAAAATTATTTTCTTTGTATGCAATCAAAGCAAATGTGGAAGTAGTAATAATAGTCACGCTGGAAGCTAAACCATCCAAACCATCTGTTAAATTTACAGCATTTGAAAAGCCGGTTTGCCAAAATATAACAAATAATACATACAACCAAGATATATTTAATTGATAATTTACAAATGGTATTTCTATATAGTTTATATCAACATATATAATTTTAATTAAAACATAGAATACTACCGAAAACAATATTTGTAACATTAGTTTTTTCCTAGGTGACAGACCGTCATTTTTCTTCTTAACAACTATCAACATATCATCTATATAGCCAATCAATGCAAATGATATTGCTGTATAAATAAACAGTAAATAATATTTGAAATTCTGAAAGTCAACAAACGATGCTACTATCAAAGAAATTATAATTGCTAATATAAAAGAAATTCCTCCCATTGTAGGCGTTCCTTTTTTATGCTTATGACTTTCCGGTCCTTCTTTTCTTATTTCCTGACCAAATTTTAAATAATGTAAATACCTAATAAGTTTAGGTAACATCAATACTGTTAGCAAAAAAGCAATCGCTAAAAATATAACCGCCTTTTTGATAAATAAATTATCCATTATTATCTCCTTATATAATTAGCCAAGTTAAGAAATTTAACCCAACCAATTAATATCTAACTAAATTTTACTTTTATTTTTTCATTTTTTGTTACTATTTTCTGTGCTTGAATATTTTGACTTGTCGCATATCCATTTCCTTCAACCTCTATATTAAGTCCTGCTAATTTAGCATAAGCTAATACGTCAGTTTTTGACCACCCCTTAAAGTTAGGCAGTTTTATGTTTTCTGTAGATAATACTAAAAATACTTTATCATCTTTTTTAAATATATTCCCTTTTGATGGATATTGTCTAGTTACAGTTGTCCCTTCCCCTATTGTAATTACGTTTTTTGTCTTAGCACTTAACCCAGTAATAGCTGCGTTTACATTGCTGTTTTCATAATTATCCATGGTAAATTTTTCTTCCATTTTTTCTTCAGAATTTTTCTTGACATCCAAATAATTCAGAGTATTTTCCATTATTGGTTTAAATAATTCTGATACAGCTTTTGCGTTACTTTCTCCTAAATTTTTAGTTGGCACTTTCATTCCAACATACAAAATTACTTCAGGATTTTCGCTCGGTGCATAGCCTAAAAATGAATGAAAAACTTTATATGGACTCTTGTAATAAGTACCGGTTTTAGGATCAACCACCTCGGCGGTTCCCGTTTTTCCTGAAATACTATAATTATCAACTTGGTATCTTCTACCACCTTGTGCCCATTGTCCATTAACAACACCATACAATTTTTCTTTCATGGTATCAGCTGTAGATTTTGATATTGGTGTTCCTACTATTTTTTTACCACCAATATTTACATCTTTATTAATAGTTTTGTCATGAATTTTTTGTAAAAAATATGGCGCCAGCATCTGACCGTCATTTAAAATTGCTGTTTCCGCTTGGATCATCTGCATAGCCGTAACCGTACTACCTTGTCCAAAGACTGTTGTAGAAGCGGAAACTTTGTTGTTAAATACCAAATCTCCCGATGCCTCATTATTAAATAATGAATTGGTTGATTTCCCAAAACCGAAGTTTTCTAAGCCGGTTTTTAATTTTTCAGTTCCCAATCCTTGAAGAAGGGTTAACATTAAAGTATTTGAAGATTGTTGAAATCCATGTCTATGAGTAATAGTTCCCCATCCTGTTTTATTCCAGTCATAAATTGTTGCATCTTCCACTTTGTACGAACCAGATTTGTAGTAACTATTAGGATTATACAGGTTATTTTCTACCATAATAGACATTGTAAATGTTTTAAGCGTTGAACCGGGTTCATATGCTGAATTGTAAAATATATTTGCCCAAGCATGTTCAAGATTTTCTTGAGTATTAGGATTAAATGCAGGACTTTGTCCCAAGCCTAATATTTCTCCGGTTTTTGCGCTCACCGCTATAGCAAAAGCACTTTCCGGTTTATATTTTTCTTGAATATCTTTTAAACTATTATCTATATAACTTTGAATATTTTTATCAATTGTTAAATGTATATCCGCACCGTCTACCGGCTTAATCTCAACCTTAGGAATATTTGATACAACCTTCCCCCACGCATCTTTAGCATAGGTGATATGACCTTCTTTACCTCTTAGATAGTAGTCAAAAGTTTTTTCTACACCTAATCTACCCGTTATTAAATCGCTATCCGGTGAATTTTGAGCAAATCCTAAAAAATTTCCTAACATACTGCCGTTTGGATAATAACGTTTTGTGGTTGCTATAAACTGTATCCCGGGAAGTTTTAGTTCTTCTATTTTTTTCTTATTTTCTACACTTATATCTTTACCTTGACTTCCAAATTCTACCTGATAGACACCTTTTTTCTCAAGAATTTCTTTTATTTTGCTCTTATCTAATTTTATAAATTTAGCCAATTCCTCCGCAGTTTTATCAACATCTACAACATGATGAGGATCATTATTATCCTCTGTTGCTTTATCGGAAACAACTGCAACAAGTTTATATGATTCTATGTTATCCGCTAAAATATTACCGTTTCTATCATAAATTTTCCCGCGATTAGGTTGAAGATTAGTATCTATTTTATATTTTTTATCAGCTAATTCCATTAAATTATGACCACGAACACTTCCAATCAACATCATTTGTCCTATGTTTATTATTACAACCCATACAAAGAAAAAAACAAAAATGAATAAAAATACAATTTTTGTTCTTCCCCTCGAGATATGGTCTTTTCGTTCCAGACTTTCTCTATCTATAAACAGACTTATTACAGATTTCTTCTTAGAATTTTTCTTCAATTATCTCACTACCTTTGTGTTATCTTTTTGAATTTTCATTCCCAGTGCTTCTGCTACTTTTTTTACTCTCTCATATGATGATAAATTATTAATAACAACCTTTTGTTCATTATTATCTTTTTGTTTTTCTGAGATTACCACTTCATTTTTTTGCTGAGCACTTTTTAAAGAATATAACTCTCCTTTATAGTTTAACATAACTACATTAGCAAGTAAAATAACTCCTATAAAAATTCCGTAAGTTGCTTTTTCCAACAAATTAAATTTTACTTTTTCCTGAACTTTTCTTGTACCATATTCTCTACTGTATACTTTTAGTGTTGCCATTTTTTCTTATTTCCCCTAACATTTTAACTTTGTACCTGTGCTATTCTAAGTTTTGCACTACGTGATCTATTATTTTCCTCTAATTCTTTATTACTTGGATAAATAGGTTTTCTAGTAATTATTTTTAATTTTGCCAAACTGTCCTGTGGCAATATTGGAAGATTTTTTGGAATATCTTTATTTTTAGCATAAGAATTAAAAATTTGTTTACAAATACGATCCTCCAGTGAATGAAATGTAATAACAGAAATTCGCCCCCCTACATTTACTATATCAATAGCTTGTTCCAGTGAATTTTCAAAAACCGATAATTCGTTATTCACGGCTATCCGTATCGCCTGAAAGATACGTTTTGCCGGATGTCCGCCGGTTCTGCGTGCTGCCGCAGGAATTGATTCTTTTATCACATCTACTAATTCAAATGTTGTTTCTATTGGCTTAATTTCTCTCTTTTTTTCTATATTTCGTGCTATTTTCTTTGAAAATTTTTCTTCGCCATAACGATAAAATATTCTTACCAAATCATTATAGCTATACTCATTAACAATTTCATATGCACTGATTTTTGCATCTGTATCCATTCTCATATCCAGTCGTGTATCATAATTATAACTAAATCCACGTTCCGGAGTATCCAGTTGAGGAGATGAAACACCTAAATCATATAAAATACCGTCTACTTTTTCTACACCCAATTCCGATAATTTTTCTTTTAAATATTCAAAATTCGATTTTATAAAGACAACTTTATCACTATAATCAGCCAATTTTACCTTTGCATTTTCTAATGCTATATTATCTTGATCAAAAGCATAGAGTTTTCCGGTAGTTAACTTCTTTAGAATTTCTAAACTATGCCCCGCACCCCCTAAAGTACAATCAACATAAATTCCGTCTTCTTTTATATTTAACCCGTCTACCGCTTCATTCAATAACACACTATAATGTTTAAACATCTAAATTCTCCATTTTAAAAATCAAAATCTTCCAATTCTTCTGCAATCTCTTCTACACTCTCTTCACTTTCAATAAGTAAGTTTTCCCAACGTTGTTTATCCCAAATCTCTATTCTATTTGATAAACCATTTACTACGCACTCTTTTTTTAATGTTGCATGTTCTATCAGTGAATTAGGTATATTTATTCTTCCTTGTCTATCAATTTCAACTTCGACTGCACCGGAAAAGAAGAATCGTTGAAACGTACGAGCATTTTTTTTAGTAATAGGTAGTGATTTTATTTTACTTTCAACTTTTTGCCACTCCTGTAGTGAATAGCCAAATAAACAAGAGTCCAATCCTCTTGTTATAATAAATTTTTCTCCCAACACTTCACGAAATTTTATTGGGATACTAAGTCTTCCTTTTGAATCCATTTTATTATTATATTGACCTATAAACACTACTTTCACCACCTTACTTCTATAATTTACCACATTTCCCCACTTTTTTCCACTATTTTATGGTAATTATTAAAAAATTTTTTTTATTTTTTACTTTTTACACTTTTCGAATAATTATTCCGTTTTTTAAATAAAAAAATAAGAGTATCTCTTTCGAAACACTCTTATTATGGTAGTTTTTAAATTTAATTAATAAATTCTTTTATTTCTTCTTTTGATAATCCCGAATTGCACACAACTTTTACTACATTATTCTTTGCTACCAAAAGTCCCGGAACTGTCTTGATTGAATATTTTTCTCTTAATTTTTCTATATTTACTATATCATCAGAATTTTGACTATTAATAAAATATGCCTTAAAATTATTCTCAACCACTACTTCACTGAGTTTTGGCATAAACTTTCTACAAAAAGGACAACTTGATCTTCCGATAAACAAAATGAATTTATCTTCTGTATTTATTTTTTCTAAGGCAATTTCTGCTGTTATTTCAGTAAAATTCTCTAAATGTTGCTCAAACGTTTTTTTCATCTCTATCATTCCTTTATTATTAATAAATTTCCTATCACTACTAATATTTTACTTTATATATAAATACTCATCTAGTATTTTGCTCAAAAAAGAGATGATTCAAAAATTATGATTCCTTGAAGCATAATTCTAGAAAGTCATCTCTCAAAATTTACTGAATGATAAAAATTTTTGTAAAACAAACTTTGATACCTATAAACTATTTATCTAACTTTAATATTAGGAACTTTCATAACAAATTAACCCCTTTGGAATAGTCTTTTTCAAAATATAAATTATATATTTTTACTCGTTTTCATTTTCTTTTGAATTTTCTTCTTTTTCCTTATAAAATAAACCGTAAATATATTGTTCAGGATCAAATACTTCTAAGTCATCAATGTTTTCTCCAAGACCAACTAATTTCACAGGAATGTTTAATTCTTTTTTTATGGCAATTACAATTCCACCTTTTGCAGTTCCGTCCAATTTCGTTAAGATTACCCCCGTTACATCACTGACTTCTTTAAAAGTTTTTGCTTGTAAAATTCCGTTTTGACCTGTTGTTGCATCAATAGTCAACAATACTTCATGCGGAGCTTCCGGTATTTCTTTTTTTATAACTCTAACTATTTTTTCCAACTCTTTCATCAAATTATTTTTATTTTGAAGTCTCCCCGCTGTATCACATAATAAAACATTATATCCTTTTGCCTTTGCCGATTGAATAGCATCAAAAATCGTTGCTGCCGCATCAGCACCTTCATGTGATTTTATAATATCAGCACCGCTTCTTTTTGCCCAAACATCAAGCTGATCAATCGCTCCTGCTCTAAATGTATCCCCGGCAGCAATTAGAACTTTTTTCCCTTCTTTTTTCAAATTATGAGCTAATTTTCCTATTGATGTTGTTTTTCCCACTCCATTTACTCCAACAAATAAGAAAACTGTTAATTCTTCATTTTGTGCATAGTTTAATTCCGACTTTACTGTTCCTTCCATATACACATCAACTAATTTTTCAATAATCATATCTTGAAGCTCACTGGGTTCTTTTAAATTTCTTTTTTGTGATTCTTCTTTTAAATAATCAACCAGCTCCAACACAGTATTATAACTTACATCGGACTGTATAAGAAGTTCTTCCAAATCTTCAAAAAATTCTTCATTTATTTCCCTATAAGAACTTATTAAATTATTAAGTGCATTCGAAAAATTATCACGTGATTTTTTCAAACCTTTTTTAAATTTTTCTGTAACGAGTTGCGTTTCAACAAACTCTTCGTACTCATCCAAAGAAATTAATTCTTCATTTAGCTCCTCTTTATTAGCAAACTTATTTTTTAACTTTTCAAAAAAACTTGCCATTAGTTATATTCTCCTTTCTCTACTATATCCTTTAATTCCAACTCTAATATATAGCTAATACCTTTTTCTTTCATTGTAACACCATAAAGTTTATCCATAACTTCCATTGTTCCTCGTCTATGAGTAATTATCAAAAATTGATTATTAGTAGAATAAATTTTTAAAAACTTCGAAAATCTATTTACATTTTCCTCATCCAACGCAGCCTCCACCTCATCTAATACAACAAATGGTGGATTTTTCACTTTTAATATTGCAAATAATAAGCTAATTGCTGTTAACGATTTTTCGCCGCCGGAAAGTAACGAAAGATTTTGTAATTTTTTCCCGGGCGGTGATGCTTCAATTACAATTCCGGTATTTAATATATCATTCGGAGTTTCTAATGACATATTTGCATATCCACCTTTGAATAATTCCTTAAATATCTTATTAAAATTTTCTGTCACTTGAACAAAAGTTCCTAAAAATCTTTCTTTTACTTCTTTATCTATTTCTATAATTGTTTTCTCAAGTTTTTCTTTAGCATCGATTAAATCTGTAATTTGCTCGCTATAAAAATCGTAGCGTTCTTTAATCTCCTCAAATTCTATTATTGCATTCATATTTACATTTCCAAGATTAAGTATATTTTTTTTCAGGTTTTCCACCTCATTTTTATAAATATGAATATTCAATCTATCTTCTTCACCGAGTTTTTCCTTTACACTTTCATATGTTACATTGTAATTAGAAATCAGATTTTCCAAAAATTCATCAATTTTCACTTCTATTTTTGTTTGAGAAATAGTTAGTTGCTCAAAATGAAATGTTTTTTCCTTAAGTTTCTCATTATTAACTTGTTGTTCTTGTGTAATTTCTTTTTCCTTTTTAAACAAATCACTTTTCTCAAAATCTAAATCTGTCAATAAACCTTTTATCATATCCAATTTATCATTATATTCAATAATAAGGTTACTATTGTTTTCGAAAATTTCTTTTTCTTCTTCAACACTAAGTATCTCAGTTTTCTTAGAAATTTCTAATTTTTCCAGCTGCTCATCTATATCTATAATATCAGCAGTTAAATTTTCTATAGTTTCATTTGAGTACTTTAAAGTTTCTGCTATTTTTGATTTTTCTATTTTAAGCTTTGCTATTTTTTCTAAATATTCATTTTCTTCAAGTTCTACATTTTCCCTTTTTAATTTTTCTTTTTCTAATTCAACGCTCAATTCTTTTAAAGTTATTCTTGTTTCTTTTAGTTTTTTAACTAAAAACGAAATATTTTCAAATTCACTATCTGTATTTTTATATCTTAATAATTTTTTCTTATTTATTTCAATATTGGCATTTAGAGGTATTAATTCATTTTTCAAATGTTCTATCTTCAGTTCTGTTTCCTTTTGTTTCAGATTTAAATCTGATTTTTTTTGCTTTTCATTATCTATCTTAACTACTATTTCTCTGTTCAAGTTTACTATGTTTTCATATTTTGCAGTTAATGTTTCAATTTTTGAATTTATTTTTATCAAATTATTTTCTAACTCTTCTAATTCTGAATTAGTTTTTATAAGAGAATTACTATTTTTGTTAACAGCCCCACCGGTAATAGAACCACCACTATTAATTACTTGCCCGTCAAGGGTAATAATACGATTTTTAAAACCTATTTTTCTTGCAATGCGATTCGCATTATCAATATTATCCACAACGATAACTAACCCTAACAAATAGGAAATTATGTTTTTATAACAATCATCTGCCTTAACCAATTCTTCTGCTATATTAATAAAACCCTCTTCATTAACAAGAATCTTATAAATATCTCTATTTATCACTTTTGACTTAATATTATTTAACGGTAAAAATGTAACCCTACCCTTATTAGTTTTCTTTAATTGTTCTATACATTTTTTAGCAACATTTTCATTATCAACAACAATATTTTGTTGAGAATATCCCAATGCCATATCCAAAGCGATTGCGTATTCATTATCAATTGTCATTATATTAGCAACACTATTATGAATACCGGAGATTATATCTTTATTGGTCAAAATTTCTTTAACACCAATATTGTAAAAACTAAGATTATTAATTTGATCCTCTAAAAATTTTTTGCGATTTATCAAATTACTATGAAAACTATATCCTGTTTTTAACTGTTCATCAAATTGTTTTTCTTCTTCTAAATATTGAATGTTTTTACTAAGTAGTTTTGAAGTAATTTCATCATGCTCTTTTAATTTGTTATTTATACTTCCTAAATCATCAATTAGCACAGAAAGATTATGATTTTTTTCTTTGTAACTCTTTTCCAAAGTTTCAATTTCACTAACTAAATTTTTATAATTTTCATCAAAATTTTCAAAATCTCTTTTTGCTGTTTCTATACTATTTTCTAATTTTGTTTCTTCTATGGTAAGGCTGTAATATTTATCTTTAATATCTTCTATATTTTGTGTTATTATTTCTGATATATTATTATCTTTATTTTCTAACTTGGAAATTTCTAAAGACAGTTTTTTTATTTTCTCCAATAATTCGCTTTCCGTTAATTTTCTCTCTTTTAGTTTAATTTCAAAATTTTTCTTTCTTGTCCTCAAATATTCTTCATCTTGTTCCAATTTTTCAGTTCTAAGATTTCTGTTGTTTTTTCGTTCCTCGATAACTCTCAGTTCTGACTGAGTACTTTCTCTTTTTTGAACTAATTCCAATTCCTCGTTATGATACTTTAAATATGTCTTATCTAAATACATCAAACTATTTTTATTATATTCTAAATTCTTTATTAATTCATTTTGCTTTTTTTCAAAGATTTCTTTTTCGTTTTGAACATTAGCTTTTTCATTTAATATTTTTTTTAATTTTTTGTTGTACTCATCAATATTATAAATATTAATCAAAATATCCTTTTTTTCAAGTTCTTTAGTATATGCTAAATAATTTTCAGTTTTATTTTTTTGTTCTTCCAACGTTATATAACGTTCTTTTATTTCTGAAAAAATATCATTTAGCCGATTAATATTATCCGTTGTTTTTTCAAGTTTTGTGTTAGTTTCTTTCTTCTTATTTTTATACTTTAACACACCGGATGCTTCTTCAATTATAGCTCGTCTGTCAATCGGTTTTGAAGATATAATATCCTCCACTTTCCCTTGCGTGATAATACTGTAACTTTCTTTGTTAATACCGAAATCAAGATACAAATCACTAATATCTTTCAGTTTAGCTCTTTTATTATCAATAAAATATTCACTATCCCCGTTACGATACAAACGTCGTTTTATTTCTCTATTACTCTGTTCATTACTAAAAGTCAGTGAAACTTCTGCGAAATTTTTCTTTTTAGCTTGTTCTGTTCCTGAAAAGATAACATCTTTCATGCTACTACCACGTAAATTTTTAGCCGATTGTTCTCCTAGTACCCATCTAATAGCATCAATGATATTACTTTTTCCAGAACCATTCGGGCCTACAACACCTATCAAATTGTTATCAAATTTGAATATTGTTTTACCCTGAAATGATTTAAAACCCGTTATTTCAACTTGTGATAATTTCATATCCTACCTCCTTTCTTTTTATTACCGTACTTCTCCTAATTTTTTCAGTGCTTGCTTAGCTGCCTGTTGTTCAGATTCTTTTTTCGTTTTTGCACTACCAATTCCAAAATTTTCCCCTTCAATAGTAACACTGCTAGTAAAAGTTTTTAAATGTGATGGTCCGCTGGAATCTATTACTTTGTATTCTATCGTTCCCATTTTTTCTCTCGATATAAATTCTTGTAATATAGTTTTATAATCAACAAAGCTGTGATATTCGTAATCCTTTACTTCCGTATATAGAGTATTTTCTAAAAACACCCTGACAGAACTTAAATTAGTTTCTAAATATAATGCTCCTGTAAAAGATTCAAATATATCAGCAAGCAGGGCAGGACGTGTTCTTCCACCCATTTTTTCTTCACCTTTTCCCAGAAAAATACATTTATCTAAACCTAAAGATAAGGCATATTTAACTAATGTTTTTTCACAAACAATAGAAGCTCTCAGTTTGGTAAGTTCACCCTCCGACAATGTAGGAAATTTTTTAAATAAAAACTCACTTGTGACAACTTCTACAACAGCATCTCCTAAAAATTCTAAACGTTCATAACTAATATGTTTAGCGAACCTGTGTTCATTAGTATATGATGAATGTGAAAATGCCATTTTAAAATTTTTGCCATACCGTAGATTAAAATTAAATTCTGAATTTAAATTCAATAATAACTGTTTTATTCGTTTTTCTTGCATATTATTCTCCTTTCTGCTATTTTGAATATTGGAATGAAATACAATTATTCTTCATTCCAATATTACTATCAATCAAGTAAAAAATCTGAAAATACATCATTACCGTAAAATAGCCCTTTATTGGTAAGGCGAAGATGCCCATCTATAACTTCCAAATATCCTCGCTTAATATTATTTTTATATGCAGCGGGAAACACCTCATCAATATTACTACCATAATGTTCTTTAAAGTATTTCATATCAACACCGTCAAGTAATCTAAGACCTAAAAACATTTCTTCTTCAAGATGTTCCTTTAAAGATACAATATTTTCTTCACGTCTAGCATGACCTTTTCTTTCTATGCTGTCAATATAAAATTTTAACGCTCCTTGATTTGCATAACGAACACCGGCTACATACCCATGAGCTCCGGCACCAAGCCCATAATATTCTAAATTACGCCAATAATTACTGTTATGAATACTTTCATGGCCTTTTTTAGCAAAATTACTAATTTCATATTGCTTATAGCCATTAGCCGTTAAATAATCAATAACGGCACGATACATTTTCTCTTCTGTTTCATTAGTCGGCAGTATAACCTTTTTATCCCGAACTTGATTATATAATTTGGTTTTTTGTTCCAAAATCAAAGAATAACATGATACGTGGCTAATATTATAATCTAATATCTTTTTCATACTGCTATATAAATCTTCCATAGTTTGCTTAGGTAACGAAAACATTAAATCAACGTTAATATTTTCTATATTATATTTTTTGCAGTTAGCAATAGCCGTATCTACATCGTCAGCAACATGACCGCGTCCTAAGATTTTTAACAATTCATTATTAAAAGTTTGTACTCCCATACTAACACGATTTACACCATAGTTTTTTATCAATGCCACGCGAGAATCCGTCAAATCTTCCGGATTCGCCTCAAATGTAAATTCTGTTAATTCTTGTGGAATTTTTTTCCTTAATGCTGTGAGTATGCGATGCAGTTGCTCATTATTCAAAGCACTTGGTGTCCCACCACCGATATAAACTGTTTCTATATTTTTTACGTTCGGCATATTATTAATCTCTATTATTAAGCAATCAATATATTTGTCAACAGGTTGGCGTTGAATATAAAATTTATTAAAATCACAATATGAACAGATATACTTACAAAACGGTATGTGTATATAAACTCCTCTAGGTGTGATTCTCATTATTCTTCATCCATTTTTAAAACTGCCATAAAAGCATCTTGGGGTACTTCTACGCTACCTACAGCTTTCATACGTTCTTTACCTTTTTTCTGTTTTTCTAACAGCTTACGTTTTCTACTAATGTCACCACCATAACATTTTGCAAGAACATTTTTACGCATCGCCTTAATAGTTTCACGAGAGATAATCTTATTACCAATAGCTGCCTGAATAGGAATTTCAAACTGCTGTTTTGGAATTAATTTTTTAAGTTTTTCTACAATTACTCTACCACGCTGGTAAGCAAACTCTCTATGAACAATGAAACTTAAAGCATCAACTTGTTCACCATTTAAAAGAATATCCATTTTTACAAGATTGCTGTCTTTATATCCTGTTAATTCATAATCAAATGATGCATATCCTTTTGTATTAGATTTTAACTGATCAAAGAAATCAAAAACAATTTCTGATAGCGGAATATCATAAGTAATATTTACTCTCGTATCGTCAATATATTCCATATTTAAGAAAATACCACGTTTTTTTTGGCATAAATCCATTACCGCCCCAACATAATCATTTGGAACCATAATACTTGCCTTGACAAATGGCTCTGTAATTTTATTAATTTTTTGTGGATCCGGCATTTCTGACGGATTTGAAACATCAATCATCGTACCGTCGGTTTGTTCAACCTTATAAATAACCGATGGTGCCGTTGCAATAATATCAATATTAAATTCACGCTCTATACGTTCTTGAATAATTTCCATATGTAACATTCCTAAAAATCCACATCTAAAACCAAATCCAAGTGCTTGAGATGTTTCAGCTTCATATTGTAATGCCGAATCATTAAGTTCTAATTTTTCCAATGCCTCACGTAAATCATTATACTTAGCTGAATCTATAGGATATAATCCACAAAATACCATAGGATTTAATTTCCTATAGCCCGGCAATGCTGATTTAGCCGGATTATTTGCCAATGTAATTGTATCCCCAACTCGTGTTTCACTAACATTTTTAATTGAAGCACAAATAAATCCTACATCGCCGGCTGTCAATTCCTCAACAATCTGTTCTTTAGGTGTGTGAATTCCAACCTCTGTTACTTCAAAGACACCTCCGGTTGCCATCATTTTAATTTTATCACCAACTTTTACCGTACCGTTTTTTATACGTACAGAAACAATGACCCCACGGTATGCGTCATATAGAGAATCAAAGATAAGTGCTTGTAACGGCTCATCGGCATCCCCGGTTGGAGCCGGTATATATTCGACGATTTGTTCAAGTATCTCATCAATACCTATTCCCGCTTTAGCAGAGGCAAGAACTATATCATCGGTTGGTAGCCCTATTACATCTTCAATCTCATGTTTTACTCTTTCCGGATCTGCTGCCGGTAAATCAATTTTATTTATTATGGGTATTATTTCCAAGTTGTTATCCAACGCTAAGTACACGTTAGCTAATGTTTGAGCCTCAATTCCCTGAGCGGCATCAACAACCAAAATAGCTCCCTCACAAGCCGCTAATGATCTTGATACTTCATAAGTAAAATCGACATGCCCCGGTGTATCAATTAAATGAAAGATATATTCTTCGCCATTCTTTGCTGTATATCTCAACTGAACTGCATTTAGTTTTATCGTTATTCCACGTTCACGTTCGATATCCATTGAATCAAGTAACTGTGCTTTCATCTCTCGACTTTCTATTGCTTTAGTTTTTTCTAAAATTCTATCCGCAAGTGTTGATTTTCCATGATCAATATGCGCAATAATAGAAAAATTTCTAATCTTCTTTTGTCTTTCGTTTCTTTTGTTCATCCTATTCTTCCTTCTACAAATCTTTTGTTTCTAAAAAGTTTTTCACATCATAATAAGAGAAACCATCCCTTACCAATTTTTCAATGATTTTTTGTTTCAGCATATAACCTTCATACCTATTTAAATAATTACGATAAGCACGATTAAAATAAGTTTCTAATACATCATTTTCATCAACATCTTCGTAATCTTCAAAAAATATGTCAAATACCTTTCTAATTATATCAAAAGAATAACCATTTGTATAAAGTTTATGCGTTATTTTTTGAATTTTTTTATTTTTCGACTCTCTTTTCGCATTAAATTCACGCTCTATTATGCGATAAAGTGTATCAATCATACGCTCTTCAGTACAAATTTTTTGAATATTCTCTTCAACAACTTCCTTATTAAGACCTTTACCTAAAAGTTTCCTTTTTATCCAATAGGGGCCTTTTTTATTAAGATTAAAATAATCGGTAACAGCTGCCTCAATATAATAAATATCATTTATATATCCCATCACTTTTAAACGCTCAATTACCTCGTCTATTATATCAGAAACTATTTCCTTTTTCTCAAGATATTCTCGCATATCCCGTTCTGTTCTTAAACCGTAATTTAAGTAATTTATAGCTTTAGTATATGCTTTTTCTATATTCTCATGTGATAATATTTCTTTAAGCTGCTCTCCGGACAATTCTATTTTTTTTATCAAACCATATTTTATTACTGTTTCTTCTGATACATAAAAATGTTTCCCATTATCCAATTCAATTTTGTATTTGATTTTTAATTTTGTTATATTCTCTATTTTCAATTTTCTACCTACTTAAAAATTATTTACTTTATTACATAAAAAATTATTTTTTCTGAACTGGTCAAAAATAAATTTCACAACATAAACCACATATCTATTATATCAGATTTATGTTGTGAATATCTATTTTTGTTAATATTTTATTTTTAAATCATGTAACAACTCTAATATTTTTAGTTATATAATTCTCTTTCATTTTGTCCTTTTAATAAAAGCGGGGTACTAAGAGATTTAATTCTTTCTACTATACGTAATGCTTTAGTTTGATCTACCGAATTTTTGGTTTTAGATAACACTGCCAACAAATCCGAAAATGAAAGATTAGATGAGAAAAACGTAGGTAAATTTTCTGCTTCTCTGTAGTTAATTATCGGTCCTAAGATTTCATCTCTTATAAACTCTGTAATATTTTCCGCACCTATATCATCTATTATTAAAATTTTTTCTGCTCGGATAATATCTATATACTGTTCATATTCATTATTACTAATCTTTGTTTTTATTTTTCTTACAAATTCGGGATAATAAATAATGGCAGGTTCTATTCCGTTTTCTTTAAAATGATTATATATACATCCCATAAAGTATGTTTTCCCAACTCCTGTAGATCCGTATATATACAATCCTTTCATATTTACTTCGTTTAAAATTGAATTACATATTCTTATGCACTCAATGGCAACCTTTGCTTTTTCCTTATTTTTAGACAAATTTTCAAAAGTATAAGTTAAAATTTTTGACGGCACAAATTCTGTCTTAATTTTACTATTCAATTGCAAACTTTGTCTGTAATTTCTATATTCATCAGTTTCATTGTAAGTAATATAAACTTTATTATCTCTGTATAGTAATTTTGGAATATGGTTTAAATCTAAATTTTTATCTTTTGAAATATAATATTGATAGAATATTTCGTGATTTTTCTCTATATCTTCAAGCGTAAAATAATTTTCTTTTATAAACTTTATTATTTCTTTATCACTAAGGACTTTTTCAGAAATAAATTTTTTATAACTTTCTTCTGTATTTGTTAATAGCACATTAGATAATTTCTTCATTTATTATCCCCCTTTTTATATAATTCCGCCAACATTTTTTTATAAGCATCTTCATCTTCCGAGGTTACAGTTCTTACTGAAATATTATTATCAGTAGCTGATAAATTTTCTATTCTATCCTTAAAGTATTCAGGAACCGGTGCCGTATACAAATCACTTTGTTTTTGATTTTTAATATAGTCACGTTTTTTATTATTTTTAGAAGATTTTTTTCTATTATCTCGAATTCTTCTGGCATAATTTATAGCATCTCTCGCCCCAAGTAGTTTTTGTGAAGACCAAGAGCTTGCTATAGCATCAATGTAATTTTTATGAGGTACACCATCCCCATTACTTTCTGATATTGCATAATCCAATAAAATATTTAAAACTCCTGTCGGAAAATTATATTTATTTTGTATTTCGACTATAGATTTTGCATTAGCTTCTGATAAAATTATTCCGCGTTGCTTATTAAGGTATTCTACATAGTTTATATTATCTACCTCTTTTATAAACTTCTCCTCTCTTGTCAATTCCTCTTTTACATCTTCTTCTAATAATTTTTTATTAATCATTTTGTTAAGTATAGGGATTTCCTGTTTTCTGACATTAATAAATAATTGAAGTAAATAATCCTTCAATAAATTCATATCTAAACTCATTGTTCCGCTCGAAGTATTTACACTTTTTTCTATAGCTTTTGCCATATCGTTCGGTGTTACTTTATATAAATGCGCCAAACCTAAAATAGAACTTTTTATTGACTTATCATCAAGTAACTCGCTCAAATAGCTATTTGCCAATAAGTAATTTAATTTAGAAAAATCAAAATAATATTCGTCAAAGTTAGGAGTGTCGGTTGCCGTTTTTTCTAACATATTTTCGAAGCTATAATCATCTAAATTTTCTAAAGTAAACACTTCCGAAAACTTAGCAGTTAAATTCTCGAAATTTTTAAAATTAAGTTTATTATTACCATATTTATTTTTAATATCATTATATTGCTTTAATCCAATAGTATTTTCAAGTAGTTGGTCAAGAGCAGGTATTTCAAAAAATTCATTAAAATCTAACGCACTTCTTATTTTATACAAATACTGATTTACTCCATCGCTATTTATAAAATATGTATAGAGTAAGCCTATCGCTTCCAGCTTTTTTCGTGCAATATTGAATTTTGTACTATCCAACATTAAATTATCAAAAATGTCATAATGTAAAAAGTTGCCGGAAATATTTTTATCACCTGTTATTTTTGTACCCAAAAATTGATACAGTCGCACCGCCTCACTTCCTATAAGTGGAAGATACAGCAAATTAAGTTCTCTCGTTCTTAAAGAAATATCAAAATCGTTATATACACAATAAAAATCTTTTGAGGTTAACTTATTTTCCATTATTTTCGTCCATTACTTCTATAATTATTTGAGTATATTCAAGAGCAAATATAAATTCAGGATTATACTCATATTTTATTTTATCGTCATTTCTAAGTGGTGCATAAAATGATTTAACCAAAATAGGATAAATATTATCAAGCAACAATTTAACATTGTCATTTTCATATAATTCTTTTAAAAATGAAAAAACTTTTCTTACACTATAAATAAATTCTTCTTTGGTTGGTGTACTTGTTTTGGTATAACTTTCCAATTTTGTTGAAAAACTTAAAATATTCTTTTTATCTTTCTTCGTAGCAAAAGTTCTAAGATCATCAATTAATTCATACATATAATTAAAGAAATTCTCAACATTTTCAAGGTATTCATTATTTATTATTTTAGATTCATTTTTCAATAATAAACTATTAATATTATAATCTGTCACAAATAAATAAATTTTGTATAAATCAGCAAATTCAATATCGGTTAACTGACAATAATCGGTAATAATCGATTGTAAACTTTTCTCTTCCTTATAAATATTATATATTGTATTTAACCAAATAAATTCTTCTAATTGTTTATCATTAATAAGAGTTATTAAATAATTGTTAAAATTATACTTTTTCTCCTCTTCAAATAACACAGCCGTTCTATTTTCAATTTTTGTTAATATAGAATAAAATTCCTCCTCAATTTCTTTGTTATAATTTTTACTATCAAATTCTGATTTTAAACTTGCTTTAATTCTAATAAATTCATCTTTACTGTTATCAAAATTTTCTATTCTTTCCTTATATACTTCATTAAATTCCGGTTTTTGAGAATGATAAAATAATTCAATAGCTTTATTAAAATCCAATAGTTTATTCAGTATTTTTATATATGCTACTTTTATATTTTTATCATCTGATATATAATTAATTTTTTTCAATGCTTTCAGTATATCTTTTTTATTCTCGCCGGTTAATACCAAAGTTTTTTCGTCTTCCAAATAAAACATTTCTCTACCTCCATTAGTAGTTTACTCTAATATAATACTCCATTTTCTCTTTAAAATCAAAATAAAAGTAAAACCATATAATAAAAAATCACACTTATTATCTATATAAGCATGATTTTTATCCCAAAAGGTTTTTCTTAATTTCAAAAGCCTGGCAACGATCTAGCCTCGCAGGGCGTAAACCCAACTACTCTCGACGCTAAAGAGCTTAACTTCTGTGTTCGGTATGGGTACAGGTGTGTCCTCTTTGCTATCGCCACCAGACGAAAACTTTATACTCATATTATATCAATTCCTCTCCTTTTGTCAACTTCTTTACTTCTCTGCTTCTACTCTCTGATTAAGTCC